>NZ_PSYW01000003.1:0-300000 GCF_003383095.1 Haloferax sp. Atlit-12N
CTCGTCGAGGAGACGGTCATCGAGGACGGTTACATCGAGATTCCGGAGAAGCCGGGCCTCGGCGTGACGCTGGACATGGACACCGTCGAAGAGCACATGGTCGACGGCGAGACGCTGTTCGACGAGGAGTGAAACAACTCGTCGAGCCAGCAGCACGGAGTGCTGCGCTGTTCGACGAGGCGTAAGCCGAAGTCGAATCAGTCGAGCTTCGCTCGACAGTATTCGACGAGGAGTGAAACAACTCGTCGAGCCAACAGACGCGTAGCGTCTGTTATGTTCGACGAAGCGTAAGCCGAAGTCAATTCTCTATCTTATCAGTCCTGCCTATTGCAAATTGAAGGCTCTGTTGAAACCCTCTTGTCGTCTTGCTATTTGTTGAGAGACTAGTTTTTACTGTGGTCCACGGAAACAGCCAGAAGGTGCGCTCTCTCCAATGTCATCGCTGAAGGATTTCAACAGAGCCAAATCGAACACACACCGGATGCCAGTATTTTAGATATAATACAAACCAGAAGAAACCAAGTCAAAATTCAAAATATCTGAATACCTCAGATAATTTCTGATATTAATCTTTTATCTCGGATATAGTTATAGATGATTCCTATAATCCAATTAAAATTTATATAATCTTCTCAAAACAAGAAGTAGGATCAATTTATCTACCCACCTAATCCTTTAACCGATCTTCCCCACACGCCAAATTTCGGACATGGAACAATTCTACTTGGCGTGCGATTGATCTCACTATCCGCATATTCGTTTGTCTACTCGCATGGTAACAACATCTGGTCCCGCACGTAGCCATCTCCGATACTATTTATACCAGAAGCAATATGGAAGTGACATGAGCGGACAGCGACAGCGCAGAGTGTTAGCCGAACGTTTCAGACCGCCGAACCGACTCCCCGTGGAGGGTAACCAATGTCGTTGACGGGGGCGTTCACGAACGCGATTCTCCCGATTCTCGGCGTCGCCGTCGTCGGCTATCTGTTGGCGCGAACGACGGACATCGACGTCGGACCGATAAACACCCTCGGACTGTACGTGCTCATCCCGGCGTTGGCGTTCCACAGCATCGCCACGACGACCCTCGACGGCGGTGAAGTGCTCAAACTCGGCGTCGGCGTCGTCGGCTACGCGCTCCTCATGATTGCTATCGCGTGGGGCGTCGGCCGGCTCGCAGGCGAGTCGGGGCCGCTCCTCGGCGCGCTCATGCTGGCGGCGGCGTTCCCGAACTCGGGCTTCGTCGGTATCCCGCTTTCCGGGTTCGCGTTCGGCGAAGTCGGACGAACGACCGCCGTCATCTATCTCACCATCCAGAACCTCGTGGTCTACACGCTCGGCGTCTACATCGCCTCGAACGGCTCCGATAGCGGAGTTCTCGACGCAGTCACGGAGATATTCCGCCTCCCCCTCCTGTACGCCATCATCGCCGGTGTCATCGCCCGCGCGCTCGGCCTCGTCCCGCCGGCCGACTCGGCGCTCATGGAGACCGTCGGACTCGTCGGCGACGCGTCGATTCCGGTCATGTTGCTCATCCTCGGCATCCAGCTGGCGGAGACCAACGTGTCCGTCATATCGCGGTCGCTCGCGCCGACGGCGCTGAAACTCGTCGTCGCGCCGCTCGTCGGATTCGGCCTCGCGCTCGCGTTGGGGTTCGGCGACCCGACCGTCGCGAAGGTGTTCGTCCTCGAGTGTGCCACGCCCGCCGCGGTCATCCCGCTGGCGCTCACCATCGAGTACGCCGACGAGACGGCGGTCGACGGCATCACCGCCCCGGAGTATCTCAGCACGACCATCTTCACCACCACCGTCGCCAGCGTCGGCGTCCTGACCGTCCTCGTGGCGGTCTTGCAGGCGGGCGCGCTGTTCTGAGCGCCCCGACGACGGAGCGACTCCGTTGACGGCGGTATTCGGCATTCTCACCGACAACACACCAAACTTCACATTTCGAGAATGCTGTTTTGGGATCTCTACTCGCGTTTCATCTGCGCCCTCGAATGACGGTCTCATCGCCCGCCGCGGAGCAGTTCGGTTGAGATCTCGTAAACGGACTGTGCCCGCGTACTGGTCGCTTTTCCCGCGGGACTTGCGGGAGCGCTAGCGTCACGAGGGGTCTCGCACCTATACGGAACGTGTCGTACAGAACTGGGTGGTTGGTCCCACGACTGTCTTCTCTTCGTCTCGTAAACCACGGACACTGGTGGGGAGGTGGCGAGTGAATATTACAGACATATGTTTGTAATTAGTCCATCACAAACATATGATTGTAATGTCTATCGAAGATACGAACCAAGCACCGGTGCAGAGAGTCTCCACTCTCGTGACTCCGCGTTGGATTTTCGATATGAAAATGGATGTTTGAGAGCTATCTGGTTTGTCATCACATCACACGCGTCCGACGCCCGAACAACGGCTGTCGTCGCCGGTTGAACCCCGTTCCGTCCGCGTGAGTAGAACAGTCGCTCGGGACCAACGAGCAGGAAATCCCCGTACGCCGGTCCGATTCCGCTCGTTCTCGGAGCGTCCATTCCTCAGTCACCGACCGATTCCGTCACGGTTCGCCCCGCGATTGTATTGGTCTATTAATAATTTACAACACGCGAACGAAACGGAGCGCCCACGTGACCGCCACCGACTCGAATAGTGACGAATCGCCGTGTGAGGCCACCTACCACTAGTTCAGTCGCGTTGGTCGTCGGCTCCGGATCTGCGCCTCGATTTTCCTCTCGAAAATAGTGTGGATAGCCCGCGAACGCTCGACGAACTTCTGACCGCGTTTCGGTCACCAAAATATTTAATAATTGATACTGTTTGACTCAACACGTCATGGTATCCGAAAAGCGGTTCGTCCAGGCAGACGACGTAGAGACGATTCAACTGGACTGGGGCACGCTGAAGTGGATGAACACGCCCGAGGTCACCGCCTCGGAGGGACTCAGCGCCGGCGTCGTGTTGCTCGAACCCGGGAAGGGCCACGAGCGACACACGCACCCCGACAGCGAGGAGATACTGTACTTCCTCGGCGGCGAGGGCGAACAGACCATCGAAGACGAGACCCGGACGGTCGGCGCGGGCGACATGGTTCACATCCCCAGCGGCGTCGAACACAGCACCATCAACACCTCGTGGGAGCCGCTTCGCTTCCTCGCGGTGTACTGCCCGCCCGGCCCGGAAGCCGTGATTCGCGAGGACGACGACGCGACGGTCTTCCCGCCTGGCGAGTTCCCGGACAACTGATTCGCGCGGACGAGCGCCTTCTTATCGAGACCGTTTCGGTCGAGGCAGTCGCCGTCGAGGACGCCCGGCCTCGGTCGATTCTTCCGAAATATTAAAGTCGTATGCGATGGCCTGTCAACTCGGATGAAGTATACTCGTGCTGAATCACTCGACCGTATCGAATCCACGATCGAATCCGGCGACCCCGTCATCGGCGCCGGTGCCGGAACCGGCATCTCCGCGAAGTTCGCGGAACGCGGTGGCGTCGATCTGCTTATCATCTACAACTCGGGCCGTTACCGGATGAACGGTCGGGGCTCGCTGGCCGGTCTCCTGCCGTACGGCGACGCCAACGAAATCGTCGTCGAGATGGGCCACGAGGTCATCCCGGTCGTCGAAGACACGCCGGTGCTCGCCGGCGTCAACGGGACCGACCCCTTCCGCGAGATGAGCGTGTTCATCGAAGACCTGCGTCGTCGCGGCTTCTCCGGCGTCCAGAACTTCCCGACCGTCGGACTCATCGACGAGGACAGCAGCTACCGGAAGAACCTCGAAGAGACCGGCATGGGCTACGACAAGGAAGTCGAGATGATTCGCGAGGCGAGCGAGCAGGGCATGCTGACGTGCCCGTACGTCTTCACCGAGGAGCAGGCCAAAGCGATGACCGAAGCCGGTGCCGACGTCATCGTCTCCCACATGGGCCTGACGACCTCCGGCGACATCGGCGCGGAGACGGCGCTCGACCTCGACGACGCGGCCGAGCGCGTGCAGGCGCACCACGACGCCGCCAAGTCGGTCCGAGACGACGTGCACGTCATTTGTCACGGCGGCCCCATCGCGTGGCCCGACGACGCGGAGTACGTCCTCAACAACACCGAGGGCGTCGTCGGCTTCTTCGGCGCGTCGAGCATCGAGCGCCTCGCCACGGAGGAAGCCATCGAGAATCAAGCGCGCAAGTTCAAGGAAATCGACTTCTGAGGGCTTTCGAGACGTTCTCGTTCGAGCGATTGCTACCGCTTCGGTAACCAGTCGTCGCGGAGGCGGTCTCGCGTACAGTCAGACTACTCGACCGCGTACACCTTCGCGTCGGTCCCGCCGAAGTACAGTCGCCCGTCGACGAGCGCCGGGCTGGACCCGACGCCCCGCCCGTCGATTTCCATGAACCACTCTTCTTGCCCGTCAGTCGTGATGGCGTGGACACCGACGCCGTCGCCGTCCGACTGTCGGTGCGTCCCGACGTAGAGCGTGTCTTCAGTCAGGACGGGACTGCTTCCGACTTCCAGCGCGGGCGTCTCGAAGCTCCAGTTCTCAGCGCCGCTTTCGCGGTCGAAGCGGAACACCTTCGCGTGGTTCGTCGTCGGGTCGTCGAGCGTGTTGTACGGCGTGTGACCGACGTAGACGGCCTCCTCGCCGACGGCGACGGACCCCGAGATGTATCGGCCCGCCGTGTCGGCGAGCCACTCTCGCTCGCCCGTCGCCGCGTCGGCGGCGTGAACGTTGCCGTTCCAGTCAGTGAAGTACACGGAGCCGTAGGCGACCGCCGGACTCGACCAGATCATGTCGCGGGTCTCGTACCGCCACTCGACCTCGCCGGTCGAGCGCGACAGCGCGTACAGCGCTTCGTCCGAGGAGCCGACGTACACGCGGTTGTCCGTGACTGCCGGACTGCTGACCACTTCGTCGCCGACCTCGTACTGCCACTCCGTCTCGCCGGTCTCGGCGTCGAGCGCGTACACCCATCCGGTCTCCGAGACGTTGGCCTCCTCCGCGTACCACGCGCACGCGAGGTTGTGACAGCCGACGCCGGTGTAGACCGTCCCGTCCCAGACCGTCGGGCTCCCTCGAATCAGCCCGTCGAACGCCCGGGACCACCGTTCCTCGCCGGTCTCGGCGTCGATAGCGTACAGATGCTTGTCGTACGACCCGATGTAGACGATACCGTCGGCGTAGGCTGGCGTCCCCTCGATTCGGTGCCCGGACTCGAAGGACCACCGTTTCTCGCCGGTCTCGGCGTCGATGGCGTACAGCGAGCTATCGGCGCTCCCGATGTAGACGGTGCCGTCGGCGACGATTGGGCTCCCCCAGAACGCCCCGTCGGCCTCGAAGGTCCACTCCACCGAGGGCTCCGAGTCGAGTGGGGACACGTCGCCGATGTAGCCGGTGTTGAACCGTCCTCCGCGGAACGTCGGCCACGAGGTGACCGGTTCGGACACGGGGTGGCTCTGCGACGCTGACGCGACCGGTCGCTGACACCCCGCGGTGAACGCAAACGCGGACGAGGAGAACGCGGCGAGAAATCGTCGTCGGTTGGTCCGTTTCATGTCCCGTGTCTTCGAGTGTCACGAAATAATATTGTCGACTGACTGACGGCGACCGAGGGTGAAGAACCGCCCCCGAAATGCGAGACTGAGCGCCGGGGAAGGAACCGGAACGAGAGCCGGAACAAGAACTGAGGAGAGAATCGAAACGAGAACGGACCGACACGGAAGCGAGGTGGGAGAAAAAGAGCGCGTCGGTCGCGCCGAGGGGCGCGCGTTCGGCGCGGTCAGACGACGAGGTACTCGTCGAGGTCCTCGGATTCGAGTTCGTCCACGGTGCCTCTGTAGACGATGTCACCCTGGTCGAGCACGTAGCCGCGGTCCGCGATGCGGAGCGCCTCGCGGACGTTCTGCTCGATGAGGAGCACCGTCAGCCCTTGGTCGGCGATTTCCGCGACGGAGTCGCCCACCGTCTTGACGATTTGTGGGGCCAGTCCCTCGGTCGGTTCGTCCAGCAACAGCAGTTTCAGGTTCGGGAGCCTGAGCGTCCGCGCGATGGAGAGCATCTGCTGTTCGCCGCCCGAGAGCGTCCCGGCCTGTTGGGCCCGCCGCTCGTCGAGCCGCGGGAACAGGTCGTACAGCTCGTCTATCGACATCGTGCTCTCGCCGCCGCCGAGACCGCCCCGGCGGATGGTGTTCCACCAGCCGCGGGTGATTTTCGACATCTCGAGGTTCTCCTCGACCGTCAGTTCGGAGAACAGTCGCCGACCCTCCGGGACGACGCCGATGCCGCCCATAGCGATGTTGTCGGCCGGCCAGTCCGTGATGTCGTCGCCGTCGAATCGAATCGACCCGGACCGAATCGCCGGCGGTTCGGTCCCGGCGATGCTGCGGACCGTCGTCGTCTTCCCCGCGCCGTTGCGGCCGAGGAGCGTGACGACCTCGCCCTCGTCGATGTCGAGGGAGACGCCGCGGAGGATGTGGCTCGGTCCGTAGTAGGCGTGCACATCGTCGAGTTCGAGCAGGCTCATTGTTCCCCACCTCCGAGGTAGGCCTCGCGAACGGCTGGATTCTCCCGAATCTCCTCGGGGGTACCCTGCGCGATGAGCCGTCCTTGGTGGAGCGTGAAGATGCGGTCGGACACGTCGAAGACGATGTCCATGTCGTGTTCGACGAGGAAGATGGTCATCCCCCAGTCGGCCAGTAGGTCGTGGATGAGGTCGACCGTTATCTCGGTCTCCGTCGGCGACATGCCGGCGGTCGGCTCGTCCATGAACAGCAGGTCCGGGTCGGTCGCGAGTCCGATAGCGACCTCTAAGCGCCGCTTGTCCCCGTACGGGAGCGAACCGGCTTCCATCCGGGCCTTCGAGTCGAGACCGATAGTCTCCAGGATGTCGTTCGTCCGCGCTTG
The DNA here is from genome assembly GCF_003383095.1 of Haloferax sp. Atlit-12N. Taxonomy (NCBI): domain Archaea; kingdom Methanobacteriati; phylum Methanobacteriota; class Halobacteria; order Halobacteriales; family Haloferacaceae; genus Haloferax; species Haloferax sp. Atlit-12N. Next base: position 6,889 of record NZ_PSYW01000003.1, read on the forward strand.
GACCTCGTCGAAGGAGTCCCGCCGGCGGAAGAAGTTGACCCGGAACGAGCCGTGTTCGGCCGCGAACGACGCGACCTGCACGTTCTCGCGCACCGTGAGTTCGGGGAGAATCGACGCGGTCTGGAACGACCGGCCGACGCCGAGTTGGGCGATTTCGAACGGCTTCATGCCGACGAGTTCGTTCCCGGCGTAGAACACCTCGCCTTCGGTCGGACGCAGTCGACCGGTAATCGTGTTGATGAGCGTGGACTTGCCGGCACCGTTGGGGCCGATGAGGGAGACGAGCTCGCCCTCTTCGACTTCGATGTCGACGCCGTCGAGTGCCGTGAGTCCGCCGAACTCCTTGGTGAGTCCGTGGGTTTCGAGCAGCGCCATCAGTTCTCACCTCCCGAGGAGTCGCCGGTCGAGTCGCCACCCGTGAGGGAGTCGAGCAGTTCTCTGGGCTCGCGGAGCGCGCCGGTGAGGGCGGTCGTCATCCCCCAGATACCGTCGCGGTAGACCCACACGACCGTGGTAAACGAAAGCGAGAGCAGGAGGAGCCAGTAGTTGCCGAGCGTCGGGAAGCCGTTGACGATGCCTTTGAAGTAGAAGAACACGAACGTCCCGATGACCGGGCCGGCGAGCGTGCCGAGTCCGCCGAGGACGGTCATGACGACGACGTCGCCGCTGACGGACCAGTAGAGTCGTTCGACGCCCGCGAACTGGGTGTTGACGGCCATCAGGCCGCCGGCGAGGCCGACGATGGACGCGGAGAGGAGGAACGCCGCGAACTTGTAGCGCCAGACGTCGAGACCGACGAACGCCGTCCGCGTCTCGTTCTCGCGAATCGCCTTGAAGATGAGCCCGTAGGGCGACTTGCGGATGCGCGTGATGGAGACGACGACGCCGACGAAGAAGACGCCGACGAAGAGGTAGAGGTTGTTCACGATGAGTTCGCCGAGGAACCCGCCGTACTGGTGTTCCAGTTCGAAGAACCCGAGGACGGGCGACCGCGGCACTTCGAGGCCGTTTATGCCCTTCGTGATTTCCACGAGCGGTTCTCGGGCGAGAAAGTAGAGGAACTGGCCGATAGCCAGCGCCACGATGGAGAAGTACACCGTGTGGAGGCGCAGGAGAATCAGCGCCGCGATTGCCCCGAGGGCGACCGCAGCCAACGTCCCGACGACGATGACCGCAAGCGGGTCGTTGTACACGTGAATCGCGAACAACGCCGAGGCGTAGCTCGCGGTCCCGAAGAACATGGCGTGCCCGAACGAGAGGAGGCCGGTCTGGCCCAACAGGAGGTTGAACCCGAGCGCGAATATCGACCAGATGAGGATGGTAACCGCGAGTCCGTGATATCCCTGGAAGATATCCGAGACGACCGGTGCGCGGCCGAACGCGTACGAGAACGTCAGGACGAACAACACCGACGCCAGGAAGACGAACGACTCGGTGTGCTTGATTCCGTCCCAGGTGTCCCAGCTAATCAACGACGATTCTTCGTCTACGGTCTTGTGGATGTTGTCCGTGCTCATTGTCCGACCTCCGCCGAGGGGAAGATGCCGCTCGGCCTAATCGTCAGCACCACGATGGCCAGCAGATAGATGCTGGCCTGCGTCATGCTCGGTTCGAGTTCCGTCGCCACCGCGAAGGTGAGTCCGGCGAGCAGCGCGCCGACAACGGTCCCGCGCAAACTGCCGACGCCGCCCATGATGACGATGACCAGCGACGGGATGATTATCTCCATGCCGATTTCGGAGGTCACGTTGAACAGCGACCCCCCGAGGACACCGGCGAGTCCGGCGTACGCGGCACCGACGGCGAATATCAGGAGGAACGGCCGGCCGACGCGGATACCGAGCATCTGCGTCATCTCGGAGTCTTCGGTGCCCGCCCGCACGGCCAGCCCGTAGTCGGTGTATTTGAAGAACGCGAAGATGCCGGCGACGAGCAACAGCGTGAGCGCGACGACGAGGACGCGTATCGTCGAGGCCGCGCTCATCCCCGGCGGCGTACCGATGACGGGAAGCGAAATCGCGCCCGTGAGCCACTCGGGTCGGGGGTAGATGGTCCCCGTCCGGCCGAAGAGGATGGCGACCAGCTCTTGAGCGGCGATGAGAATTCCGAATGTCACTAGCAGTTGGTCGAGCAGTTCTCGCTCGTAGAACGGTTTCGCGATCCAACGCTCCATAGCGACGCCGAGGACGAAGATGACCACCGGCGTCAACACGAGCGCGGGGACGAACCCCCAATCGAGTCCGACCTGCCCGAAGTCACCTAAGAGCCCACCGTACTGTTCGCTCGACGCGATGAGGAGCCCGATGTACGCGCCGCTCAGGTAGAGGACCCCGTGAGCCATATTCACGTATTTGAGCGACCCGAACACGATGGATAGACCGACCGCGACGAGCAGGTACAGCGACGCGACGCTCAGCGCGATGAAGAGGAACCCGACGACACCGTCGATGTTCATGGCTTCCACCTCGGTACAGATGTGAGTAAGCACTTCATGGTGTGCACGATTATTCATACATTCTTCAGTATGTTAATCTTGTGTTTCGCTGACTTCTGGCATGCCAGCGGGCCGCTCTCCGGGTTCGGCGGGGGCGGTCCCGGGTGTCAGCGAGACACGAATGCAGTCGAGTTGGGAGAATGGCGTGCGCGCGGCCGAGAACGCCGGTTGCCGCTCGCGGATTACCAACTGCAGAAAATGGGAGTAAGGTACGTCGTATCGAGGCTTGGACCGGCCGTTACTCGTCTCCGTACTCGTTGTCGCCCATGGCGCAGTTCGACGCCGGGAACTCGCTGCACTCGTAGACGAGCGGGTCGGTCGTCTCGACGATTTCCGTCCGGATGCCGAGTTCCTCGGCGCGGTCGTCGCCGACGCCCTGCACCATGTACCACGGTCGCTCGACTTGGTGGTCGCACGACCGGTACGAGGAGTCGCCCCACGCGAGGCTCCACTCGAAGTCTTCGAGCGTTCGAACCACCGTCGGCGGGTGGAACGTGCCGGCCTCCTCGACGGCGGCGGCGTACACCATCATCGACTCGTAGGTGTGCAGCGAACTCTGGTTCGGCGTCTCGTCGTACTCGGCTCGGTAGGCCTCGACGAACGCTTGGCTCGCTTCGTTGTCGGCGTTCGGGTTCCACGGCTCCATACCGAGGACGCCCTCCGCGTCCGCACCGAGCGGGTCGAGGGTGAACGCGCTGACGTGCGGGATGATGACGTCGATGTCGTCGGTCAGGCCGGCGTCCCGCAGTTGCGCGAGGCCGCTGGCCGCGAAGTTACCGAAGCTGGAGAAGTACAGCGTGTCGGCTCCCGAGTCTTCGAGCGCCTGAATCTGGGAGCTGTGGTCGGTCTCGCCTTCCGCGATGGCGGCACCGCCGGCGTCCTCCCACGGCCCCTGCTCGGTGAGGTACTTGCGGGCGGCGTCGCGGTTCGACTGCCCGTAGGAGTAGTCCATGTAGATGTGGAACAGCGAGCGGTCCTCGCCGAGGACCGAGGGCGCGGCCTCGCCCATCGCCATCCCGATAATCTCTGCGTGGAACGTCGGGTGGAAGTAGTATCGCGAGCAGTTCTCGCCGGAGATGCCGGCGGACGTGGAGTTGCCGCCCATGAACGGGACTTTCTCCCGCTGGGCGACGTTCTGCATCGCCATCGTCACCGTACTGGACATGCCGCCCGTCCAGAACTGGATGTTGTCCCGCTGAATCATCCGGTCGATGTTGTCCTGGGCCGTGTCGGCGCTGCCGGCGGTGTCGGCCTTCGTCGGCTCGACCTGGTAGCCCATGATGCCGTCGCCGCTCAGTCGGTCCCAGTAGTCGACGAGGCCGCCGCCCTCGTTCAGGTGCTTGACCGCGAGGTCGAAGCCTTTCTCCTGGTCTTGACCGTCGGGACCCAACGCGCCGGAGGTCGGCCCGTTGAATCCGATGCTCACGGAGTTCCCTTCGGGCGGGAAGTTCCCGATGGGCTCGTAGTCTTCGCCGCTGTCGTCGCCGCCGGACGTGTCCCCGCCAGAGGAATCGTCGCCGCCCCCACCGCCAGTGTTCTCGGTCTCGGAACCGCCCCCACCGGCACAGCCCGCAAGGCCGGCCGTGAGTCCGGCCGTCCCGATTGCTTTCAGATAGCGTCGCCTGGATTCGTCAGTTAGCGCTGGTTGATCAGTCATGTTTCTTCGGAACGCTGGTAGTGACATGGTGTCATGGTATAGTTAAACTTTGTGATTATCCGGGTAGAAAACAGGTCACGAGACTGACTGCGGGTGGGAAATCCCGCGCGTCGGCGCTCAGAATATCGGCTCTCGGGGCGCGACCCTCGAGTCTCGTTCTCGATTCGGAAACGGTCGTCTCACGCCGACGCCCGCATGCGGCTGTCGATGGCCTTCGCGAGCGTGAGCGCGAACTCCTCGTCGTTGATGTTGGCCGCCGACTCGACGACTTCTACGTGGCCGTCGAGGTGCTCGCGCAGCGCGTCGAACAGCGCGTCGTCGGCTTCGGGGTCGTAGAACTCCTCGCCCTCCGCGTCGAGCATCGAGACGCCGCCGAGCGGGAGCGCGAGCGTGGTCGGCCCGGTCGCGGCGTTGAGTTTCTCCGCGATGATTCGGCCCAGTTCGGCGTTCTCCTCTGGGGTCGTCCGCATCAGCGTCACCTGCGGGTTGTGGACGTGGAACTGCCGGCCGTCGAACTCGTCGGAGATGGAGTCTTTCGGCCCGAAGTTGACCATGTCGAGCGCGCCGGTTGAGACGACCTGTGGGATGCCGCGCTCGGCCGCGGCGTCGAGTCGGTCGGGACCCGCCGCGAGGACGCCGCCGACCAGTTCGTCGGCCCACTCGGTCGTCGTGACGTCGAGCACGCCGTCGATGACGCCCTCCTCGATGAGCGACTCCATCGCCCGGCCACCGGTTCCGGTCGCGTGGAAGACGATGGTCTCGTAGCCGCGCGCTTCGAGCCAGTCGCGCGCCGTCTGGACGCAGGGCGTGGTGACGCCGAACATCGTGATTCCGATGGTCGGTTTGTCCTCGGTCTCCACGTCCGGCTCGTTCGACACCATGCCGACCATCGCGAGTGCCGCGTTGGAGATGACGGTCCGCGAGAGTTGGTTGAGCCCCTCGATGTCGGCGACGGAGTACATCATCGCGATGTCGTGGTAGCCGATGTACGGCTCCGTGTCGCCCGAGGCCATCGTGGAGAGCATCAGTTTCGGGACCCCCATCGGGAGTGCGCGCATCGCGGCCGTCGCGACCGACGTGTTCCCGCCGCCTCCCAGACCGAGGACGCCGTCGAGTCGGCCTTCCGCGTGGAGTCGCGACGCGACGACGGCCGCACCGTCGCCCATGGTTTCGATGGCCTTGCCGCGGTCGCCGGCCTCCCGAAGCGCTTCGAGGGTGCTGCCGCCCGCCTCGGCCACGGCCGCGGCGTCGGTGTTCGGTTCGATTTCTGGCTCACCTATCACGCCGACGTCGACGAGGTGTACTTCGATTCCCTGCCCTTCGAGTACCTCGCGGGCGAATCCTATCTCCTCGCCCTTGGTATCGAGCGTGCCGACGATGACGACGCTCATCGGTCACCCGCGGTGGACCGCTCGCGTCGGGTCGGTCCGCCCCCGTCGTTCGAAACCTCGACGCCGCGCGGCGTCGCCGCCGGTGCGACTGGTTGTGTGTATGCGCGGTTCATACTTGCAATCGTGGCAACACTACAGACTGTAATCAATATTGGGGTCAGTCCAACGTTCACCGGCTAGTGAAGCAGTGAGACATGTGGACACGACTTGCCGCCGGACAGTACATTCAAGTAATGTTAGTTCATGAGATTTGGTAGCCCAAATCAATGAGCCGACGGGAATAATGGCTATACTTCCGTTACACCTCGCCGTCCATTCGGGCGAGAACGCGGGGAGAGAGCCGTCCGTCCGTTCGGCGCATTGGCGGGGTACACGGCTGGGTTGCCGTTCGCGAGAGCAGCGCAGTCCTGTAATCGCACAGTGACCAACGACGACAGCGACCGACGCAACACACTATGACACACGACGACGACACGACACGGGAATCGAATCCCGACGACGGCGACAGCAAAGGTCTGAACATCAACCGACGCAACTTCATGAAAGTGAGCGGCGTCGGGGCGGCGAACTTCCTCGGAGCCAGCGGCGTCGCACAGGCGAAACAGCTCACCACCGACGACACGATTCGCCTCGTCGCGACGGAGGGTGACGTCCTCGCGGCGTACACGAACGAGGAGTCGGTCATCGAGGGGTCGGGTCTCGCCGACGCGATATCCGACTGGCGTCAGGGTGGCCTGACGACTGACTCCCTGTTGAAGGGAATCAACAGTTGGCGAAACGGGACGGAGATAGAGACCTCGGCGGACTCGTTCTCGTGGGTCGCGACCGCTCCCTCCGAGATGGAGGACACGACCAACCCGACGCTCGTCATGCACGAGGGCGAGGAGTACGAAATCGAGCTCTCGAACGTCATGGACGAGGACGTCACGTTCGTCCTCGCGGACCCGACCGGCGAGGAGATGCAGTCGTTCTCCACGATGCAGGCGTCGGGCGGCTCGGAGACGATCAGCTTCACCGCCGAGTCGTCGATGGCGATGTACTACGCCGAAGAGCACCCCGAGCAGATGCGGGGGAGCGTCGAGATAACCCCGCCGCCGGCCGAAGACAACATCAGCGTCCTCATGATGGGCGGCCCGCAGGGCGGCAGCCACAACGCGCCAGCCCGGCAGGTCCAGCTCACCGAGTACATGCTGAACCGGGGTATCGAGGTCCAGTACACCGACCGTCTCGAAGACCTCGAACCCGACGTGCTCCACCGCTACGACGCGTGGATCATGATGGACAACCGCGGGGCGAACTACGGCCAAGAGCTGACCGCGGAACAGGAGGAGTCCATCGTCGAGTTCGTCGAGAACGGCGGCGGCTTCATCCCGATTCACAGCGCCTCGGCCTGTTTCACCGAGTCGGACGCCTACATGAACCTCGTCGGCGGCGAGTTCGCCGACCACAACTTCGGTGAGATGACGACGAGCTTCGCCCAGCCGAGCCACCCGATTCTGTCGAATCTCGACCCCATCACGGTGCAGGACGAGACGTATCGCCACATGAACCTCAACGACGACATCAATGTGCTCGCTCACGGGCAGTTCCCCGACGGCGACAGCATCCCCGAGTACGACGAGGGACGCGACCAGGGCGAGCCGTGGTCGTGGACTCGCACGCAGGGCGACGGTCGCGTCTTCTACACCGCGTGGGGTCACGGCAGAGCGCCGTGGGCGACCGACGGCTTCAAAGCGCTCATCGAGAACGCGATTCGCTGGGTCACGAAGAACGAAGACACCATCGCCGACGACACCAAGGTCCTCAACGACCTGGAGTTCATCGACGCCGACATCCCGTACTATCCGCCGCCGGAGGGGAGTCTCCTGACGCCGGAGGTCCCAGAGGAGGTCGGCAGCGGGACGAGCTGGAACAAGATGCAGCGGGCGCTGAACCCCAGCGAGACGGTCCGTCGAACGATTACGCCGGAAGGGTTCGACCTCAAGCCGTTCGTCACCGAGACCGACCTGCCGGACGACGCGAAGGGGAACATCCTCGACGCGAAGTTCGACGAACAGGGTCGCGTCTGGCTGTCGGTCACTCGCGACTATCCCAACGAACTGGGGCAGGGCCGCGACAAAATCGTCGTCTGCGAAGACACCGACGGCGACGGACAGGCCGACGAGTTCACCATCTTCGCAGACGGGCTCTCGGTTCCGCCGAGCATGGTGGTCGTCGACGACGGCGTCGTCGTCGCCGACCTCGACGACCCCGACGAGAGCGGGAAGCTGGTCCACCTCGTCGACACGGACGGCGACGGGCAGGCCGACGAACGAAACGTCCTGTTCTCCGGGTACGGTAACGGCGACACCCACGCCGGCCCCAACGAACTGGTCCACGGTCTCGACAACTGGATCTGGGGACAGGTCGGCTACTCCGGGTTCAGCGGCACCATCGCCGGTGAGGAGCGGAACTTCACCTCCTCGGTCTACCGATTCAAGTTAGAAGACGGTTCCGTCACCGACTTCGAAATCGTCGGGGCGCTCCCGGGGAACCAGGCCGGCCTCGGCTTCACCGAGGAGGGCCTCGCCTTCGGTTCGGCGGCGACCGCCGGGCGACCGAGCAACTACTTCGCCATCCCGCATCAGTACTACGACCTCATCGAGGGGACCGGGCCGAACGACTTCGGCGCGGCGTCGGACACGAACCGGTTCCTCCCCGTCACCGACCGCGTCCGGCAGGTCGACCTCCACGGCGGGTACACCGCGGCGACCGGTCACACCATCTACACGGCGCGTGAGTATCCCGAGAAGTACTGGAACAACACCGGCTTCGTCGGCGGCGGAACGGGTCACCTACTCGGGACGTTCTTCCTCTCGCAGGACGGAGCGGGCTACAACACCCACTACGCCCACAACATCGCCGGCGGCACCGACGCGTGGTTCGCGCCGTCGTACTCCTCCGTCGGCCCGGACGGCATGCTGTGGTTCATCGACTGGTACAACTACATCTACCAGCACAACCCGACGCCCGGCGGCTTCGAGAACGGCCCCGGAAACGCGTACATGACCGAGGTACGCGACCACGCGACCGCCCGGCTCTTCCGCGTCGTCTACGGCGACGACGACAGCTACGAGCCGACCGACCTCACAGACGCGAGCGTCTCGGAACTCGTCGACACGCTGTCGAGTTCGAACATGTTCTGGCGGCGGACGGCCCAGCGGCTGTTGGTCGAACGGAACGAGACGGGCGCGCTTTCCTCGCTCGTCGACCTCGTCACGACGGAGACGCTCGACGAAACCGGTCTCGACCCGGCGGCGATTCACGCGCTGTGGACGATGCACGGCCTCGGCGCGCTCGACGCCGACACCGGAAACAGCACCGCGATTCAGGCCGCGCTCGGCGCGCTGACGCACTCCTCGGCCGGTGTCAGGCTCACCGCGCTCCGCGTTCTCCCGTCGACGACGGACACGCGGGAGGCAATTCTCGACAACGGCCTCCTCAACGACGAGGACGGCCGAGTCGCCATGTGGGCGCTCGTCGCGCTCGCGCAGACGCCGTCCGACGACGCGTCCGGCGAGGCGGTCTACCAGATGATTAGCGACGAATCGAACTACCGGGACACGGTTCTCGTGGACGCGGCGTCGCTCGCCGGCGCGACCCACGCCGACGGCTTCATCCCGGCGTACGAGGCCAACGAGGACACGAGCGACGGCGGGAACGACGACGACGAACTGCCGAACCTCATGGAAAACCCCTCGTTCGAGACGCCCGCTGGCGGCGATACCGGCGGCGACTCCGACCCGATACCCGTCGGCTGGTCGAACACGGGGTACACCGGTTCACCCGAATTCACGTACGCCGAGACGGGCTACGAGGGCGACCGGAGCGTCCAGGTATCGTCCACCGAGGGCGCGGACGCCTCGTGGAACACGACGGTCGCGGTCGACCCGAACACCGAGTACACTCTCTCCGCGTACGTCAGGACCGAGAGCGTCCAACTCGTGGACGGAAGCGGCTTCGGCGAGGGTCCGCTCGGCGCGACCGTCAGCGTCGAGCAGATAGCGAACACGGACTCGGGAACCCAGTGGGACACGATTCCGGCCGGACTGACCGGCACCAACGACTGGACCGAGGTGAGCACCACCATCAACAGCGGCGACCTCGAAGAACTCCAGATTAACTGCCTGTTCGGCGGCTACGGCGAGGTGACCGGCACGGCGTGGTACGACAGCGTCTCGCTGACTGACCCCGACGGCAACGACGTGCTCTCGAACGGCTCGTTCGAGGAGAGCACCGGCAGCAGCGACCCCGCCATGCCCGCCGACTGGTCGACGAACACGTTCGCGGGGACGGCGCAGTACACCTACGCGGACACCGGTCAAGACGGCAGTCAGAGCGTCCAAATCACGTCTTCGGAGGGCGCGGACGCGGTCTGGCTCGCCGACGGCATCTCGGTCCAGCCCGAGACGGAGTACACCCTCAGCGGCTGGATAAAGACCGAGAACGTCCAGACGAGCGATTCGGCACGCGGCGCGCTGTTCAACGTCCACACGACGGACTTCGAGACGGACCCGCTGACCGGCACCAACGACTGGACGGAGGTGAGCACCACGTTCACGACCGGTGCCGACACCACGACGGTCCAGATCAACTGCCTGTTCGGCGGCTACGGCACGGCAACCGGGACGGCGTGGTTCGACAACGTCTCGCTGACCGACCCCGACGGGAACAACGTCCTGCCGAACGCCTCGTTCGAGGAGGGCGCGAGCACCGACTCGTCGTCGGACCCCGAGAGCCCGGCGAACTGGGAGGGAATCACCTACGGCGGGTCGGCCGAGTTCACCTACACCTCGGACGTGGCGCGGACGGGCGATTACAGCGTCCGCGTCGACTCCACGGAGGGCGCGGACGCGTCGTGGACGCAGTACCGCGACGACCTCGAACCGAACTCCGAGTACCGCTTCCGCGCGTGGGTCAGGACCTCGGACGACTTCAGCAACTCCGAGGACGGCTTCGGCGAAATCGGCAGTTCCTACGGCGTCACCATCAACGTCCACGGCCTCGGACAGGGTTCCGTCACGGACTACTACACGGAGCCCGTCGAGGACTGGCAACTGCTGGAGACGACGTTCTCGACCGGCGCGTCGCCCGGCCAGTTCCAGCTCAACCTACTGTTCGGCGGCTGGGGCAACGCCACCGGCACCGTCTGGTTCGACGACACCGAACTGAAGCGCGTCGGCGGCTCCGGCAACGGGCTGGAACTCGTCTACGACCGCGTCACCGCGCACGTCGAGGCGACCGGCGGCGGCGGCGACGACGGTGGTAGCGACGACGGCGGCAGCGACGCCATCCCCTCGGGCTCGACCATCGAACTGGAAGCCGGGAGTAACGAGGGTTGGACCGGCGTCTCGCCGTCCGGCATCGCGGACGCGACTGACCCGACGCTGACTCTCGAAGCCGGCGGCGAGTACACGGTCACGTGGACGAACCGCAACGGTGCGCCTCACAACTTCGAAATCGTCAACGGCGACGACTCCGTCGTGAACGACATCTCCACGTCGTACCTCGCGACGCAGGGCGAGTCACAGAGCGTCACGTTCACCGTCACCGACGCGATGGCGGAGTACGTCTGTCGCGCCCACAGCTTCCGGATGCGCGGCACCATCGAAATCGTGAGTTCGGGAGGTAACTAAGCGGGCGAGACGCGTTCCGACTGCGGTCTGTGGCGGCTTTTCTTTCGTATCGTACTCTCGAACTCGAACCGAGCGACGCGGAAAATCAGTACTTCGAGCGCGTCGCGGCGGTGCCGGACCTACACCTGTGGGCCGGCGAACAGCGACGGGCGCTCGAACGCGAGCGACACGTCCTCTGCGATGCCGAGCAGGTCCGCAACCGTCGGCGCGAACCGCCGCGAATCAACGACGCCGCCGGACGAGCCGTCGGGTGACGCCGGCCCGCCGAAGCCGTAGAAGCCGCGCGTCTCGGGGTCGATGCGGCCGTGCGACCCCGACACCTTGGTCGGGTCGAGCGCCACGAGTCCCTCGTCGCCGAGGAACAGTTCGCACGGGTCGAAGCCGGGCTTGGCGTGGATATCCATCTCCGTCGCGTACGACGGCGCGTCGGCGTCATCGGTCCACCAGTAGTACTGGAACCACGCGTCCGCGTCCGCCACGACGACGAGGTCGCCGGCGTTCGGGTGGTTCGCACCGCCCCGCGCCTCGCCTTCGACCACGTCGTCGACGCCGGGAAGCGATTCGAGAGCCTCCCGGGCGGCCGCCGGCCGGTCGGTGTACACGTGCGCGATTTGGTGGTCGACCATCGCGAACGCCGACGACGCGGCGATGTCCACCGCCTCGCCGCCCTCGCCGTCGTCGCGCACCGAGAGCAGGCCCGCGTCGCGGAGCTCCCGGTTCGGAAACACGGGGGTATCGACCGCGTTGAAGCCGTACTCGTTGACGACGCCGACCGCCGTCTCGGACCAGCGAGGCGTCGATTTGAGCCAGTCGAGGAACTCCCCGACGAGGTCGTCGACGACGCCGACGGCCTCCCGGAGTTCCGGCGAGTCGGGGCCGTGCCGTTGCGCGTCGTAATCGAGATGCGGCACGTACACCCACAGCAGGTCCGGGTCGTACCGCGCTATCGACTCTCGTGCGGCCGCGAGAATCCACTCGCTGCTCCGCTCGTCGGCGACCGGCCCCCAGTAGTTGTGCAGCGGGAAGTGTCCGTACTCCTCGCGGAGGGCGTCGTAGAAGCCGTCGGGGTTCGTCCAGCAGTCCATCTCGATGAGGTTGTTGTCCTCGTCTTCGATGGGCGACGGCGTGACGGCCACGTCCGCGCTCGTGCCGATGAGGTGTTGGAAGAACAGCGCGCCCGTCGTGAGGCCCGCCTCGTCGCTCGCGGCCTCCCACAGCCGGGTTCGCGTTCCTCGGTCGCGCTCCCAGAACTCGGCGACCTGTCGCTCGCGGTCGAACTCGCCGCTGGACACGTCGCCGTGGGCCGCGGGTGACTGCCCGGTCGAGAGCGTCGTCTGTGCGGGCACCGTGACGCTCGGAAACGGCGGTTCGAGCGGCCCACACGGCTTTCCAGCCAGCAAGTCGGCGATGTTCGGTGCCAGTTCCTCGTCGAGATGCTCCTCTTGGAGTCCGACGATATCGAGGACGACGACGCGCCCGGCACCGGCCGCGGCCGCGTCCGAGGGTCTGCGAGCCGTCACGTTCCCTCCGCGTGGCGCTCCGCGTAGTCGTAGAGGAGACGGAACTGCTCGGACAGTTCGTGACGGTCCACGCCCTCGGGCGACTTGAAGAAGGACGCGAGCTGCGGCATCGTCCCGCCCTCGCCGCGCTCGTCGGCGAAGGCGGCCAGCCGGACCATGTCGAGGACGAGCGGGGCGGCGAGCGCCGAATCGGCCCCCTCCCACGTGAACTGCATCTTCATCTTCGTCCCGAGGAAGCCCTCGAAGTGGACGTGGTCCCACGCGGTCTTCCAGTCGCCGAGCGACGGCGTGTAGTCGATGCGGACGGCGTTGTGGGTCTCGTAGCCGAGGATGTCGTCCAGCAGGCTGCCCTTGCTCTCTATCTTCCCCGCCTTGTTCGCGTCGTCTTCGAGGACCAGACCGTCGCTGTTTCCGAGGATGTTGTGGCCCTCCCACGAGAGGACGTGCAGGTTCCGTCCCGCGAACATCGGCCCGAGCGCGGACTTCATCAGCGTCTCGCCGGTCTTCCCGTCGCGGCCCATGTGCGGCACTTCGTTTCGCTCTGCGAGTTCGCGGAGGCCACCGAGCGAGGAGCCGGTGCTGGGGGTGAAGTTGATGTACGGGTGGCCGTCGAGGAGCGCCGCGTACGCGTACAGGGAACTTGCGGGAAGGTTCGGGTCGTCCCGCTCGACCGCCGCCTCGAACGCCTCCAGCGTCTCGTAGTCGCCGGGCGTCGGAATCGGCGGCTCGGTCGACGCGGCGTTCACGACGACCAGTCGGTCGACGTCCTGCGAGTCGGCGAAGGCGGCGTAGTCGGCCCGTATCTCCTCGACGATGTCGGCGACCGACACGTCGTCGCTCGCCGTCTCCGAGGACATTCCCTCGACCGCCTCGCCGCACCGGCGCGCGGTTCCGAGTTCGACGCGCTCGTCGATTTCGCGCAGGTCGTCGCGGACCGCGTCGAGGGTGTCGGGTGCCACGACGCCGCCGTGGCCCGCCATCTCCTCGGCGGTCTCCTCGATTCGCTGAGAACGGATGTCGTGACCCCCGAACACGAGGTCGCCGACGGCGGGCAGGTCGAGCGCGGCCACCGGTTCGCGGGCCGTCACCATCCCGGTCGTGTCCGCGACGCCGCGGGCGATTGCGCGCGCGCCGGTCATCGAGACGCTCGCGACGTTACCTCTGGCTCCGATTATCCAAACTCCGACTGTCATCGACTCACGATTGCGGTGGCCGATACATAACCTTGTCCGTCAATCATGATTGTTTCCGCGTCGGTGCCGGCGGGCGACCGCTCACCAGTCGAGGGAGGTGTCGTCGTCCCGCCTGTCGAGTTGGTCGCCGTGTTTGCTGAAATCGAGGTTCCGGTCGAGGACCGTCTCCTCGGGGTGTCGCCACGTCTCGTCGCAGTCGACGCAGCGCCACTCCTCGTAGGGGCGGCCGTCCTCGGGAGTGACGCGGTTCGATTCTATCGGCTCGCCGCAGAACGGACAGTGTTCAGGCATGCGACTACGGGGTCTGCGCGGACGAGTAAATAGCTGTCTCCGCCGTCGCTCGCGGTCGCTTTGCCCGGTCGCTTCGCCCGGTCGTTGCGCCCTCGTCCCGCGGCCGTCACCGAATCCACCGAAACAATGATTAACTACCATCAGAGAGGTAGGTCACATGTCGATACCAATTATCGACCCGCACATGCACATGGTGTCTCGCTCGACGAGCGACTACGAGCGCGCCCGGCTCGCGGGCGTGGAATGCTGCGTCGAACCCGCGTTCTGGAGCGGGACGGACAAGCAGCACGCGGCGTCGTTCTTCGACTACTTCGAGCAGATAATCGAGTTCGAGACCGACCGGGCCGAACGGGCGGCGGGCATCGACCACTACGTCACCGTCGGCCTCGAACCGAAGGAAGCGAACTACCCCGAGATGGCGGAGGCCGTGATGGACGGCCTCCCCGAGTATCTCGACCGCGAGCACGTCGTCGGACTCGGCGAAATCGGGCTCGACCAGGGGACCGAAGCCGAGGAGTACGCGTTCAGACGCCAACTCAGGATGGCCGAGGAGCGCGAACTACCGGTCATCATCCACACCCCGCACACCCAGAAGCCAGAGGGGACCGAGCGACTCGTGGAGATGATTCAGGGCGAAGACGTGACCGAGGAGCGAATCGTCATCGACCACAACACCGAGAACACGGTCGACATCTCGCTGCAGACCGACTGTTGGCTCGGCTTCACGCTCTATCCCGGAAAGATAGACGCCGAGACGACCATCGACATCCTCGAGGAGTACGGCACCGACAAGATGCTGCTCAACAGCGCCGCCGACTGGGACCCCTCCGACCCGCTTGCGGTCCCGAAAGCCCGAGACAAGATGCTCGACCGCGGCTGGGACCGAGACGAGGTCCGGAAGGTCGTCTACGACAACCCCCGGGAGTTCTTCGGCCAGTCGCCGAACTTCCACTACGAGGTGTGACCGATGGAGTTCGGCTTCTCGATGAACGCGTTCCGACAGCGAACCCTCACCGAAGGCGTCGAGGCGATAGCCGACGCCGGCTACGACGGCGTCGAAATCCTGCTCGACGACCCGCACCTGTTTCCGGGGACGGCCGACGGCGACGACTTCGAACGCGTTCGGACGCTCCTCGACGACTGCGGCATCGAAGTCAGCAACTGTAACGCGTTCATGCTCAGCGCCATCGAGCCCTCCGCGGAGAGCCGGGCGGCGACGTTCAACCGCGACACCGAGGCGTTTCACCACCCCTCGTTCGTCGAACTCGCCGCCGAGGACCGGCAGGCGCGGGTCGAGCACACGAAACACGCGCTCGCCACGGCGGCCGCGCTCGGTTCCGAGAGCATCTCGATTCCGCCGGGCGGACCCGTCCCGGAGCGCATGTCACGGGCGGACGCGCTCGACGCGTTCATCTGGGGGCTCCGCGAGGTCGCCGACGTCGCGGAGACGCTCGGCGTCGACGTGCTGGTCGAACCCGAACCCCACCTGCTCATCGAGACCTCCGAGGACTTCCTCGACCTCGTGGACCGCGTGGACTCGCCCCGCATCGGCTGTAACTTCGACGCGGGACACTTCTATTCGGTCGGCGAGGACCCGGTCGAACTGGTGGAGACGCTCGCGCCCCACACACCGCACTACCACCTCGAAGACATCCCGGGGGACAGAACGCACGAACACACCCAACTCGGCGAGGGGGCGATGGACATCGACGGCTTCCTCGAAGCGGTCGAGGCGACCGGCTACGACGGCTACGTCACGGTCGAACTGTACCCCTATCAGGAGACCGCGGCGGAGACGGCCCGAACCGCGATGGAGTACCTCGAAGCCCATGGGTGGGCCTGACCGCCTCGCTCGGACGCGAGCACCCGACCCAGCGATCGACCGACGATGAACCGAACGAACGCGACACCCTCGACCGGCGGCCTTCGACGCTCGCTCGCGAGCCTCGCCAGACTCGTCCGCGTCCCGAACCTGTTCACCACGCCGCCTGACGTCATCCTCGGAGCGGTGTTGGTCAGCGGCGGCCGCCCGTCGGTTCCGCTCTCGTCGCTCGCCGGCGTCGCGCTCGCCTCGGTGCTGCTGTACGCGGCGGGCACGACGCTCAACGACTACACCGACGCCGACGAGGACGCACAGCACCGTCCGGAGCGCCCGATTCCGTCTGGAGACGTGTCGCGCACGCGAGCTCGGAACCTCGGCGTCGCGCTCCTCTGTGCCGGCGTCGTCGTCGCCGCAGCCGCCGGGGGACCGTCCACCGGCATCGTCGCCGCCGTCCTCGGCCTACTCGTCGCGCTCTACGACGGCGTGCTCAAGGGTACGTCCCTCGGGTTCGCGGCGATGGGTGGCTGTCGGGGGGCGAACGTCGCCCTCGGCATGGCAGTCGTCGTAGGGTCGCCCTCGGCTCCGACACCCCCGACGTGGGTGTTCCTCGTGCCGGTCGTCGTCGCGCTCTACATCGCCGGCGTCACGTACATGGCCGAGTCGGAGACCGGCGCGGGCGACTCGGGAGCGGTGCTGGTCGGAATGGCCGGCGTGGGGCTCGCCGTTGGGTCGGTGGTCGTGGTCGCCACGGCGGTCGGCATCGACCCAAGCGACCCCGCGACGCTCGCCGTGGCTGGCGGACTACTCGTCTGGTTCGCGGCGTGGACCGGCCGTGACCTCCTGACCGCCTACGCCGACCCCCGTCCGGGAACTATCGGCCCCGCGGTCGGCACGTGCGTCCTCGCGCTCGTCGTGTTGAACGCGGCGGTCGCCGGGCTGCTGAGCCCCGCATGGGGTATTGTCGCGGCGGCGTTCGTCGTCCCCGCAGTCGGCCTCTCGTCGGCGTTCGACGTGTCGTGACCGGCGGGTCGTCTCAACGACTCAGTCCACGTTTTTCTGCCCCGAACGATTGGCAGTACCAAAACAATTATTCATGTGTGACTGTACCACGACATATGGTACAGTTAGCCTTCTCTACGAACGCGTACACGCGTTTCGACCTGCCGGAGGCGATCAGACGAATCGCCGACCACGGCTACGACGGGGTCGAGCTACTGGCGGACGTGCCGCACGCGTTTCTCGCCGACTTCGACGAGACCGACCGCGAGCGCGTCCTGACGGCGCTGGACGAGACTGGACTCTCGGTGTCGAATATCAACGCGAACACGACTTGCGGCTACTACGACGACGCGCCGCCGTCGGCGTTCTTCGACCCGACGCTCATCTCGGCCGACAAGGAAGACCGCCGGTGGCGTATCCAGTACACGAAGGCCGCCATCGACTTCGCCGCGCTGGTCGACGCGCCCGCGGCGTGCGTCGCCAGCGGGTCGTCGCTTCCCGGAACGCCGCCGAGTGAGGCTTACGAGTACCTACTCGAATCGCTCGACGAACTCACGGCGTACGCCGAGGACGCCGGGGTCGACCTCGGCATCGAGTTCGAACCGGAGCTCCTCGTCGAGTGTACCGAAGAGGTGTTGACGCTCATCGACGACGTGGGGAGCGACGCGCTCGGCGTCAACTTCGACGTCGGCCACGCGGCCGTCTACGGCGAGGACCCGGCCGAGAGCATTCGCCAGTGCGCCGGCCGCATCACGGGCATCCATCTCGAAGACATCAAGGGCGGCCGTGGGGGGAAACACTATCACCTCATCCCCGGCGAGGGTGACCTCGACTTCGGACCCGTCTTCGGCGCGCTCGACGACATCGGGTACGACGGCTTCGCGACGTTCGAACTCTACACCTATCCCGACGACCCCGACGACGCGGCCCGGCGCGCGCGAGACGAACTGGCCGAATACGCCCGCTGAACGGCGGGATATCGACGCGAATTCACGGCGCGAGACACCGACTATCGCCCCCGAACGGGTTCGGACGCTCACGAGCGGCGTCGCGTGAGTGGCGTCGCGGTCTTCCCGGCGCGAAACCTTTCTCAGATAATCGTTAACTATTTGCATGGCGCTTTTGATTCACACGCTGATTGCATGCTTTCCAGCGAGAGCGAGCTATCCGCATCCAGAGGTAGCGCGCGCACGAGACGTCAGTCTCCCGACCGACGAGTCGAACAGACACCGCCGGTGACCGCGACCCACCGAGCCGAACCGAAGCGTCCGACGGTCGCTTCGCACGTCGCTCGCAGGGCGAGTTCACCGTCGCAATCGAACGTCGCTTACTCATCATGAGTCCGGACAGTCCACGTTCGGAGCGGTCGGCGGACCTCCGGAACGCCCTTCCGGTCGTCGCGATGGCGGCCCTCTTGGTGGTCGGTTCGCTCGGACTGGGTGCGGCTATCGCGCCGGTCGCCGCGGACGCCCACGGTGGAACGCTCACGCGAACGGTCGATGACACCACGCTCGCGCCCGGTGAGTCCACCACCGTCACGGTCGAGGTGAACGCCTCCGAACGGGGGAACTTCACCGTGGTCGAAGAGCTGAGTCCGGGCTTCGAGTCGGTCGAAATCGTCGACGCCGACGGCGCGGATTTCTCTGGCGTGCGGAACGCAGACGACGAACTGTTCGCGACCTACGGCGACCGCGAGAGCGTCACGCTCGTCTACGAGGTGACCGCGGCCGACGACGCGAACGCGACGACCCACGAACTCACCGGATACGGCGACTTCGGCCTCGAAGACGTCCGGGCCTCGACGACCGGTGACGGTGAAATCAGCGTCTCGACCGACGACGGGGCGAGCGTGGTCCGCTCGGTCGACGACGCGACCCTCGCGCCCGGCGAATCGGCGACCGTCTGGGTGGCTGTCGAACGGGACGAGGCGGCGAACTTCACGCTCGTCGAGGAGTTCAGCCCCGCGTTCGGCTCGGTCGAAATCGTCGATGCCGACGGCGCGGACTTCTCGGACGTGCGGAACGCCAACGACGAACTGTTCGCCACCTACGGCGACCGCGAGTTGGCCACACTCGTCTACGAGGTAACCGCGGCCGACGACGCGGCGGCCGGCACGGTCTACGAACTCGACGGGTTCGCGGACGTGAACGGCTCGCAGTCGGCGACCGATGGGACCGCCGAAATCAGCGTGCAGGAGTCGAGCGACGACGGCGGCGCGGCCGTCCGGTCCGTCGACGATGCGACCCTCGCGCCGGGTGAATCGACCACGGTCCGGGTCGCCTTCGACCGGGACGAGGCGACGAACTTCACGCTCGTCGAGGAGTTCAGCCCCGCATTCGGCTCGGTGGAGATAGTCGACGACGACGGTGCGGACTTCTCGGCCGTACGCGACGCCAACGACGAACTGTTCGCGACCTACGGCGACCGCGAGTTGGCCACGCTCGTCTACGAGGTGACCGCCGACAACGACGCGACGACCAGCACGGTCTACGAGTTCGGCGGCTTCGCGGACGTGAACGGCTCGCAGTCGGCGACCAATGGAACCGCCGAAATCAGCGTCCAGGCGTCGGACGACGGTGACTCCGGTGCGGTTCGGTCGGTCGACGACGAGACCCTCGCGCCGGGCGAATCCACCACCGTCACGGTCGAGGTCGACCGGGACGAGGCGGCGAACTTCACGCTCATCGAGGAGTTCAACCCCGCCTTTGGTTCGGTCGAAATCGTCGACGACGACGGCGCTGATTTCTCCGGTGTGCGGAACGCCAACGACGAACTGTTCGCCACCTACGGCGACCGCGAGAGCGTCACGCTCGTCTACGAGGTGACCGCGGGCGACGACGCGGCCGGCACGGCCTACCAGTTCGACGGCTTCACCGACGTGAACGGCTCGGAGGTGACGACCGGCGGCACCGACGAACTCGACGTTCAGAGCGAGTCCGACGACGACAACTGGGACCTCACCCGGTCGGCCGACGACACGACGCTCGAACCCGGTGAATCGACCGTCGTCTCGGTCGAAATCACCGGCAGCGAGGCGACGAACTTCACCGTCATCGAGGAGTTCAACCCCGGATTCGCATCGGTCGAAATCGTCGATGACGACGGCGCGGACTTCTCGGGCGTGCGGAACGCCAACGACGAACTGTTCGCGACCTACGGTGACCGCGAGAACGTCACCCTCCAGTACCGTGTGACCGCCGGTGAGGACATGGACGAGGACGCCTCGTACGAACTCAGCGGGTTCGCGCAGTTCGACGCCGGCGACAAGGAGATGGACGTCGACGGCCTCGAATCGCTCTCTGTCGGCACTGACGGAGACAGCGGTGACGACGACGGCGACGACGGCGATGATAACGACGGTGACGATGGCGACGATGGCGACGACGGCGACGACGGCGATGATAACGACGGTGACGATGGCGACGATGGCGACGACGGCGACGACGGCGATGATAACGACGGTGATGACGGTGATGACGGCGATGACGACGATAACAACGGAGATGACGACGGTGATGACTCAGACGATGGTTCCGACGGCTCGGACGGTGACGACGGCTCGGACGACGGAACGACCGAGACGACGACGGCCGACCCCAACACGCCCGCGACGACCACGACTGACACGCCCGTTCCCGGGTTCGGTGTCTCGGTTGCGCTCGCCGCGCTCGTGATGGGCTCGGTCCTTCTCGCGCGCCGGCGAACGAGCTAACGAGGCGACTCGTCTTCCCGCGCCAGCGCACGTTCTCGAATTCCCTCCGCCCCCGCTTTCGGCTCTAACTCGGTCATTCAGAAGATTTAATATAATAACTCCCAAGTCGTAGTTCAGGGTCCATCATGACAGACTGGTCTAGGCGGCGGTTTCTACAGACAGGCGCAGCCCTCGGCATCGCCGGAACGCTCCCGCAGACGACGACGAACGTCTCCGCGGCGTCACCGGCGTTGGATAAGTTCGTGCAACCGCTTCCGGTTCCGTCGGTCCGGGAACCGGACGGGCAGCGAGACGGCGCGGACGCCTACGAGATATCGGTCACCGAATTCACTCAACAACTCCACCCGGACCTCCCGGAGACGACGGTCTGGGGGTTCGACGGGTCGTATCCCGGCCCAACCATCGAAGCGGACGCCGGGAGTCCAGTCCACGTTCGGTTCGACAACAGCGAACTCCCGAGCGACCACCTGTTCAACGTCGACGAGCGAATCGGTGGCACGACCACGGAGAACCACGCCGGCTACGACGGCCCAGTCCCGGAGGTTCGGACCGTCACCCACTTCCACGGCCTGGAAGTCGACCCCGCGAACGACGGGCAGTCCGACATGTGGACCTCGCCGAGCGGGGTCGAGGGGCCGCGGTTCGACTCGGAGTGGCAGGAACTCCCGATGGAACAGGGGCGCACCACCTCGACGTACCACGACCACACGCTGGGTATCACCCGGCTCAACGCCTACGCCGGGCTCCTCGGACTCTACTCGATTACGACCGACGCCGAGCGCGAACTCGGCCTGCCGTCGGGCGACTACGACATCCCGCTGTTGCTGCAGGACAAGGAGTTCAACGACGACGGCTCGCTGCACTACCCAGACGAGTTCGCCTCGGCGTTCCTCGGCGACACGGCCGTCGTCAACGGTGCCGTGTGGCCGTACGTCGAGGTCGAACCGCGTCGGTACCGCTTCCGCATCCTGAACGGTGCGAACCACCGCTCGTTCGACCTCCAGTTCGAGAACGAAAGCGGGTCGGGCGTCCCGACGATGTACCAGTTCGCGCCCGGCCACGGCTTCCTCGAATCGGTCGTTCCCATCGGCCCGAACGGCGACCTCGACTCGCTGTTGCTCACGCCCTTCGAGCGCGGCGAACTCATCGTCGACTTCTCCGACCACGCAGGCGAGACGCTCACGCTCACCAACGGGGCCGACATGGGTCCCGATCTGACCGACCTCGTCCAGTTCCGCGTCTCGGACCCTGAGACGCCGCCCGAAGACGCGAGCGCCGACCCGACGGACCTGTCGCTTCCCGCGCCGACCTCGTACGACGAGAGCGACGCACGGGTGACTCGCGAGATGACGCTGGGAACCAAGGTCGACGTTGAAAACAACCTCATCATGCACACCCTGAACGGGTACGTCTTCGGCGACGAGGACGCACCCGTCTACCCGCAACTCGGGTCGACCGAGATATGGGAACTGCAGAACGAGTCGGGGGGACGACACCCGATTCACCTGCATCTGGTCACCTTCAGGGTCATCGGCCGCGGCCCCGACGGGACGCAGCCACCGGACCCCAACGAGTTGGGACCGAAAGACACCGTCCGCGTCGACCCCGACGAGCGCGTGCGGATAATCGCCACGTTCGAGGGGTACACCGGGCAGTTCCCGTGGCACTGCCACATGCTCGAACACGAGGACAACAAGATGATGATTCCGTTCGTCGTCGAGAACCCCATCGCGGACTACGCGAACGACAGCGACATCGTGGACGCGACGGGGCTGACCGACGCGGTGAGCGACTGGCGGAACGACGACCTCGAAACCGAGGTGCTCCTCGAAGTCATCGACCAGTGGCGGAGCGGCGACGAAGTCGCCTGAGCGACTGTCGCCGAGTTACTGCACCGGTTCGGCCGAGCGGTCCGAGAACCACCGACTCCGGACGACGTACGCGACGAGGACGACCGCGGTGGCGACGCCGATAATCGAGTACACGTCGACCTCGGTGAGCGACCGGGCGGCCTCGCCGAGATAGACCGCGAGCAGCGCTTCGATGGTGTACCGACCGCCGCGCCCGAGCACTGACGCCGCCAGATACGTCCGGAGGTCGAGGTCGAACACGCCGGACCCGATAGAAAGCAGTTCGTACCCCTCGGGAATCGGCGCGAACGCCCCGAACGCGACCGTCACGAATCCCGAGCGCTCGAAGTATCGCTCGACCTTGTGAATCCGCTCGCCCGCGAACCGCGAGTCCAGCGCGCGACGGCCGCCTTTCTTGCCCATGAGGAACCCGACCAGCCCCGCCGACACCGACCCGACAGTAGCGACGACCGCGTACAGGAGCGCGAACTCGGGGTTCGTCGCCGACAGCGGGACGAGCACCAAGTCCGGCGGGACAGGGAGCAAGAAGAATTCGAGGAACGCCACGAGCAGCAGCCCCGGCGCGCCGAGCGAGGCGAAAAACGCGGTCGATAGTTCGATAGACTCCAGTACGTCTAGCATCGTCGTCTCTACGACGCCGCTACTGTCAGTAATAATTATCGCTGTTTGTGACCCTCGACTCCGAGAGACGGAGGCTGCGAAACGAGAAACTCGCCGCGGGTGCAAGGCGGCGGGTTCGATGCTGGTTCGTGAATCGCGTCAGGCTGGCTGGTTCGCGGGGGAGCGCGTCAGGCTATGCTGTCGGCTGTCGGTGACGTGGTCAGTCGAGGGCTTCGGCCATCTTCTCGATGGGGTGCGGCGGGCGGGATTCGCCGGGTCTGTCGCCGAGTTGGGAGCGACACGACGCGCCGGGTGCCGTGACGACGTCGCCGGGGCTCTCGTCGACCTGCCCGAACAGGATTTCGCCGATGCCCTTCGAGAGTTCGTAGTGCTCTTCTTCGTAGCCGAACGACCCGGCCATCCCGCAGCAACTGGAGTCGAGCGGGTCGACGGCGTAGCCGGAGCGACGCAGGACGCCCACCGCGTGGTGATCCTTGTTCGTCGCCTTCTGGTTGCAGTGGCCGTGGTACGTCAGCGTCTCGGCGGGGGCGTCGAAGTCGAGGTGGTCGTCGGCGCGCACGACGTCGAGGTACTCCATGATA
This sequence comes from Haloferax sp. Atlit-12N, assembly GCF_003383095.1. Lineage (NCBI taxonomy): Archaea > Methanobacteriati > Methanobacteriota > Halobacteria > Halobacteriales > Haloferacaceae > Haloferax > Haloferax sp. Atlit-12N. Next base: position 30,716 of record NZ_PSYW01000003.1, read on the forward strand.
CCGTAGGCCGACCCCGAGACGAGTTCGACGCCCGTCCCGTCGAGGAGGTCGAGGTACTCGTCTTGGAACATCACCGCGTCGGAGGGTTCGACGAAGACGACCGACCAACCGTCGTCGACGTAGGGACGGAGTCGCCCGACGTTGTGTTGCGCTCGGTCGCGGGCCGTGTCGAGCATCCCCATCGAGAACGCGGCGCGGCCGCTCGCCTCGAGGTCGCTCGGAATCTGTACGTGGACGTTCGCGGCTTCGAGGACCTCCACGGCGGCCTTGCCGGGTTCGGGGTAGTTGTAGTTGGTGTAGGTGTCGGGGAACAGAAGCACCTTCCCTCGGGCGTCGGCGGGCGACACGGACGACCCGCCCCGAGCCTCGAACCACTCCTTGAGCGACTCGCTGCTGAAGGTCGGCAGGTCGCGCTCGCTGGAGATACCGAGGACCTTCTCCATCACGAGGCGGCTTCCCGGAAGCTCCGCGGCGGCGTTCGAAAGCGGGGCGAGTTTGCTCCCGATTTTCGACAGGGTGTCGATGTTGCCGAACACTCGCGAGCGGAGGCTTGTGCCCTCTTTCTGGTGGTACTGGTGTTTCACCTCGGATTTCAGCTTCGCCATGTCGACGCCGGTCGGGCAGTCGCTCTTACAGCCCTTACAGCCGACACAGAGGTCCAGTACCTCGGTCTGGAAGCGCTCGGAGTACAGTTCGTCCTCGGGGAGTTCGCCCGAGATAGCGGCCCGAAGCATGTTCGCCCGCCCGCGGGTCGTCTGGACTTCCTCTTTCGAGGCGCGGTAAGTCGGGCACATGGTGTTCGAATCGGTCTGCCGGCAGGTGCCACAGCCGTTACAGAGTTCGACGAGGTGCGAGAAGCCGCCCTCGTCGTCGAAGTCGAGGTCGGTCTGCGGCTCGACGGACTGGTAGTCCGGACCGTACCGGAGATTCTCGCGCATGTCCGCGCCGACGCCGCGGTCGCTGTCCGGCCCCGGGTCCGAGGGGCCGTCGCGGTAGACGACGTTCCCGGGGTTGAACATCCAGTCGGGGTCGAACGCCGTCTTCAGCTCCTTGAATGCGCCCCAGAGTTCGGGCCCGTACATCTTCGGGTTGAACTCGGTCCGGGCCATCCCGTCGCCGTGCTCGCCGGAGAACGCGCCGTGGTGCTCGACGACGAGGTCGGTCACGTCGTCGGTGATGGAGTGCATCTTCTCGATGCCCTCGTTCTCTTTGAGGTTCAGAATCGGGCGGATGTGGAGCGTTCCCGACCCGGCGTGGGCGAAGTACGCGGCCGACGTGTCGTGGTCCTCAAGGACTTCCTCGAACTTCTGGACGTACTCCGCGAGTTCCTCGGGTGGCACGGTCGCGTCCTCGATGAACGGGTAGGGTTTCGGGTCGCCTTCGAGGCTCATCAACAGCGGAATCGCCGCCTTACGGAGCTTCCACAGTCGGCCTTGGCTCTCCTCGGAGTAGGCTTCGAGCACGTCGAACGCCGCGCCGGAGTCGACGAAGTGGGCGTTCGTGTCTGAGACCGCGGCCTCGAAGTCGTCGACGAGTTCGTCGTCCCACTCGAGCATCAGCGCCGCTTTCGCCCCCTCGGGAATGGGTTCGGCGTACTCGGCGTAGCCCTCCGACTCGCGAGCGAGGCGGAACACCTCGTCGTCCATGAGTTCGACTGCGCTGACGGGGAATTCGAGCGCCTCCGGAACGGCCTCCATCGCGTCTACGAGGTCGTCGAAGCAGTACAGCGCGAGCGCCGTCTCGTCCGGCTTGGTGACGAGCGAGACGGTCGCCTCGACGATGACGCCGAGGGTGCCCTCCGCGCCGACGAACAGCTTCGAGAGGTTGATGACCTCCTCGCCGTCGCCGTTCTCGTAGATGACTTTCTGGAGGTTATACCCCGACACCGAGCGCTTGAGCGACGGATACTTGTTCTCTATTTCTGACTCGTGGTTCTCGACGAGTTCCCGAACCGTCCGGTAGATGTTCGCCTCTAAGTCGTCTTGGGTGAGGATGGATTCGTACTCGTCGCTGTCGAGGACGACTTCGCGGGTGTGTATCAGCGAACCGTCGGCCAGAATCACCTCCAACTCCTCGGTGTAGGCGTCAGTAATGCCGTAGCGGACCGAGTGCGCGCCCGTAGAGTTGTTGCCGATGCCGCCGCCGACGGTCGAGCGATTTGACGAGGCGGGGTCCGGCGCGAACTTCAATCCGTGGTCCGCGAGCGCGGCGTCGAGGTGGTCTTGGACGCACCCCGGTTGGACGGTCGCGCGCTTCGCCGACGGGTCGATATCGACGATGTCGTCCATGTACTTCGTGAAATCGATGACGACGCAGCCCCGCCCGACGGTCTGGCCACCCAACGAGGAACCCGTTCCGCGTGGCAGAACGGGGACGCCGTGGCTCGTCGCGATTTCGACGGCGGCGCGGACGTCGTCTACGTCCTTCGGCAAGACGACCCCCGCGGGTCGCGCCTGGTAGATGCTGCCGTCGGTCGCGTACAGTACCTGCGCGTATTCGTCGAACTTCACCTCTCCATCGACGCGGGAGCGTAACTCTGTCGCCAACGCCGAATATTCCGCGGCGTCCGGCCGGTCGAGGTCTAACGTCGTTGCCGATGTCTCTCTTCCCCGAGGGGAATCGAGCGTGTCTTCGACTGCCATCATCATTGATACACATACGCACGGATTAAATGCTCTGGTGTTGCGACACGTTTCCGCCCCCGAATAGCCCGTCACGACCGACGTGGGGATTTATATTCACGTCCTCGGTACGTAACGACATTCATGGTCAGGTCACCGAACTGGAATCAAACTGACGTGGCACGCGCTGTCCCGACAGCATCGGAAACGGAGGTCGACCAACTACTCGCGAGCCTCCAGCGGCTGACCGGTATCGGCGTGTGGTCGTACGACGTCTCGCGCGAGGAACTGTGGTGGAGCGACGAGGCAAAGCGGATACACGGCTTCGACGCGTCGGCGATGCCGACCGTCTCGGACGTCGTCGAACAGTACGCCGAAGGCGACCAAGACGAGGTGCTCGCCTACCTCGCGGACGCAATCGAACACGGCGAGTCCTTCTCCGTCGACGTGCGGTACGCGAGCGAGCGGACGACTGAGCAGTCGATACGGCTGGCCTGCGAACCGCTGGTCGAAGACGGTCAGACGGTCGACCTCCACGGCGTCGTACAGGACGTAACCGACACCAAGCGCCAGGAACAGCGCATCGAGATTCTCCGACGGACGAGCCAAGAGCTTCGGAACGCGAGTTCGAAGGCGGAAGTCGCCGAGATACTCGCCGACGCGGCAAAGAACGTCCTCGGCCTCGTCAACACGACCGTTCGGCTGGTCGACGAGAACCGGAGCATGCTCCAGACTATCGAGGCGACCGAGGAGTGTCTGGAACGCGCCGGCGACCGACCGAACTACTCGGTCAGCGAGGACACGCCGGCGGCACGGACGTACCGGACGGGCGAACCGGTCATCCACGCGAACCACGAACACACCGAAGACGACCACAGTCGAGGGGCTCTCCAGTCCGGGTTGTACGTCCCCATCGGAAGCCACGGCGTGCTCAGCGCCGGCGACGTCGTCGTCAACGCGTTCGAAGAACACGACCTCGAAGCCGCGAGTCTCCTCGGCCAACTCGGCGCGGAGGCCATCACGCGCATCGGTTGGGTGAAACGGTCGCGGGCGATTTGACGCACACTGAACGCTCTCCTCGTCACGAAACTCGACGCTGGTGGAGGCGAACCGTGAGTTCGCGACGCTCGGATTAACGGACTAGGTGGTATCGGCGTCCGTGCTCGCCCCGACGTTCTGTTTGTTCCCGGTGTAGTCGGGTAGAAACATGTTCGAATTGATAGGCCTAGCTCGCTAGTTCAGCCGATTTACATTATGGCAACAGTTATCAACCATCAACATAATAGTTGAGGCATGATTGAGAACGTGACCGGGCGACGGCTCAAGACGACCCAAGCCTCGTTGGAGATTCTCAGCCTCATTTTGGAACACGACGGCCTCACGCTCGCCGAACTGGACTCCATGGTCGACAGTTCGAAGAGTTCCATCTGCAGTCACCTCAACACGCTCTTGGAGAGCCGATACTTGGTCAAACACGACGGCGTCTACCACGTCAGTTTCAGGGTGGCGCTGTTGGGCGAACGCGCTCGACACCGCTATCCGAACGACGGGGTCGTCGAGCAGGTCGTCGACGAACTGGCTCGCGCGACCGACCAAGAGGCGAACTTCACGATTTTCGAACACGGTCGGCTGCTCATGTGTTATGGGTCGTCGACCGAGGAGGGGAGAGACGCGAACGGCACCCGGTATCGGTCGGAGTATCACCTGCACAACACGGCCGCGGGGAAAGCCATCCTCGCGGAACTGGACCGCGACGAGGTCGAGTCGATAATCGACTACTGGGGCCTGCCGCGGGAGTCGGAGGGAACGATTACGAACCCCGACCAACTGTTCGACGCGCTGGACGAAATCGCGACTCAGGAGTACGCCGTCGTCGACGAGGAGTTCGCACCGAACCTCATCGCCATCGGTGCACCGGTCCACGACGGCGACGGGCGTATCGTCGGTGGGCTCAGCGTCGGCGGACCGAAGTATCAGGTGGACATGACGCGGCTCGAACGCGAGTTCGCCGACGAGCTACTGAACGCCGTCGAGTCGCTGGAATCGGCGCTCGCGTAGACTGCGACCGTCTCGTGGGTCTCGCGAGTCACCACAGCTTCGCTCGCGGTCAGGTCGGACGTCACGCGAAAAGGACAGACGCGGTTGGTTGGACTTGTCTGGGTGGCTGACTGACGGTGTGCGTTAGTCGTCTGTCCCGACTGCCATCGCGCGCTCGACGATGTCGGCGCCGTACATCTCTTCGAGCGCGTCGTGTTGGTCCGGGCGGTGCTCGTACACGTCCTGGAACAGGGCGACAGGCGTCATCGCTGCCTGATACGTCGCCTCGTCCCACATGCGGTCCTTGGCGATGTCGACTTCGACGCCGTCGATGACGAGCGTCGTCGCTTGCGTCATCGCAATCGCGCCCTTGCCGGCCTCCTTGGCCGCCTCGAACTCCTCCATGGAGTCGACGATGTCGTCCATGCTCGGGACGTAGGTGGTCAGGTCGAGGAGCTCCTCGTGGAGTTCCTCGCCGTCGAGTTCCTGTTCTTCGCCGTCGACGCGGAGCACGTAGCTGTCGTCGTCGACCTGTTCGAGCGAGAGTTCGTCGCCGTCGTACACCTGGCGACCGTCCTCGTCGTCGAGTTCGATTTCGTCGTCGTCGAGTTCGAGGAGCCAACTGCCGGTCTTCGGCGGCAGGGGAGCCTCGTTGGCGGTGACGACCTGTCCGGGCGTGAGCGCCCAGATGCCCGTCATCCCCATGGCGCGGTTCTCGACCATGCGCTCGCGGTAGCCTTCGACGTCGCGGATGTCGTCGTACGGGCCGTCGACGGCGATGCAGTTGGCGGCACTCGCGCCGCGGGAGGTGTTGTGTCGAAGTTCGGCCCACGCCGGAAGCTCGCCGGTCGGCGTCATGGCGCGCATGTCCTTCGTGTAGTCGACCTGCCCGTCGACCAGGAGGAACAGCCGTTCGAGGTTGTTGGACGGCTTGCCCTTCTCCGCGCGGAGATCGCTCATCGCGAGTTCGGCTTCACCGCTCTCGATGATGACCGACATCGACAGGCTTCCCTCTTCGAGGCCGTGTTCGTTCTCGATGATGGTGATGAACTCGTCGGCCTTCTTCCAGTCGTCGAGGTCGCCGACTTCGGGGATGACGAAGCCGTCGATGTGCTCGACCGCACCGTTTTCGGGGTCGGTGATTTCGAGCATCTGCTTGAAGCCCTCGTAGCGGGTCGTGGGGTCGTCGCGGTGCCACACGACGCGGGGATGAATCTCGCCGGGGAAGTCGGCCCCGTGTTCGGAGACGACCTCGACGAGGTTCTGGACGCCTTCGGCCCGCATCGACGGCGCGGTGGCGTCTTCGTTGTCCGGAATCCAGGTGTCGGGGGCCTGCATCCCCCGCAGTTGTGCCGCGCTCTGCAACATCTTCGCCGAGTTCTCGCCGCTGACCGCCGTCGGCGAGGTGAAGAACGTACGTACGAACTCTCGTTCGTAGTTTCTGTCGCTACTCATATCGACAGTGGAAACGTCTCTTCCGAAACATATTAAATATTTAGACTCGCCCAATCGGTGGCTTGCGATTCGACGGTCGCCGGCGGTTCAGATATCGGAAGCCGTCTCGGCGACCATGGTCGCCGAACGCCTCCCCCGAGCGAACGACATCTGGATGTCACTAACTTACATTATGTAAACGAGTGCAATGTCACGTGTTCACATTATACAGATATGAGGAATTAAATCGACTTGTGTTACAAGTATAGCTTTGTAATCTTAGTCGGGTATTACCCACAACAGCACGAGACGTTCGGATTATGTAAATGAGTTCGCCGCCTCTCGGTTCTCACGTTCCTCTCGATATCGAAAACTCGCGAGCGTCAACCGTCGTCCGACAGCGACCCGAAGTCCCTCCGTGTTCGACTCGGTGCGACGAGTTCAGGTGGACATTATGAGATATCGTATCAGAAAACAATAATAGTTTGGATGTTGATGAATATCTATTGTCTTCTTTTTCACTTATTATGTCTTATTGTATGTTTTCTATGCCTATATCTGCGATAATTATTGTATATACTTAGTTATCTCGTTTTGAGGTTCTAAAGCAGGTAAGTTTGTGTGGGTTCAGACATACGAGAGCGTTCCTGAGACATTTACACTCCCGCGTCATACGCGGTTTAGAGCTGATTTTGAGGGCATCTGTATAATGACCTTCTGCTCCCCGACCCTACAAATATATCATATATTAGAATACTTGTTGGAGATACTTCTCATCTGATAACTATCGTTCGCTACGGCCGCGGCGTCCACGCGTGGCTGCACCGGCGTTCAGTCGCTGCCGGGCGGGACCTTCGAGCCATCGTTACCACTCGTATTCTCGGTGAACTCGGCGGGCTTCCTCGTTCAGCACGGGTCCGACTACCGCGGTGATACCATCGAGAATTGCCGCCGACCGGACGCCGGGACTCGAACCCGTGAACTCTCCGATTTCGTCGCCGCCGACGCCGTACACGACGCGCGCGAAGCCAGCGGTCGCCATCCCGCCGGCACACATGGGACAGGGTTCGGTGCTGGTGTACATCACCGTCTCCGCCCGCTCGTCGGGGTCGTACTCTCGGCACGCCCGATAGGCGAGGTGTAACTCGGGGTGCCGACGAATGTCGGACTCCGTCACGATGCGGTTCGAGTCGCGCATGACGACCTCGTCGTCGCGAACGAGGACGGAGCCGAACGGTTCGTCGCCCCGCGCGGCGGCCTCGCGGGCGAGTTCGAAACACTCGCGCATGTGCGCCTCGTGGTCGAAGTCGTCGAAGTGAGTCGTCACGTCGCCTACGGTCTCCACGCCGAGCGGCTTAAATCGAACGACGGCCGCGCCCTCGCGTGGTTACTCAATCGCCGTCCGTCGGTTGCGCATCGCCCCGCCGCAGTCCGGACAGCGCAGCGGGTTGTGCTCGGTGAGGACGATACCGCCACACTCGAAGCATTCGTACGTTCCTTCCTCGCCGGGGGTGGATTCGACATCTCTCATAGTTCGCGAGCGCCGGTCGTGTCCCAGACGCTCTACCGATGTGTAATAGGTGTACAAGGGAATATGGGGTAGTTGAGTAACAAACCAACTGAAACGGCACCGGTTAGATAACGAACTACTTAGCCCGTCCGGAGACGGAACCGGAGTGCTCGTCGAACAGCGTCGCGAACAGTTTCCGCTGGACGGTCCGCACGTGTTTGTAGAACGCCGGCGGGGAGATACCAAGCGTGGCGGCGACCTCCTCGCCCGTGTTCTCTCGTGGCGATTCGAAGTAGCCGCTGTAGTAGGCCGTCTGGAGCACCTCGAGCTGCCGCTCTGTCAGCTTGTCGAGGAACCGCGAGAAGAGGTCGCGCTCGGTCGATTGGTCGAGCGTCTGTTTGGTCCGGAGTTCGACGCCGGCGAACGCTTCGTCGACGAGATGCGTGACGTTTCGAACGTCGATGCTCTCGGGGACGTCGACGACGAGCGTCGTCTCCTCGGGGGTCGCCCGCACCTCGCCGAGGACGGCACCGTGGTCCGCAAGCTCCGGTGCGAGAAACGGCTGCGTCAAGCGGAGACGCAGGACGCCGGCGTCCCCGTCGGTGCTTATCCGTCGCACGTCGGCGACGGCGACCAGTTCGTCGGCCGCGGCCGCGACGGATTCGACCGCTCCGTCCTCGACGGTGATGAACACGTAGTTCCCTTCGGCGGACTGCTGGACTCCTCCTTGGTAAGTGAGCGTGCACTCCGCGTCGCGGGCGAGCCGCGAGAGGACGAACGTGGGGTCGTCGACGACGAACCCGACGCGGGTGACGGCCGTGGTGAGCAGTGCGTTCTTCCGTTCGAGGGCGCTCAGCGCCGACGCGATGGTCTCGCCGAGTTCGGCCAAGACGGCGGTCGCCGTCTCGTCGAAGGCGTCGTGTGTCGTCGCGTACACCGTCAACACGCCGTGCGAGAGGTCGTTATAGACGAGCGGGATGCTGAGAACCGACAGGTAGTCACGGGTGAGCGCGCCCTTCCGCCAGGGTTCGTCCCGGAAGCCGGACGCGACGTTGGGAACGGTGGTCACCTCTCCGGTCGCCGCCGTGCGTCCCGCCGGCTCGACCGACGACGCCGCGATGTCGAACGTAGTGCTGTCGAGATAGCCCCGCTCGTCGCCGGCCCACGCGCGGGGCTCAACGGTCTCGTCGACGGGGTCGACGGAGCCGACCCACGCGAACGCAAACCGGTCGGCGGCGGTCAGTAGCTCGCAGACGGTGTAGTCTATCTCCTCTCGCGTCTGGGCTCCGACGAGCGCTTGGTCGATTTCGCGGATGGTCTCGTTGATTCGGTTTAGCTCGGTGAGCCGGTCGTTCTGTCGCTGGAGCGTGCGGTCCTGTTCGCGGAGCCGGGATTCGCGCGTGACGCGGTCGAGCGCCGCCTCGGCAGTCACCGCGAGTAGGTCGGTCAATTCCTGCGCCACCGCGTCGAAGGCTCCGACATCGGTCGAGCCGGCGACGAACACGCCGTGGTCGCCGAGTGGGACGTACGCGACGCTCCGGAGGCCAGTCACGGCGTTCTCCAACCGGTCGGACTCGTGCACGTCATCGAAGTACAGCGGACTGTCCTCGACGAAACTGTGGCTCGGAAGGGTCTCCCCGTCCGCGGGCACTGTCGGGAGCGGGCCGTGAGCCTCGCGCATCGCCGGCGAGTACGCCGCCGGCCTGAGCACGTTGGCGTCGGCATCGAAGAGATAGACGGCGCTCGCATCGAGCGCGAGCACGCCGGGAGTATCGTCGACGACGCGCTGGGCGATTTGCCGGTGAGTCCCCGTGTAGAGGAACTCGCGAGCCGTCTCGTGGAGCGTCGTCAGCGCGTCCTCGCGCTGCTTGCGCTTCGTGATGTCGCGGCAGCTGAAAAGCAACGTCCCGTCCCGAATCGAGACCTCGCGGACGTTGATGAGGAGGGTGTGCTCGCGGCCGGCTTTGTCGGTCACCGTGCTCTCGATGTTTTTCAGGACGCCGCGCTCCGAAAGTTCGTCGCGGTCGAAGAGGTCCGCCCCCAGCAGTTCGTCGATGGGGACCCGTTCACGCAACTCGTCTGCGGTGTAGCCGAAGATGAAGTGGACGTTTGGACAGACGTAGGTGTACGCCCCCTCCTCGTCGGTGATGAGGACCGTATCGGTCATGTTGTTGAGCGTGACACGGTGGAGTTCCTCGGAGCGGCGGAGGTCTCGTTCGAGCGACACCCGCGCTGTGATGTCGATACCTTCGACTACGACCGACGCGACCTCTCCGCGCTCGTCGGTCACGGGGCGAACCGATAGCTCGACGATGCGGCGGCTTCCGGCTTCTGACGGCTGTGGGACCACCGCGTTCCCGGCCGTCCCTTCGAGCGCGTTCTTGACGAGCCGTCGCACGTCGTCGCTCGTCGGGTCGTCTCCTCCCGTCCACCACGGGAGTGACCAGAAGGCCCCACCGACGAGCGGGTCGACGGGTGCGTCGAGGAGTTCGCGCGCCGTCTGATTCGCCCGAGTCAGCGACCCCTCGCCATCGAGTACCCACGTCGCCGTCCGTTCGTCGTCGAACATCGCGTCGAACTGCCTGGCCCGTTCGCGCTCGCCGGCCGACTGTCGCGCCGACTGGAGCGCCCGTCCGGTCCGCGTGAGGAGTGTTTCGACGTCCGGCGAGTCGGCGTCAAGCGCGACGTAGCCAGTCGCGCCCGAACCGAGGACCTCGCTCGCGAGAACGTCACTCCCACCGTCCGCGGCGATGACGACGGGGAGAGTTGTGACCGTCGAGCGAACGTCCGTGAGGAGTTCGACGGCGGTCGCGTCCGCGAGGTCGGCGTCGGCCACGACGCAGTCGACCTCACCCGCTTCGACTGTGCGAAGCGCCGCCGCCTTCGTCTCGGCTTCCAGCACGGTGACGCCGGGTCGCGAACCGAGTTCCTCGGCGAACCGCGTCACCCAGTCGCTCTCGCCGACGACCAGCACGCTGCCAGAATCGGGGACACCGGACATGGCTAGAACCCAACCCCCCGTTGACAAAGGCGTTCGCTATCTTACCGTCGCAGCTAGCAATAGCTCAAGAATTTTGAATAATCTGAATTTTTTAGATAATGGAAGTGTGTTGGGAGTTTTGAATTTCTCAGGAAACGTGGGTTCTTCCAGCCACGTAGGTTGTCCGCGGTTGCTTCCTCCTGTGCATTGCGCGGGGTAGTCAGGCGGCCCAAACTATTCACATGCTCTAGACAATCCACATAGCTCAGATAATCTGAACTCTTCGCCTGTCGTCACCTCCGCACAGTATCGAACTCATAGGGATTCTGCACGAGTCGCAGATTATTCAGATAACCACAAAAATCAGAACGGCCCACATGGCTTGGATTAGGCGCATGTGTGGATAACGGAAGCTGCGTGGATAGCCTCGATAACGGTGGTTCTTCGACTAACTGGAGTTCTCAGTACTACCGTGTTTCTCTGACCGCTCTCCCCGTCGCGTACGAGCGGGATTAGTCGCTTCCGGCCCGCTTCGAGGTCGAGCCAGGTCCAGTTAGTAATCCAAATAATCTGGATATCCCGAAGTATGGTACTGTTCCGGCTCGCGTTCCTCGACGGCTAGCTTCGTAATGTCTGCATTGCCGGGATACTGTGAGTTCCCTGACGAACTTCCAGTATTAGGGAAATCTAAATAACCTAGGTTATCTGAAAAGTCTAAACTACTCAGATGGCCCAAGTAATGTCCAATAGCCACCTCAGTTCTCCAGCGCGGGGAGTCTGAGTTCGACCGTTGACCCGCCCTCAGCGCGGTCCGAGATAGACACCTCGCCGTCGAACTGCGTGACGAACCAGTGGACGGTCCACAGCCCCATTCCGCTCCCATGCGTTAGGGGTGTCTCTTTCCCGCGTTTCAGAATCTCCCGTTCGGTCTGTGGGATACCGGGACCGTTGTCCTCGACCGCGATTGCGACTCGCTCTCCTGAGAGGCGTCGCGACCAGACCGCGACGACGGGGCGGTCCTCGTCGTTGTGGACGATGGCGTTCTGTACGAGTTCGTCGAGCGCGAGGTACAGCGAGTGCGTGCTCGCGAGCACGGTCTGTTCGCTCTGCCCGATTCGAATCTCCGCCTCGGGATGCTTCCGCTCGTACGTCTGTTTGAGGTCAGCGAAAACGTCGCCGACGCCGACCGGGTGTCTGTCGGTGCTCCCCTCCACGGCGTTCTCGAACTGCCGGGCTTTCTCGCCGGTCGACACGAGGCTGTCGGCGTTCTCGATGATTCGGTCCGTCTTCGAGACCATCACTTCCGCCGAGAATTGACTCGCTGCGGCGACCAGCGTGTCGAGCGTCCGCAGTTCCGTATCGATGCCCCTGGTCGTCTCGCTCAGTTTCGCCAGCGTCTCGTGCAACCGGTCGTAGTCGCCTTCGTCTATCGACGGAGTGCCGAGCGCTTCGAGGTCTCGTTTCAACTCGCTCGCGTACCCGCTGACGACGTTGAGGTTGTTCCGAAGGTTGTGACGAAGCACTCGGTTCAACACCATGAGTCGCTCTTCGCGTTCTTTCCTGTCCGAGATGTCGCGCACCGCGCCGCGGACGTTGGCACCGCCGTCCGTCGGCTCACCGCGAACTTGCACCCACCGCGTTCGCCCGGTGGCCGTTATCACCCGCATTTCGACGTCGAACGGGTCGCCGTCGACCTTCGCACTCTCGATAGCTCCGTCGATGACAGAGCGGTCGTCCTCGTGAAAGAAGTCCCTGAGCCCGTCGATTGTCACCTCCGCGTCGGGCGGGATATCGACCAGCCGCTTGGTCCCGTCGGTCAGTCGTAGCTCGCCGGTTTCGTAGTCGACCTCCCAGCCGCCGATGTCGGCCAGTTGTTCGGTGCGTTCGAGGCGGTCGCGGCTCCGCTCTAACTCCTGGCGGTACTCGTAGGTCTCGGTGACGTCTCGGACGATTTTCGTGAAGGCTCTGAGCTCTCCGTCGTCGTCACGCAGCGCGCGGATGGTTACGTGCGCGAGGATGCGCGACCCGTCCTTCCGGACCCGCCACCCCTGTTCCTCGTAGCTTCCCTCGGACTCGGCGATCAAGAGCACTGTCTCGGGAGACGTGCCGTCTCCCTCGGTGGGATAAAAGACGGACAGATGGCGACCGATAATCTCGTCTCGCTCGTAGCCCTTTATCCGTCTCGCACCCTCGTTCCACGTCGCCACGAACCCGTCCGCGTCGAGGAGAAATATCGCGTATTCGGTCACCTCCTGAAAGAACTCTCGAAGGATGAGGTCAGATTCGATGTGTCTGGGCAACTTGCCCCGCTCTCTTGACATTATAAATTGATTACCATCCACATGGCCATAAACTGCTCGGCGGTTCGAGAGGTGAACGGGCGGGAGAGCGTCTCGTCCGGGCGGTGAACCATCCGTCAACGAACCGAGTGACGATTGACGATGGTCGTCTCGGCGACGAACGCCTGAACGAGACCCTACTGGTGGGCGCAGACCCTCTCCCGAGTTCGGGTTGGGCTAGTGGAGGGCGTCGTATCCCGGCCATCTCGTCCGCGGAGGGAGTCGCTACCGGTCCGGTCGGGTTCGACTGCCCCAGTCGTCCAGAAGTATTTAGCCGTCGGCCCCCAGACACGCAGTCGAACTCCCTGTCAGAGTACACCCAGCATGACTCGCCCTCCACTCCGACTCAACCGACGCACACTCGCCGTGTTCGTGCTCGTCGCCGTCGCACTCCCCGCGGTCCTCTGGACGACGGGCGGCGCAATCGGCGACGCGGGCCCCTCGGTCGACGCGAACGTAACCGAGCGCTACCGCGCAATCGACGCGCTCACCGGAACGCAGACGGTCGAGATTCGAACCGATGGAACGGTGACGTCTCGCACCGTCGCCGACGTGACGCTCGTCCCGGAGACGGAGCGGAAGCGCGTTCACTTTCGGAACGCGGCGAACCGACAGTACGACTGGCAGGTCTCGAACGGCTCGATGCTCTGGCTTCACGACACTGACGAGGACACCGTGACCGCCATCGAGCTCACGGGCCCGCCGACCGAGTCGCGGACGGCCGAGCGACTCCAACTCCTCGTCGCGGCCGCGGGGCTGACCGACGACGCCGGTCGCCCGCAGTCTATCGGCGTGTCACCGCTGCCCGTCGTGCCGCGACACGCCGGTGCCGCCCCGCGGGCCGACGCGAATTACAGCTACGTCGTCGAGTTCGTCGAGACCGACACCGTCGGCGGGCGCGAGGCGTACGTCATCGACATCGCGCCCGAGACGAACCGGAGCGAGGCGGGCTACCACCAGCGGCTGTGGCTCGACAGCGAGCGGTTCTACCCGCTTCGCAAACAGACGGCGTGGACGGCCGACGGGTCTCGACACTCTGTGACGACCACGTACACGAACGTCACCTTCGACGCCGCCGTGTCGGCGGACACGTTCCGGCCGGAGATAGGCGCGAACACGACCGTCGAGCGACCGAACACGCCGAACACGGAGTGGTTCCGGAGCAGGGGCGACTTGGAAGCGCGGAGTTCGATTTCGGTCCCCGACCCGACGGTCCCGTCCGCGTTCGAACTGGTCTACGCCACGCGGACCACCGGCCGCATCGACGGGGTCGGACTCCGCTACGCCGCCGGTGGCCGCGAACTCACGGTGGCGAAGTTCAACTACACGCTCGACATCGACGCCGACGAGCGCGACACGATGGTGGCAGGTCGGCCAGCGACTATCGACTACGGACCGACCACCTCGGTATCGTGGAACTGCGACGGCTACGGCTACACCGTCCGCGGGACTGGTGTCGAGACGGACCGCCTCGTCGAAGTCGGTCACTCGGTCGGCTGTCCCGCCTGAAATCGCGCGAATTTCTGGGTCAGAAACTGGCCCCCTTTTTATATCATCTACCGGCGCATCGGTTGAACTGCGATGGGCCCCGCCGAACCGATACCGTACTGCCCTCCCGAGCAGTACCGTTCTGTGCCCTCTGACAGCACTCCGGCACCCATCGCGGTCATCGCTGACGCGACAGCCCCTCCACAGCATCGCCGTGTTGCCCCGCAGCACCGTCGAACCAATCCGAAGCCCCACCGTGCTATCCCGACAGCCCCATCGTACACCCGTCCCGAATCGGTCGCCGCGACCAACAGGGGTGGAAACCCATGGGCCTATTAGTCCGACGAGCAGTCATTCGACCACCGTGAGTGAGGAACCGGCGCTGGGTGATGTTCTCGACCTCCTCAGCGACGAGTACGCCCGGGACATCCTCGCAGCGACGAGTACCAAACCAATGTCCGCACAAGAGCTTGCCGACGAGTGTGAGATGTCCAAACCGACGGTCTACCGTCGGGTGGAACGATTACAAGCGTACGGACTCCTCGACGAGCAGACCGAGATTCGAACCAGTAACAACCACTACAGCGTCTACACCGCCACGCTCTCCGAGTTCTCCGTCGAATTAGACGACGGCTCGTTCGAGGCGTCGCTGACGCGCACCGCCGACGAGTCGTTCCCCGGCGAGGGAGAGACCGACACCGCCGACCGCTTCAAACGGATGTGGGAGGACCTCTGAGATGGCGACGCTGTCGGCGGTCCTCGACTGGCTCATCGTCTCGCTCGCGCTCGGGTCGACACTCGTCGGGAGCTATGTCGGCTATCAGGCCTATCGCGGCTACCGCCGTCACGACAGCCGGACGATGCGGGCGCTCTCCGCGGGTCTGTTCCTCCTCACCGCCCTCGCGTTCGGCGTCGCCTTCGTTGGGTCGGTGCTCCTGCGCCAGGGCTACATCGGCCTCCAGTACCAACAGCCGCTCACGCTCGTCACGCGGCTGTTTCAGTTCTGTGGCGTCGTACTCATCGCCTACTCGTTACATTCGCGAGGGTAGTCCGTCCGCGGGTCGTCGCAGGCGGCCTCGTCGTGGCGCTACTCGTTTCCTCACGCGCCTTCTTCTGCTCACGTTTTCGTTCGTCACAAACCGCTCTGTTCGTCTCACCTCACGAGTGCGCGAGCTTCCAGAACCCCTTGGGGACGATGGCGAACGCCGGAAACAGGAACAACGCGAGCAGCCAACTCGTGGACGGGCCGAGCGGGGTGGCCACCACGGCGACGACGCCAGCCGCGGTGAGGACGATCGAGGCCACGGCCGCCCCGGCGAACCGGCGGTCGAGTGGCGCGAGTCCGGTCGACTCGACCGGTAGGTCGAACGCGTCGACGAACGCCTCGGCGTCCGCGACAGGCCCGAGCGTGCGTTCCGTCTCGTCGTCGCCCCATCCGACCGTCGCCGTGAACGTTCGCGTCCCAAGATAGCGGTCGGTCGGTCGAGTCGCCACGACCTCGGCGTCGCGGAGGTCGCCGACCGTCACCGCCCACTGCGGCTCGTTCGTCAGACGGTCGTGAACGACGAGCCGGTCGTCGAAACGACGGTAGGTCAGCCACCCGCTTGCGAGCGTGTCCTCGACCACGTCGCCGACGAGCATGAACGCGAGGAGGGCGAGTCCGAACACGCCGAACCCGACCCAGACTGCGAGCGAGGCCTCCTCGGCGACGAAGGCGGTTCCACCGATCCAGACCATCGCAGCCATGGTGACGTAGAACGGCCCCGTCGTGGTGACCGCGCGCCAGACCGCGGCCGCGACGACTGCGCGACGGTCCGCGTCGATTGCGGCCGATGGATGGCCGTCGGGAACGGCGACCTCGTCGCGAATCGCGTCGCTGTCGGGACCGGAGAGCCAACTGGTGAGCCGGCCGCCACTCTGCTCTGCACGGAAGCCGGACCACTCGAAGAGCAGTTTCACGAACACGAACCCCGCGAGCGCAACGGTTGCGCCACCGAGAGCGACGAAGAACAGGAGACACGCGAGGAACATCGCCTGCCGGGCGGGAATCTCGACGAGGGCGTACGGCGAGCGCTCCGCGTATCGGTCGCGCCGGAGGAACGTGGCGGCGGTCTCGCCAGCCTGCCCGATGACGAGCGCGGCGACGCTGACGACCGCCTCCGGGCGGGCGAGTACGTCGAGCACCGAGACGACCTCTGAGAGCGGCGCGAGGAGGAAGACGCCCACCCACGCGCCGCCGCTGACGACGGCGGTCGCAAACGGAACGTTCCGCGGATACACCGGCGGCAGACGCTCGTGAACGGTGACGCTTCCGCGCTTGTCGACGAGGTCGTTGTCGGACAGGCTGAAGACGCCGCCCTCGCGGGACGAAGTCGGCGGCCGGCCGGCGAACAGCGCTTTCACGCCCGAAAGCGGGAACAGCAACAGCAGTTCGAGGACGTAGACCGCGAGGAGCGTCCCGGGGTTCCAGCCGAACCACAGCACGCCGGCGAGGGGAAGGAGATTCGCCGAAAGCACCGGGAGGAATCCGATGCCGGCGGGGAGAGACGAAGTCGGAACGTCGCCGTACCGTGGAGGGGACATCGAGTGCGTCGTTTCGCACATCCAGTCATATAGCTGATGGAAATCGCTCTCGAATCGCCCCGGCGGCGTGCGACTACTCGGGGAGCGACTCGTAGTCGGCGACCGTGAGCGCCTGGCCGAAGAACATCAATCCGATTCCGGTGATGCCAGCCGGAATCGAGACGTTGAGCAACAGCGAGAAGCTGAGCGCGCCGATGCCGCCCCCGAGCGCCCCCCGCTTTCGGTCGCTCCAGCGTTGGTTTCCGAATCGGAAGAGTCGCTTCCACCCGTCGCGGTGGCGGAGGACGAGCGCGGTGGTCGCCGCGTACAACGGGGCGATTGCCACGGGAAGGAACCCCGGCGTGTTGGCGACCGAGACGGCCACACCGGCGACGACGAGACCGACGACGAGCGAGACGAGATATCGAAGCGAGGAACGCACGCGTTCTGGATAATTCGCTGACAGTATCAACGCTTGGTTTCCAGTCGCGGAAGCGCGGTTCCGACCGCCCGACGCGAGTCAGACTACCTAACTGTCCCGAGCGAAATGTCTCTCTATCAACAATGCTCACTCCCAGTGAGAAACGGCGAGCGAAGGTGGCGGTGTTGATGGCGGTGAACGCCGTCCCGCTCGTTGGCGTGCTCGCGCTCGACTGGTCGCTCGTGGCGCTGTTGGCGGTCTACTGGGTCGAACTCGGCGCGTGCCTCGTCGGTGCCGCGGTGAAGGCGCTGTTCGCGGAGGGCAAGCCGGTCTACGAGGCGAACGGCTTCTCGTGGCTCGTGTTCGGTGCCCTGGCCGAAAAGCGCGGGCGCATCAATCTCCCCGTCCTACCGCTGTCGATTCAGGTCGCGAACCTCCCCGCCATCCTGATGGCGCTCGCCGTCGGAAGCGTAGGCTGGGCGCTCTTTGGCGCAATCGGTGTCGGCGGTGTCGGGGAGACCACGGGCACGGCGATGACCGACGCCGAATCGCTCTCTGTCGGCTTGGGTGTGCTCGCCGTCATCTTCGGTCGAGCCGTCGACGTGGGTCGGTACTTGCTCGGAGGAACCTACGCCTCGGTCCCACCGCAGCAGCCGCTTCGGTCGGCGCTCACGTCTATGGCCGGAACCGGCTCGGCGCTCCTCATCGGTGGGGGGTTCGTCATCTCGGGTGCCCCGCCGCCGTTCGTGCTTGCGTTCGTCCTCGCGGTGAAACTCCTCGCCGACATCGTCGATGTCTACCGCGACCGACTGGAGGCGTTCGACGAGCGCACGTCGGTCGAACTCGGATTCGCTCCTGACACACCCGAGTGGGAGCGAATCGAGAGTTCGCGGGACGGGTCTGAAATCATCCGTCCGAGGCCGTCGGCGGTCGTCGTTGGCGGGGTCGTCCGCGGGCTTCGCTCTCCGCTCTCGCTCGTCGTGGGCGGGGCGCTGATGCTGATTGGCCTACTCAGTACCGCGACGACCTCCGGCGTCGCGGTCGAACTGCTCGGGGGAGCCGTGGTCGTCGCTGGAGCGTTCACCGCGCTGGGCGTCTTCGACTGGTCGTTCCGGTATCTGGCGATGGAGTACCGCATCGAGGACGAGGATGACAAGGAGGCCGAGGACGCCGGCCCCGGGCGAGTCGTCGGCTACGACCGACTGTTCGGGCCGCAGTGGCGACTCGCCCCCGAGTCGCGGGCGGAACTAGAGCGCGTCCGGACTGCCACCGACCGCCTGTTCGGAACTGAGACGCTCCAACTCGAACGCGATGACCGTGTGTACCGACTGCCGCACCTCCCGTCGGACGCCGTCGAAATCGCGCCGCTGCAGTCGAATCACCAGCTGACGAACGGGAGGTCGGGCGCGTCGAGTGCGACGAACTCCGAGACGAACTCGTTCGCCGGCGATTCGTAGATTTCTCGGGGCGGTCCGACCTGTTCGACGCGACCCTCGTTCAGCACCGCGACGCGGTCGCACATCACCATCGCCTCCTCTTGGTCGTGGGTGACGTAGAGGCCGGTGACGTCCAACTCGGCGAGGAGCGCGCCGATTTCGGTCCGCAGGCGCGCCTTCAGTTGGGCGTCGAGCCCCGTCATCGGCTCGTCCAACAGGAGGATGTTCGGCTCGATAGCGAGTGCGCGAGCCAGCCCGACGCGCTGTTGCTGGCCGCCGGAGAGCGTCGTCGGGTCGCGGTCGCCCATCTCGCCAATATCGAGCAGTTCGAGCAGTTCCTCGGCCCGAGTCCGTCGCTCGTGCTTCCCGACGCCCCGCATCTTCAGCCCGAACGCGACGTTCTCGGCGACGGTCATGTTGTCGAACAGAGCGTACTCCTGGAACACCAACCCGACGTTGCGGTTCTCCGGGGGGACGTTCGTCACGTCCTCGCCGTCGAACCTGACCGTGCCGTCGGTCGGCGTCTCGAAGCCGGCGACGGTCCGGAGCGTCGTCGTCTTCCCGCATCCCGAGGGACCGAGTACGCCCAGAATCTCGCCGTCCGAGACGGTGAGCGAAACGCCGTCCAGCGCCGTCGTGTCGTCGTAGTCCTTTCGGACCGCATCTAGTGTCACGTCTGCCATTAGCTACCTCTGATGTCGAATCCGCGGCGACCGACCCGCTGTAGGAGGAGGGTGACCGCGACGATGATGAAAAAGAACATCGACACGGCGGCCGCCGCCTTGGTGAACGAACTGTTCGAGATGTGTCGCTGCAAGAAGAGCGCGAGCGGCTGGGTGCCTTTCGCCCAGACGATGTACGAGAAGTTGAACTCCGCGGCCGCGAGCGCCCAACAGATGATGGCTCCCGAGACGATGCCCGAGCGGGCGTTCGGCACGATGACCGTCAGGAACGTCCGCGGCCACGACGCGCCCAGCGAGCGAGCCGATTCCTCCAGTTGTCGGAGCGGCATCGACTCGAACTCGCTTTTGACTGCCATCACCATGAACGGCGCTTTCAGGAGCGAGTAGCCGACGATGAGCCCAAAGCTCGTCGCCGAGAGGTCTGGATACGCCCGGAGGAACGCGACGCCCAAGATGACGCCCGGCACGAGCGGGAGCACCGAGAGCGCGTTGACCCACTCTTTCCCCGGGAACTCGTAGCGAGCGACCGCGTACGCGATAGGGACGCCGACGACGAGGTTGATGAGGACGCCGCCGAGCGCCAGCCCGATGCTGAACGCCAACTCCGCCGGGACCAACACCGTCAGCGTCTCGCCGCCGAGCGGGAGCCTGAACAGGGGGCTCCATCCCATGCTGCGCTGTGAGCCAATCGTGTCCGCGAGCCCCAGCACCGCCCGCCAGTTCTCGAAGGTGACGAACCCGGAGGGGAGGACGCCGGTCCAACTCGTGGCGAACGAGGCGACGACGGTGAGGACGATGGGCGCGATGAGGAACGCGACCGTCGCGAACAGGGCCAGCGCCACGACAGACCGCCCGAACCGACGCGAGAGGGACGGGGACGGCCTCATATGCCGACCTCCGCGCTGGTGTACCGAAGTCCGAAGACGGTGAACAGGAACGTGAACGCGAAGTAGACGGTCGCCATCGCGCCGGCGACCTGCACGTCGTAGCCGACGCCGAGTTCCCGCGAGAGTTGGAGCGTCCAGACGACGAGCGTCTGGATGACGACGAGCGTCCCGAAAATCGCCAGTCCCGTCCGGAACGTAAGTATCAGCGCCCCGGTGATACCCGGTCGAATCTGCGGGAGTGTGACGTGCCGGAACGTCTCGAACGGCGTCGCGCCGAGCGCCTGGGCTGCCTCCTCGGCGGCCGAGTCGACCTCGGCGTACGTCCCGCGGAGGATGAGCGTCGCGCGCGGCACCATCGAGTACACGAAGGCGACGAACAGCCCCGGAACGCTCACCGCAAAGGCGAGGTCAGTGGGTCGGCTCCCGGTGAGGGTGGCCGCGAGCGCCGTGACGACGCCGTTGTTCCCGAACAGCACCAGAATCATGAACGCGGCGACGATGCCGGGGAGACTGATGGGAAACGAGACGAGCGTGACGAGGAGGTCTTCGCCGGGGAGGTCGTACTTCTCGAGGGCGTGCGCGATGGGGACGGCGAGTCCGACCGAGACGAGCGTCGTCCCGGTGGTCAGCCACAGAGAGTTGAACGCCACCTGTCGGTAGTAGGGGTCGCCGAACAGCGTCGCGTAGGCGTCGAGCGAGAATCCGACCGACCGGTACTGGGCCGTCGAGACGCTGATGCGAACGACTTCGGAGAGCGGATACAGACCCGCGACGAGCAACAGCACGGCAAACGGCGCGCACAGCGCGACGATGCGGCGGGACTCGCGCTCTCGTTCGGTGACGGGGTTCGCGACGGTCTCGAACGCGCCGACGACTCGCGCCGTGAGCGCCCGGAGCGTCGAGTGCGGACTGTTCTCGGCGTGTCGGTCGGACATCCTCAGATGTTCGCGCCGCGCGTTATCTCTCGGATGATGTCCTCCTGTTTCTCGACCAACTGACCGTAGTCGACTTGGAACTCCGTCCGGTCGTACTCGGACGGGTCGATGAACTCGTCGGGAAGCTCCAGCTCCGAGGAGCGAATCGGCCTGACGTAGGCGTCGAGGAACTGCTGTTGGCCCTCCAGCGAGAGGACGTAGTCCATGAACAGTTTGCCCGCGGCCGGATTCGGCGCACCCTCCAAGAGCGCGTAGCCGTACGGCATGTTGAGCGCGCCCTTGTTCCCGTTTTCGCCGCCCAAGAGCGCGACGCCGACGTTCTCTTCTGCGACCTCGTCGTTGTTGTACTTGAGGTCGAGCCCGGAGTAGTCGTACCGGATGAACGTCGCGTACTCGCCGCGGGAGAACTGCGCGAGGAAGTTGTCGGTGAACTCAGCGCCGCCCTCCTGAATCCGCTCGTAGTAGTCGATGACGGGCTGGAGGTCGTCCATGCTGCCGCCGTGGGCGTTGTTGACCGATAACGCTGCCGCGAGCCCGACCGCCGCCTGCGGGGTCTGGAGCGCGAGGTCCTGCATGATTTCGGGTTGGAGCAGGTCCTCCCACGTGGTCGGCTCGTCGAGGCCGCGTTCCTCGTAGATATCCTTCCGGTAGGTCACGGCCGTCGTCACCCGGCGGGTCGCCGTAACGTGGCCGTCGTCGGTCTTGAGCGAGTCCGGAACCTTGTCCCACCCCTTCGGCTTGTACGCCTGCGTGAAGCCCTCGTTCCGGGCGACGATGCCGTAGGTGTAGCCGCCGTTGTATCCGGAGTGGGTCATGTTGTTCGAGTGGGAGCGCATGTGCTGGAGCGCCTCGCCCGACGAGCGGTCGTCGTCGTGGACGGCCACGCCGTAGGAGTCCTCGAACGACTGCATCAGCGACGGCCAGTTCATCCATCCGGACTGGACGCAGTAGAAGTACAGCATATCGGGGAACGCGGTGGCCTCGATGTTCGTCTGGAAGTCCTGATAGCCGACCTCGTACGTCTCCCCGTCGCCGCCACCGGAACCCGTCGAGTCGGCGTCGCTCTCGGAACTGCTCGTCGTCAGACAGCCGGCGAGACCCGCCACCGCCGCGGCAGAACCCCCGATGAAACTTCGCCTGGTTGATACCATCGCCCGAGAAACATGACTGTCTGCTAAAGGGAATTGCTATGAGCCTAACGTAGCCGTTTCGATTGCTGAGACGGTCACATAGCGCTATTTGGGGGACAATAGAGACGGACGTTCTGTCGAATCTCGCGTGATTTCGGTCTCCGACACGCCCCACCTCGCCGAGGTCGACGGCGACGCCACCGAGTCCTCGACGGGACCACTTCTCGGGTTACTCCCGCGAGAGAACCGCGTAGCCGACCGTCACCGGGAGCGCGAACACGACGTGGCCGAGCACGCTCCACAGTTTCTCGGGCATCGAGAGGTCGGGGAACGCGGGCGCGAAGGGATACTGCACCGCCGCTAACCACAGCGGCATCAGGAGAACTGACAAGACGAGCGTCGTCCCCACGCCGACAGCGACGGCGAACAGGACCGCACCACGCAGGGACGCCGCCGGTCGTTCGAGCGGCCGCCACTGCACCGCGGCGACGTACGCGAGCGCGAGCACGACGCCGTGGAACTGGTGAATCGTCCAACCCAGCACGATGTCGGGACCGGCGAAGCCGTACATCCTCGGAAGCGCGAGCGCGAGAAGCGGTTCGGGATTCCCGTACTGCATCATCAACCCGAGCGGGACGCTCCCGAGGAACCCGGTGAGTATCGCGGCGAGCCATTGCGCGGGCGGCACGTCTCGAATCGCGGCCCGAATTCGGGTTCGTCTGCGTCGCCAGCCGTTCCGCGTCCGCGTGGCGTCTTCGTTCATTGAACGACTATTCGTAGACGAGGATATAACTCTACTGAGTGAGTACTCACTTGAAAATAGATGACCGGAATCGTCGTGGCGAACGATTACTCGACTGGCCGCACCCGGAGAACACTCGAAGCGACAGCCTCCGTTACGTGTCTGTCTGCCCGAGGCTTCGTTCGACGGCCCGCTCGGCGTGGAGCGCCGTCGTGTCGAACAGCGGCACACCCGGTCGGTCAGTCTGTTCGACGAGGAGTTCGATTTCCGTGCACCCGAGGACGATACCCTCGGCACCCCGCTCGACCAGGCTGTCGATGGCTCCCAGATAGAACGCGCGAGACGACTCGCGGACCTCGCCCTTGGTCAACTCCTCGAAGATGATTCGGTCGAGTTCGTCGAAACGCGACCTGTCGGGGACGATAACGTCGATGCCGCGTGCTTCGAATCGCTCCCGGTAAAACGCGCCGTCCATCGTGGCCCGAGTCCCCAAGACGCCGACCGCGTCCAATCCCTCGGCGTGAATCGCGTCCGCGGCCGGGTCGACGATGTGGACGAACGGAACCGACAGCGCCGCCTCGATGCGCGGGGCGACCCTGTGCATCGTGTTCGTCGCCATGACGACGAAGTCCGCGCCGCCCGCTTCGAGGTCGACCGCGGCATCGGCGAGGTACTCTCCCGCGTCGTCCCACTGCTCGGTTTTGATAAAGCGCTCGACGGTGCCGAAGTCGACGCTCCGAATCAGGAGTTCCGCCGCGTGATGGCCGCCGCGAGCGTCGTTGATACCCTCGTCGATGAGTCGGTAGTACTCCACCGTCGATTGACTGCTCATACCGCCGAGAATGCCGACCGTTCGTCGTTCGCCGCCGCCCGCGTCGTCTCCGTTCATGTTGAGTGAACAACCACTCGTTCACGAGGATAAATATCGCTCGGCGGGCGTCCAGACGCGCTAGTTCTTGAACGCGCCCGCAACGAGGAGCGGGAAGACGAGCGTCGCCTCGACTTCGATTTGCGTGTAGTTCGTGTCGTGGTCCTTGATTTTCCCCCACGACACGGCTTCGTTCGGGGGCGCGCCCGACAGCGAGCCGTCGCCCTCCATCCCCGTCGAGATGTAGACGACGTAGTCCGCGCCGCCGCGGAAGAGGTTCGTCATGATGGCGTGGTGCTTGGGGACGCCCCCGCCGACGGCGATGAGACCGGTCTCGTCTGCGAGGAGGCCGTTCTGGATGAGCGAGTCGTAGTCGTCGAGAATCTCGATGCCGACGTCCTTGTCGTAGCCCTGCCGGTAGTAGTAGAGGAAGTTACCAACCTCGGCGTCGGTGAGCGCCGGGCAGTAGACCGGTACGTCGTTGTCGGCCGCCTGCTTCAACACCGAGTGTTCGTCGTCGAGCGTCTCGCCCAGTTCGCGGGCGAAGGCCGTCGGCGTTCGAACCTTCTCCTCCGCGAAGAAGTCCTCGAAGAAGTCGTAGAGGTACTCTTCGAGCCAGACGTACCGGTCGGAGGGGACGTAGATGTTGCCGAGGCGGTTGATGCCGCGCTCGCGGAGTTCACCCTCGTCGGCGTCCCACGAGCCCATCTTGAACGGCTTGGCGGTCTTGATAACGTCCTCGGTCAGCGAACCGGACGTCGTGATGAGCACGTCGACGAAGCCCTCGCGGACGAGGTAGGCGACGGCCTCGCGCAGGCCCGACGAGATGATGTTCGAGGTGAACGTCAGATAGACGGTCGCGTCCGCGTCCTGCATCTCCTCGGCGATGTCGATGGCTTCGGCGAGCTGTGTCGCCTGAAAGCCGGTCGTCGCGTACGCGTCGAGGAACTCGTCGAAGTCGAACGCGCCGTCGAAGTCGTACCCCCGAACGTCGGCCGAATCGATGGCCTCGTCGCTTCCGGGGACGACGTG
This sequence comes from Haloferax sp. Atlit-12N, assembly GCF_003383095.1. Taxonomy (NCBI): domain Archaea; kingdom Methanobacteriati; phylum Methanobacteriota; class Halobacteria; order Halobacteriales; family Haloferacaceae; genus Haloferax; species Haloferax sp. Atlit-12N. The sequence continues at coordinate 55,821 of NZ_PSYW01000003.1, forward strand.
GTCGTGAGTGTCGTCTTCGGTCATCGGATACGGCTCGCACCGGCGCGCTTGAATCAGTTCCGTTCGGTTCCGAAAACAGCCGGACAGCGTGGGGCTCGGCACCGACTCACTCGGTGACGGTCACCGGCTCGGAGACGAGTCGACTCCGCCGTCTGACTCCGGGCGGGTGTACCACCACGCCCACGCGACGAGCACGCCCTGAAGCGGCAGTCGAAGCCACAGCGCGGCGTCCGAGGGCTCTCGAAGCGCCGCCGGGACGCCTTCGAGGACGATATCGCTCGTCGCCATGTAGACGTTTGCGGGAAAGACCGCGACCAGTAGCGCGATGAGTCCCCACGCGGCGATGCGTTGGGTGCGGCGGAAGACGACGCCGACGCCGAGAGCGATTTCGGCGACGCCCGAGACGTAGACGAGCGCGAGCGCCGCCGGGAAGACCGGTGGGACGACCTGTGCGTACGCGTCGGGTACGACGAAGTGCATCACACCGGCGAGGACGTAGAGCGCGCCCATCACGTATCGGAGCGGCGTCTTGAATCGGGTGAGTCGTTCGGCATCGAGAGCCATCTCGAATCGACGTTGGACCGGCGGCCAAAGACGCTGTCGGCGACAGCGAAGCGACAGTCGTACGCGTATTCGAAAATCACTATTTAGACAGTAAAACAGTATAAATTCTGATTAGTCTGACATTAGAGTTCACGAGAGTCGGTCGGGAGCCAGACCCGACACAGACGGCCGGCGGGTCGTGAGTATCGACCGCGAGACGCCCCCTGTTGAACCGTCCATACTAACGACAGAGTGGTTCGTCACGAACGGACGAATTGCTGCTGGTAGTTCTGCAAACGACAGTCTCGGGTCCGGTAGACCGAGACAAATCGCGTCGTGAGTTAGCGGATTCCCCGGGCACGAATGGGTCCCGCAGTGCGCCCGAATTACGCTCTTCCGAGTCTCTCTTCACGACCACCAGTCACGGGGAGTTAAAACGACGTATTTGAGCCTAACAGTCCCTGATTAGGGAATATCAAGACGTGAAACTCAGTCCGACGGGACATCACGTTTATCGGCGTTCGACACCGAATTCTACGACGCTATTTCATGTAATAATACGAATCTATAACAGTTTTCCTTTCTGAGTAATCGGTATCGAATTCGGTGGACACCGGCCCAGTCGAACGAGTCGTTCGAGCTACTGATAGTACGGGTCGATATATATCGCTACTAGCAATTGACTTGTAGGTGTTGTAGAGAACCTGGGTTATGTCCGCAGATGGACGACAGACAGAGCCGTTCGTAGAGACGTTGATAGAGGGCTGTGAGAACATCCCGGCAGACCCGGAACCGGGCGACTACGTCGTGGTGGACGTGACTCACTTCTCGGCGACCGTCGCGGAACTGCTCGCGCTCGGCGCGGAGTACGTCCACGTGACCGACGAGCGCGGCGACGAACCGGCGTATCAGGAGGACCACCCCGAGTGTCTCATCGGCGGCGGCAAGACCGACGACTACGAGCCGAACCCCGGCTACGACTTCTTCAACTCGCCGAGCTACGTCCAGCGACTGGACCTCGAGGGGCGACCGACCGCGATGACCTCCACGAACGGCGGGCGCGCCGTCTCGACGCTCCGCGAGCGCGGCGGGTCCGACGTCGAGGTGTTCGTCGGCGGCTACACGAACGCCGCGGCGGTCGCGGACCTGCTCGAAGACCGCGGGCGGCCGGTCACTATCGTCGCCAGCGGGTCGAGCGGCCAGCCGACGCCCGACGACACCCTCGGCGCGGCGCTCATCGACGAGTGCCTTCACGGCGACGGCCTCACCGACCGCGACCGCGAGCGGTACGCGCGTCTCCTCGTGACGGCGAAAGGGCCGCGATACGAGCAGAAACACGAGATTCGGCGGCGCGACCTCCATGAGTTCGAGACGGAAATCGACTCCCGGTCGGTCGTGCCCGTCCTCCGTGGCGACCGCCTCGTCCCCGCGAGCCGGGTCGATGTCTGAGGTGACGCCCGTCCAGCGACCGCGGTTCGGCGCGTCGATGGACATCCGCTACGCCGACGAAGTCGCCTCGTTCGCCGAGTTCCTCCGCAGATTCGACCTGAACCACGTCGAACTCCGCGCGGGGTATCTGGACGTTCGGGCGGACGAGCGAGACGCCGAACGCCTGCGAGCGGTCGCCGAGGAGTTCGACGTGAGCTACACGGTCCACGGTCCCCATCTCGATGTCGCGCCCGGGAACGTCAACGAGCGACTTCGAGAGGCCACGGTCGCGGCGACGCGAGACGCCATCGAACTCGCCGCGGTAATCGACGCCGGCGGCGTTATCGTCCACGGAGGGACAGTTCGGACCCGCTATCCCGACCACGTCCGCGAACACACCCGCGAGCAGGCGGTCCAGACGCTCCGCGAGTGCGCCGAGTTCGCCGCCGAGGCGGGCGTTCCGGTCTGTCTCGAAAACCAGCGCGACAAACCGGGGACGCGTCGGCACACGGCGACCCCGGACCGACTCGCCGCGTTCCTCGACGACGTCGGCGTCGGCGACGAGTTCCTGAAACTGACGCTCGACGTGGGCCACGCGAAGGCGACGGGCGTCGACTACCGACAATTCGTCGAGCGATTCGGCGGCCGCATTCAGGTCGCGCACCTCCACGACAACGACGGCACCGAAGACGCGCACGAACCGCTTCCGTCGTTCCGGTCGGTCGCCGCGGACATCGACGCTCCGTACAACGTCTTGGAGATGAAGTCCCGCGCGGACGTCGAGCGCTGCGTGGGCGCGCCCGACGCCTGACGGTCGGCGTCACCGTCATCGTCGCCGCCGCTCGGTTCTTTTTTCGACACGGACAGTCGCACTCAGTAGCATCCGAACCGCTCTGCGAGCGCCGCGACCGGCCGGTATCCGGAGCGCAATATACTGGCGCGAGTTCTATGTACGTCCACCGATTGCTCCACAGGCTATAGTCAGCTATACAGTCGTACGCTGTGCTCATACCAACGATTAAACAACTTGCTTAACCACCACCACCCGGATGGTGACAACGTCCAGCAACTCGAGTAGTGCGTTCAGTTTCGACCATAGGGACATGATGGCGTTCATCCTCGTCATGTCGCTACACGGTCTGCAGAGCATGATTACGGAGCTCCTGCCGGAGTTCTCGATAGGCGGGTTAGGCGTCTCTATCGGACCGTTCTGGTTCGTCGCGATGTCGGTCGTTCTCCTCTTCCGCTCGTTTTGGGCCTGTCTCGCGATTCCGGTCGGCGGCATCGTCTTCGGAGAGATTCTCATCGGTGACTTCAGCGCGCTCGGAGCGGTCGAGGGGTTAATCGTCGTCACGCTATCGTGGTTCTTCGTGATGTCGCTCATCACGGACCCGAAGAACGTCAAACAGATCGCGGCGTTGGGCTTCCTCGCGAAGGCGATGGAAGAGACCGCGGCGTGGTTCATCGACGTCGGGAAGTTCTACATCGGCGTCGAAGAACTCGAAGCGATTTCGTGGCTCCCCGAGACCGTCTGGGCCACCGAGGGAATCGGTGCCCTACTACAGATTATTATCGCCGGCGTCGTCTTCGGGGCGATTCCGACACTGTTCCTCTACCCGCGGCTCCGCGGGAAAATCGAACCGCTGCTCGGCATGAGTCCCCTCGAGGGCCGCGACGGCCCGATGTTCACGCGCACGTCCCTGAAGCGACTCATCGCGTGGGTGGCGCTGATTCCCGTCGCGTTCGCGTTCGAGACGCTGAGCGAGACCAGCGGTGGGCTCATCACGTTCACGCCGGAGTTCGTCGAAACGTACGGCCAAGCGTTCCTGTTCGTGCCGATTGCCATCGCGGCGGTCATCTCGTTCGGACTCGTCGCCTACCGCCAGCGCAAGGTCGACGGCCTGCAGGACTGAATCCATTTTTTGTTTTTTATGAGCAGCAACAACATCGTCGTCGAGAACCTGACGTTTCAGTACCCCGGCGGCGACGAGGCGGTATTGCGCGACGCGAGCGTGACGATAGAGCCGGGCGAGTTCACGGCCGTCGTCGGTGGCAACGGCAGCGGCAAGACGACCCTGTGTAAGACGTTCAATGGCCTCATCCCGCACTTCTTCGAGGGGACGTTCGACGGGCGCGTCACCGTCGCCGGCACCGACACCCGCGAGTCGGACGTCGCCGAACTCTCGAAGACGGTCGGCTACGTCTTCCAGGACTTCGAGAACCAACTCGTCCAGGAGACGGTCCGCGACGACGTGGAGTTCGCACCGCTCAACCACGGGCTCGACGACTACGCCGAGCGGGCGACCCGCGCGCTCGAAACCCTCGGTCTCGACCACCTCGAAGACCGGTTCATCTGGGAACTGAGCGGCGGCCAGCAACACCTCGTCGCGCTCGCTGGAGTGCTCGCGATGGACCCCGAGTTCATCTTCGTCGACGAGCCCGCCGCACAGCTCGACCCCCGAAACGCCCGCGAGACGTACGAACAGCTCCGACGACTCAACGAGGAGCGCGACAAGACGATAATCGTCATCGAACACCACTCCGAGTTCATCGCCGACTACTGCGACGAGATGGTGCTCGTCTCCGACGGCGGGGTCGCCTGGAAGGAACCGGTCGAGGTCGGACTCAACAGGCTCGACGACTTACTCGCCCACGACATCCACCCGCCGCAGGTCACACAAATCGCTGACGGCCTGCCGACCGAGGTGGGAACTCTACCCAGCGGTCGGTATCCCGTGACCGTCGACGAGGCGGCAACGGCGTTTCAGCCCGTCGCGACGCGTGAGTCGCGGGCCGCGGTCGACGGCGGCGCAGTAGCGGCAGCCGACGCAGACACCGCCCCGTCTCCCAATTCCGAACGGGACGCGCTGGTGACGATGCGCGGTGTCGGTCACGGTTACCCCACGCTTCGGGAAGGGTACAACCGCGTACTCGATGGGCTGGACCTCGAACTGCACGCGGGCGACCGGGTCGCCCTCGTCGGTGCCAACGGCTCCGGGAAGTCGACGCTGTTGCGATTGATGACGGGGTTAGAGTCCCCAGACCAAGGGAGAGTGACGGTCCTCGGGCGCGACACGAGTGAGACGCTCCCCGAGCAACTGGCCGACGACACCGTCTACATCCACCAGAACCCCGAAGAGATGTTCGTCGAGGACACCGTCCGCAAGGACATCGCCTACTACCTCGAGAACCGCGACGCCCCGAACGTGGACGAACGCGTCGACGAGATTCTCGCGTATCTGGACCTCGAACACCTCGCCGACCGCGACGGTCGCCTGATGAGCCTCGGCCAACAGCGCCGCGCGTCGCTCGGCATCGGGCTCGCGACCGACCCGACGGTCGTCCTCCTGGACGAACCCACGGGCAGTCTCGACCTCCAGAGCCGACGCGAAGTGACCGGAATGCTCCGGAAAGCGGAGAGCCGCGTCGAGACAGTCGTCGTCGCCTCGCACGACCTGCAACTGGTCGCGGCGTGGGCCAACCGCGTCCTCGTCATGGGCGAGGGCGAGGTGCTCGCGGACGCACCGCCGGCGGCGGTGTTCTCCGACCCGGACCTCCTCGCCGAGACCGACCTGCGACAGCCGCAGGTGGTCGAACTGAGCCAGCGACTCGGGCTGGAATCGCCCGCTCTCAGCACCGACGCGATGTGTGAGACACTGGCTCGTTCGTTCGAGGATGATGCGCTCGCCGATGGTGGTGTCGCCGATGTCAGCCGCGGGGGCGAGCCGAACGGAGGGATGCGATGAAGTACGTCGACGCGCTCACCGACATCTCGGTCGCCGACATCAAGGTCGATTTGATGCGGACGGCCTACGACAACGAGGACGCCCTGTTGAACAGCTTCGACCCACGAGTCGTCCTGCTGTGGACCGTGCTGTTCATGATTATCCCGTGGCTGTTCTACGACACGCTTCCGCTGGCCATCTTGCTCGCGGCGGCCTTCGTGCTCGCCGCGCTCTCGCAGGTCAGCAAGTACCTGCTCGCGTTGCTCCTGTTCGGCCAAGTCACCAACGTCGGCTTCTTCGTGGTGTTGGTCCCGCTCATCGGCGGGGCGGTTCAAGCGGTAGGGTACTTGGGTGACAACGCTGGCCGGGTCGTCGCGGGCGTCATGGCGGGCGACGCGAGCGTGTTCGCCGAGACTGGGAGCATCGTCGTGGCCGCGGTCGGTCGGGGCATCCACACCGCCACGACCAGCCAGGAAGTCGGAATCGACGCCGTCGGGGCGCTCGTCCCGTTCTTCCTCAAGCTCACGATTATCTCGGTCATCAGCCTCGCCGTCTTCTCGGCGATGAGCCCGCAGAAACTCAGCAAGGGGATGTTGCGTCTGGGCGTCCCTCGACAGCTCACGTTCGCCATCGCGTACGGCTACCGGATGATGCCGCTCCTCGTCGAGGAGTACCACGCGCTCATCAACTCCTTCCGCCTCCGGAGCAAGGTTCCCGAAAAGCAGGGGCTGTTCAGGTGGCGCTACTTCTACTACCTGCTGACGCTCTCGGTCAAGGCGTTCTACCCGCTGATTTTCAACGTGGCGAAGCGCTCGCGGGTAACCGTGGAGGCGATGGAGACGAAGGGGTTCTCGCGCTCGCTGGGCGACGAACAGAGCCAAGCCCTCCGGACCGAGGGCATGATGGTTCGGACCAGAGACGTCACGTTCGTCTTTGGGTCGCTGCTGTTCGTCGCCGCGGTCTGGGTGTTTACCTGAGCTGACGGCACGCGTCGCCCCGCGGACTATTTTCGACTCCGTACGACTACCGAACACAGGGTACCGCTACCGAGCAGAAAGTGAGGCAGACAATCCACATAGCAACCACTTCATCGGTCATCGCCGTCAACGAGAGTATGCGAACGAGACAGATGCCGCCGGTCGGACGCGGGAGGCGCTCGGGGCGTGGTGAGCCGAGATGAACTCCGCAACGCGGGCGGAGAGAGTACCCGCCAACGACGAACCAGAATCCACAGGTGAGGAGCCCATCGGGGCCGCACATCGATACCTCCCGTGGGTAGTCGCCGCCGGGTCGGCTATCCCGGTCGGCGCGCAGGTCATGGTGCTCCCGCCGGACCCGACGACGACGGCGCTCGACCTCGTCGGCGAGGGCGTCGTCGTCGCCGTCCTCTTCGCGTGCCTGTTCGTGGTCCGACGAGTACGCGACCCGTTCGTCTTCTACCCGCTGGCGGGCGGCGTCGCGGCCTCGTACCTGTTCGCGCTGACCGACTTCCTCGACGAGTTCGTCGAGCAGCCCGTCTGGTTCAGCTATCTGTTCGAAGACGGGGCACAGGCGGCCGGCGCGGCGCTCCTCGTGTTCGGCATCTACCGGTGGACCGTCGCGCGACAGCGACGGGAGACCGAACTCCGCCAACAGCGCGAACAGCTCGCCGTCCTCAACCGCGTCCTCCAACACGACATCCGAAACGACGCGCTAGTCATCCGCGGGTGGGCGTCGGTCGTGCGGAAAGAGGCGGGGCCGGCGGCCGACGAACGGCTGGAGAACATCGTCGCCGCGAGCAACGGCATCATCGACCTCACCGAGAGCACGGCGCAGTTCACTGACGTGCTTACCTCGGAGCGGACCGCAGACCTCGAACCGAAGCCGCTGGCCGAGACCATCGAGGCGGAGCTTCGGAAGGTCCGAGCCGGACACGACACCGACGTAGCCGTCTCCGGAGACCTGCCCGAGGTGAACGTTCTCGCCCACAGCATGCTCTCCGCGGTCTTCCGAAACCTCCTCGTCACGGCCGTCGAGCGGGCGGACGCCGAGCGTCCGGGAATCCGCCTGCGCGCCGAGCGCGGCGCGGAGACCGTGACCGTCCGTATCTCCGACGACGGCCCGCCGTTCACGGAAGACGCCTTCCCGGACGCGGGCGAGACCGTCGCGGGGTCCCCCGAGTCCCGAGGTCTCTCGCTCGTCGCCGCGCTCGTCGAACAGTTCGACGGGACTGTCGCGGTCGAAAATCACCCCGAGGGCGGCGCTACCGTCGCCGTCACTCTCAAGCTCGCCGAACACGCCGCGACTTCCCCCGCCGACCGAATCGTCGAGGGAGTCAACGAGAGCGAATCGTCACCCTCGACGTCGCGCCCGGTGACGGGCCTCGACGCGGACGACCGAGACGACTTCGCCGCCGTGCACTCGGACCGCGAATCGCCGGCCGGTCGGGGTCCGTCTACTGGCCGCGGCGACGCCGCAAACTACTGACCGCCCATCCCGACTTCGCCTTTGTACCCTCTTTTGGGCCACCCCCCGGTATCCAATCTCACCGCGCGCCAAGCATATGTGTACTCCCCGAATAGCAGTCGACAGTGAGCGACCCACACGACTCCCCGGGTGGAAAGCGCGGCCCCGAGAGCAAGGTCAACCGACTGCTCCGCGAGCGTGGTCTCGACGGGTTCGGCGCGGAGCTCGAACGGCGCTGGACCGCCGAAGCGGACGCGCGGTCGAGCCTCCGTGACCTCGCAGACGCGTTCAACCGACGGCTCCTTCGCGCGGCGCTCGACGAGCGGAACGAACGCGTCATCGACGGCGAGGTCGAGAATCTGTACCGCGTGCTCACCGACGACGGCGTTTCGAGCGGGTCGCGAACGGATGCGGTCCGCCGGCTCGAACGCGCCGGCGTCGACGTAGCGCGACTCGAGACCGATTTCGTCTCGCACCGGGCGATGCGGACGTATCTCACCTCGTACCGCGGCGTGACGCCGCCGTCGGAGGCCGACCGCGACGATGGTGACCTCCGCGAGCGCCGGTCGGAGACCATTCGACGCCTGCTGGGTCGCGTCGAGCGCGTCACCGACAAGTCGCTGTCCGACCTCGCGGCCGCCGACGAACTCGACTTCGCTCCCGACGCCGCCGAGGTGTACGTCGACGTTCGCGTCCACTGCCCGGGCTGTGACTCCCAATACACGGTCGAAGACCTCATCGATAGGGGCGGTTGCGACTGCGAGTAGTCCGTTTCGCGCTCTCCGAACCACGGTTTCGAGCGACCAGTGACGACCGGATTCTCGGGGCGAAAAATCGTTCCACCGATAGCTGTGGAACTGATTTGTGGTTCCTGCCGACAGACGAGGAGACGGCCCGAGAGGAAAGCGACGACGGGGGAGTTCGAACACAGTTCCGGACTCGCTGATCGTCGGCTGTTCCCGTATCGGCCCAAATCGGAGTCGATAGACGCCGAGCGTACGGTTGGAACCCGTGCAAAATGCGTTCCAGCGATAGTAGTGGAACGGGTTTGGGACCCGTCACCAACTGTTTTCACGGCCCCCCGTGTGGAACACCGTATGGCCACGACGAACGGACCGGCCCGCCTGACCGTAGCGCGGTTCGCCGGCCTCGACGACGCGACCGTCGAGTTCGAGCCCGGCGTCTCCGTCGTCACGGGACGCGACGCGGCTGACCGAACACCGCTCCTGTGGGGTCTCGCGGCCGCGCTGGGAAGCGATGAACTCCCGTTTAACGAGGGCTTTGACGGCGGTCGGGTCGAACTCGCCGTCGAGAGCGAGACGTACACGCGGACGTTCGTGAGGGAGGGCGACCGCGTCGTCGCGTCCGGCGACCCGTACCTCGAAGACTCGACGACCGCCGACCTGTTCGCGTTCCTGCTCGGCTCCGACGAGGCCCGGCAGGCGGTGACCGGCGAGCGCGACCTGCGGGCGCTCGTCACGCACTCGGTCGACATCGACGCCGTCAAAGAGGAAATCGCGGAGCTCCGCGCCGAGCGCGCCGAGTTAGACGACCGAATCGCGGAGCTGTCCACGCTCGAATCCGAGCGCCCCCGACTCCGCGAGCGCCGCGACGAACTGGACGCGGCCGTCGAGCGCTTGGAGGCCGAGTTAGCAGACCGGCAGGAGACGCTCGCTCGAATCGAAGCATCGGCGGTCGACGCCGACACTGACGCGCGGACGGAAACCGATGCCGACGCGTCGGACGCGGAGACGCGGGCGGACCGATTACGGGAGTTGAACGCGGCGCTCGACGACGCCCAGTTCGAACTCGAGGCCGAGCGGGAGTCGCTTGACGCGCTCGACGCCGAACTCGACGAGGTCGAATCAGCACTCGCGTCGTGTCCCGCCGACACCGCCGGCGAACTCGACGAGTTGACCGACGAACTTTCCGAGTCACGCGCGCGAAAACGACGGTTAGATGCGGACATCACCGACGTTCAGCGGACGCTACGGTTCAACGAACAGTTCCTCTCGTCGGGGACGTCGCCCGTCGCCGCGAGCGCGGGCGAGGACGGCGGAGCCAACGATGACGACCGGGTCGTCTGCTGGACGTGTGGGACCTCGGTCCCCGAAGCGAGCATCGAATCGACGCTCGACCAACTCCGGACGCTCCGCGACGACCGCCGCGAGGAGCGCGCCGAACTCACCGACCGCCTCGAACGACTCCAAGAGCGCCGGTCGGAACTCGAAGACCAACGACGACGGCGACGCGACCTCGAAACTCGACGCGATGAGTTACGCCGCGAGCGCGCCGAACGCCGGGCGCGAGTCGAGGACCTCGAAACCCAACGCGACGCCCTCGAATCGGATATCGCCGACCTGAGACGCGATGTCGAGGCCGCGGAGCCGGACGACCGCGCCGCGGTCCTCGCCGCCCATCGAGAGGTCAACCGAGTCGAGTTCGAGTTGGAGCGGCGACGCGAGGAGCGCGATGCCGTCGTCAAGGACCTCGACTCCCTCGAAGTCCAACTCGACCGACGGGCGGACCTCGAAGCTCGGCAGGACGAAATCGACGACCGAATCGTCGAGCTTCGGAGTCGTATCGAACGGCTCGAATGCGCGGCTGTCTCGGCGTTCAACGACCGGATGGCGGACGTCCTCGACGCCCTCGAATACGACCCCCTCGCCCGCCTCTGGATCGAGAGACGGGGCGACGGAGACGCCCTCGACGACGCGGACGCGGCTCCCACGGGGCGATTCGTCCCGCACATCGAGCGCCGGACGGACGATGGAACCGTCTACGAGGACGTTATCGACCACCTCCCGGCGTCCGAGCACGAGCTTATCGGTCTCGTGTTCGCCGTTGCCGGCTACCTCGTCCACGAAGTGTCCGACGACGTTCCGTTCTTCGTTCTCGACTCGGTCGAGGCCATCGACGCCGAGCTCGTTCGCAGGCTTCTCGCCTACGTCGGCCAGGATGCCAACTACGTCGTCGGCGGCGTGTCCAGTGAGAGCGCGCAGGGCCTCCCGGAGTCGTACCGACGACTTCGGACTCCGTGACCCCGACTTGACGGTCCGAAACGACCCGTCCGTGACAGACATAGCTCTGTAATCATAATCCACTGAAAACGAACTACTCGAGAGATGCCCGTGCCATGCAGGAGTTACACGGGTAGGCCTGTTATGCACGGCCGGTCTCACTCGCAGCGACGTCGTAGGGACCGGCGTGTAGCCGGGACGCGAGCGTCGGTCCGCGTACCTCGTCGGCTCGTTTCGAGTTGATGAATCCATCCAAAACGGGAATCAGCGGCAGAACCGGGTTGTTCGCGATTGGCAGCAGTTCTACTCATAGTAGAAGTACGTGAGGCGGACAAGCGCCTCTGTGCTTGGTGTGCTCCGTGAGCACATGTGTCTAGTTGAACGGAAACCGAGGCTCACGTATCGAATCACTCACCGATTCGGATTAATTATGAACATTCGTCAATCACCAGAGAGACACCCCACGGTATCAGTACGACGACAGCGAGGGTAAACCCGCGTGCGACGGCGTCGGCCGCGGTCGCTACCGACTTCGTGGGGTGTTTCCACCATCAGTAGAATTTATCTGTCCTGCTCCGAAAGGCGAACTATGGCACCTAACGAAAGCGAAGGCGGCGGCAAGCGCGTGAAGGCGGTCATGCGCTCGTACCGGGTAATCGGCGTTCTGCGAGAGCAAGGGACGGTGCGGATTAACGACGTCGCGGACGCGCTCGAGGTGCCGACCAGTACTGCGCACGTACATCTGAAAACCCTCGAGGCGGCGGGGTACGTCGTCAAGGACGAACACGGGTACCGACTCGGACTTCGGTTCCTCCGCGACGGAAGCATCACCCGGGGGCGCTTGGACGTGTACGGCGCGTCGCGGTCCGAAATCAAGGACCTCGCGGAGTCGACCGGCGAGGTGGCGAATCTCGGCGTCGAGGAGAACGGACAGCGGGTCATCGTCTACCAGGCCGAGGGCGACAAGGCGGTGTACGACAACGCGCCGATCGGCGAGTTCACGCACATGCATTGGACCGCGCTCGGAAAGGCGATTCTCGCGGAGCTCCCCGGCGAGCGGGTGACCGAAATCGTCGACGAGTACGGGCTCCCGACGAAGACCGACCACACGATCAGCGACCGGGGGGCGCTCCTCGAAGAACTCGAGACGATACGGGAGCGAGAGTACGCGCTCGAGGACGAAGAGCGACGAGACGGGATTCGGTCCATCGCGGTCCCGCTCGTCAGCGACGGGTCGGTCATCGGCGCGGTGTCGCTGTCCGGACCGAAAGAGCGGTTCAACGACGACCGAATCGTGGACGAACTGTTCCCGGCGCTCAGAGACCGGAAGAACGTCATCGAGGTCAAGTACGCGTACGACTGAGCGCCATTCCCCGGTCGTTTCATCGGGTCGAACGAAATCTTTCCACTATGAGTGGATCAGAACCTCACAAAGATACGTTATGGATTCAAAACTGGCTGTAGAGGGGCTCTAGGGGACGATTCGTTGGTTCGCCGGACGACGATGCCGACAGCTGTGCGAAACGCTTTTACTTAGAGTGAGTCTGGGATGTGAGTGTATGAATCCAGCAGTGATGCTGCCTCCCTCCCCGGACAGACGGTGGACCCTCGCCAAGCAACTCGGCGTCGAAAGCGCCGTCGTACGGTTCTGGGGCGTCGACGACTGGTGGGAGTACGAGACGTTACTCGAAACCCGAAATCGGTTCGCAGACCACGGATTCTCACTGGACGTCGTCGAGGACCGCCCGCCCATGGAGCGAACGGTCCTCGGTCAGGAGGGTCGAGACGAGGAGATCGAGACGGTGAAACGACTGCTTCGGAATATGGGACGCCTCGGCATCGACGTGTACTGCTGGGTGTGGACCGAAAACCCCGTCGGCGTCATCAGAACTTCCGATTCGATTCCGGACCGCGGTGATTCGCTCGTCACCGGGTACGACCACGAGTGGCTGGAGCGCGCCGAGGACCACCCCGCGGCGGGTATCACCGAGGAGGAGCTGTGGGACAACCTCCAGTACTTCCTGGACGAAGTCGTGCCGGTCGCCGAGGAGGCGGGCGTCAAGATGGCACTGCACCCGGACGACCCGCCGGTCGAGGAGCTTCGGGGAGTTCCCCGCCTCGTCACGTCGCTCGAACGGTACGAGCGCGTCTTGGAACTTCACGAGAGTCCCAACCACGGCGTCACGTTCTGTCAAGGGAACTTCGCCGCGATGGGCGAGGACGTCCCGTCGGCGATTCGACGCCTCGGAGAGCGGATTCACTTCGTCCACTTCCGCGACGTCGAAGGGACGCCCGAGTCGTTCGTGGAGACGTGGCACGACGACGGGCCCACCGACATGGCGGCAGCGATGGAAGCGTACCAAGACATCGGTTTCGACGGGGCGATTCGCCCCGACCACGTCCCCAAGATGCTCGGCGAGGAGGACCGAGCGGAAGCGCATGCGGGGTACACCGACATGGGCCGGCTGTTCGCAATCGGCTACATGAAGGGCCTCATCGAACGCGGACGGTAACACCGAACCCGACCGGTCAGCCTCGTCTTGTCTCGCCCCGGCCGGCGACTACCGGCGACTGCGACGAGTACGAGTCGAACTACCCGGAGTAGAGGATATCTATCCTATGATATATTATTAAAATGAATTATTGCGATAGATATAAGTACCAGTGTAGAATCGTTGTGAATGGTATGCGTAGACAAAGCCGACGGAGCTTCATGGAACAGCTCGGGCTACTTACTGGCACCGGGGCAATCGCATCGATGGCTGGCTGCATGGGCGGCGGCTCCAACTCCGAAAACGACGGGACGACCAATTCAGACGGCTCAGATACCGACACGACGGAGAGCGGTGGTGGCGGTCAGAGCCAATCGCTCATCATCGGGAGCGTCTTCCCCAGCGGGCACGTCATCAACGAGATGGCCAAGGAGTGGGCCTCTTCCGTCGAAGAGGAGACCGAGGGACGAGTGGCGATCACCATCGAGGAGTCCTTCGGTGGCGAAAAGGAGGTCATGGAACAGACGCAGATCGGGTCCATCGACGGGACCATCATTGGGACGCGCTGGGTCATCGACTACGACCCCAAGAACTTCTGGGTCGAGTCGCCGTTCGTCTTCGAAGGCTGGGAACAGCAGCGACGCGCGTTCCAGACGGAGTTCTTCGACGACGGCCGACAGCGCCTCCGCGAGCAGGGCAAGCAGATGCTCGTGAACGAGCCGGTGTACCGCGGCTACCGACACACGAGCGGGAACAAGGCCTTCGAGACGCCCGAGGACATTCAGGGAACCAACCTGCGGGTGCCCGACCTCACCCCGTGGGTGAACATCTGGAGCGGCATCGGCGCGAGTCCGACCACCGTCGCCTTCGACGAACTCTACAGCGCGCTGCAGCAGGGCGTCGTCGACGCTCAAGAGAACCCCGCGGAGACCGTCCGGTCGTCCTCGCTGTACGAGGTCCAGGACTACTACACGCTGACCAAGCACCTCGCGTCGACGGGCTGGTTCACGCTCGGCACCCAGGCGCTTTCGAACATCTCCGACGAGGACCAGACGACGATGGTCGACTCGCTGACGTCGAGCATCCAAGAACTCAGCAGCAGCATCGCTGAATCGGAGTCGCAGGCCATCGAAGCGCTGAAAGAACAGGGAATGAACGTGGTCGAACCCGACCGAGACGCGTGGTTAGAGGCCGCGAAGGAGCCGCTCCAGACGCAGTTCGAGGAGAACTGGGAACCGTCGCTCGAAGAAGTGCGAAACATTTGAGCGGACGCTTACTCGTAGAGCACCCATGGAAGAAGTAAATCTCGCAACGAAACTCGGCCGGCTTTTCGACGGGTTGGTCACATCCATCGCGTTAGCACTCTACGTGCTGATGATACTCGTCGTCGGGTTACAGATTCTGACCCGCTGGGCCTTGGGTTCGATACTCGGGTCGAGCCTCCCCTGGACGGTCAACCTCTCGCAGATGCTGCTCGTGTACATCACGTTCTTCGGCGCGGCGGTCGCCAGTCGAAAGCGACAGCACATCTCGCTCGACCTCCTCGTTTCGCGGCTCTCGGACGACGTCATCCGAGTCCTGACCGGCCTTCGGACGCTTCTCATCCTCGCGTTCGTCGGCGTCATGGTCTCGGGAGCGTACCCGCTGTACCTACAGAACCGGGGATTCGGCATGGGAGCGCTCCCGTCGCACCCGCCGTTCACCGAAGCGTGGCTGTACGTTCCCGCCGTCGTCGGCGGTATCTGCATCGGTATCTATGCGCTTCGTGACCTGTGGCTCGTCGCCGTCGAGCCCGAAACGATCATCGAGGACATCAAAGGAGAAGACGAAAATGCAGACTGAACGCCGACCCGCCACCGAGACGCGCCCGCTCCAAGAGGGGTGCCGCTGATGGCCGACGTCGTCCTGCTCGGCCTGTTCATCGGCGTCCTGCTCGTGCTGTACCTGTTCGAGGTACCCGTCGTGTACGCACTGGGGCTGACGAGTCTCATCCTCATGTGGACCACGTCGATTCCGTTCGAGCCGCTTCTGGTCGCCCAGACGATGGTCTCCGGGACCAACTCCTTCGTCCTGCTGGCGATTCCGCTGTTCCTCCAGACGGGGCTGTTGATGAACAAACTCGGTCTGACGGACGTCATCTTCGACTTCGCGAAGGCCATCGTCGGGCCAATTCGCGGCGGCCTCGCCCACGTCAACATCGTCGCCAGCATCATCTTCTCCGGAATGACGGGGACCGCGGCGGCGGACGCCGCGGGGTTGGGAGCCATCGAGTACCGGGCGATGCGCGAGGAGGGATACGACCAGGGGTTCAGCGTCGCCGTCACCGGGTCGTCGTCCATCATCGGCCCGATTATCCCGCCGAGCGTCCCGCTCATCATCTACGGGATTCTCGCGCAGGTCTCGATTGGCACGCTGTTCATCGCCGGCCTCGTCCCGGGACTGGTGATGGGCGTCGGGTTGATGATACTGTGTAGCTTCTACGCCCATCGGAACGGCTACGAGAAAGGCGACTGGTGGTCCCTCGGCGAAGTCGGCCGGACGTGTTACCGGGCGCTTCCCGCGCTCGGCACCCCGGCGCTCATCATCGGCGGGATTCTCGGCGGCTGGTTCACCGCGACCGAGGCGGGCGCAGTCGCGCTGTTCTACACGCTCATCATCGGGACCGTCTTCTACGACGGCCTCTCGCGCGAGGAACTCGTCTCATCGTTCGACGAGGGAATGACCCACACCGCGACGCTCACGTTCATCGTCGCGGCGGCGTCCCTGTACGGCTTCCTCATCCGGCGTGCACAGCTCCCAGAGATTCTCGCACAGGCGATTACGGGCGTGTCGACGGACCCGCTCGTGCTCATGTTGCTCATCGCCGGCGTCCTGTTCATCGTCGGGCTGATGCTGGAGACGATTGCGGCGATAACCATCCTCACGCCGGTGTTCCTCCCCATCGTCGAGCAGACCGCAATCAGCCCGATTCACTTCGGCGTCGTGATGATCGTCACGCTGATGATCGGCCTGCTCACGCCGCCGTTCGGCGTCATCCTGTTCGTGCTCAACGCCGTCACCGGCGTCTCGCTCGAACGGATTACTCGGCACATGGTCCCGTTCTACCTGCCGCTTCTGTTCACCCTCCTGTTGATTATCGTCTTCCCGGAGCTCGTCCTCTGGCTGCCCCGCGCGATGGGGCTCGCCTGAGCGACGCTCCACGTCCTTTATAGAACGGTCGATAGCGGCGCGTAGGTGCGGGTACGAGAGTGATTCGCCCCGTAGAGTCGTCTGTCGACCGCAAGAGTTAGCATGCCATAGCCGGTCGAGTCGAGTATGGTGGAGACATCACCCACGGTTACCGTATCGGATAGCGCTGCGGTCGTCATCGGCGGTACGAGCGGCATCGGCCGAGCCATCGCGCTCGCCTTCGCCGACGACGGTGCCGACGTTGTGGCGACGAGTCGCAGCGCGGACGCCGTCGAAGAGACCGCCGAAGAGCTCCGCGCTCGCGGTGCGAAGACCGCCGAAGTGACGTGTGACGTCCGAGACGACGAATCGATAGAGAACCTCTACGAAGTCGCCAGCGACGCCATCGGCGACATCGACATCCTCGTGAACTCGGCGGGGTCGGTCGCGAGAGCGTCCGTCTCCGAGATGAGCGACGACCAGTGGAACCAAGACATCGACGTGAACCTGACGGGCGTCTTCCGGGCGTGCCGCGTCTTCGGTCGCGAGATGGAGTCTGGAAGCATCGTGAACATCTCTTCGATGTCCGCACAGCAGTCCCGCGAGGAGCGCCCGGCCTACTGCGCCGCGAAGAGCGGTGTGAACGGGCTTACGCGCGCCGCGTCGGCCGACCTCGCGCCCGACGTGCGCGTCAACGCCATCGAGCCGGGATTCGTCAAGACCCCGCTCGCCGGCGACGGCTTCAACGAGGGAACCGAACTGCGAGAGAAAATAGACGAGGGAACGCCGATGGAACGCGTCGCGACGCCGGACGAAATCGCGGGCGCGGCCGTCTACCTCGCCAGCGACGCGGCGTCGTTCACGACGGGCGCGGTCATCACGGTCGACGGCGGCTACAACGACAACGCGTTATAGCTCGTCGCTGACGCGGATTACGCCTTTTACTTCTTCGGGCTCGGCCGCGCGGTCGAACGCGGCCTGCGTGTCCTCGAACGACGATTCGAAGGTCACGATACTGTCCACGTCGAACCGGCCCGTTTCGATTCCCTCGATGGCCTCCGGATACGTGTTACTGAACCTGAACGACCCCTTCAGGTCGTACTCCTGGCCGATGGTCTCGACGATGTCGGTGGGGAACTCGGGTTCGAGCGGGATGCCGACGAAGACGACGGTGCCGCCGCGTTTGACGGCCTCGGTCGTCGTCTCGATAGCGCCGCCGAAGCCGGAACTTTCGAGAACCACGTCGACGCCGCGTTCGTCGACGTGTTCGCGAATCGTCTCGACGGGGTCGGACTCCGTCACGTCGACCGCGTAGTCGACGCCGCGGGACTCGGCCAGTTCGAGCTTTTCGGAGACCACGTCGGTCAAGACGACCGTCTCGGCTCCGCGGGCCATCGCGACTTCCGAGACGAGTTGGCCGATGGGACCGCCGCCCGTGACTAACACCGAGTCGCCCTCGGAGACGCCGCCGCGCTGACAGGCGTGCATCGCGACGCTCAGCGGCTCCGCGAGCGCCCCCTCGCGGAGCGACACCGAGTCCGGAAGCGCGTACAGGTACTCGGCGGGACACGCGACGTACTCGGTTAGTGCGCCCTCGACCGGCGGCGAAGACATGTACTCCATGTCCTCACAGAGGTGGTAGGTGTCGTCGCCGGCGCAGTACTCGCACTCTCCGCACGGGAGACCGGGTTCGATTGCCACGCGGTCGTCGGGACCGACGCGGGAGACTTCGTCCCCCACCTCGACGACGGTGCCGGCCGCCTCGTGACCGAGGACGTGGGGGAAGTCGACGACGTTACCGCCGTTTTCGCCGTGCTGGTAGTAGTGTAAGTCGGACCCGCAGATGCCGACGCGGTCGATTCGAACCAGGACTTCGTCGGGGGCGATTGTCGGGAGGTCCCGCTCGACAAGTGTGAATTCACTAACAGCTGTGAGCTCGCAGGTTCGCATGCTTGTACGGAGGAGAATTACGGTTATATTCCTTTTGCCGTGTGGATCACGACAGACGGTAGTACGGGGAGTATTCACCGCACTCGACCGGACGTTTGCTTGCTCAGTGGACAGCAAAATAGCACAGACGAGCCCAACAATAGTTTCACAAACAAACACTTTTGTGAACTCTACATAGTTTGAATTATTCAGATTATTACATAATATTTGTTTTGAGTGGTCATATACTCTCCAGACTGTAAATAAGTGAGTATTACAGATGACTAGATAATATTCACAAAAAGCACATCAAAATCCTGAACACCAATATTGTACAATCTACACATTCACTGGTCTGATACCACTATGGTTTTGCACTGACCGAAATGAGACACACGGCAGAACCACGGCGTGACACGCCTTCCGGGGGAAGCGTCACGATGCTCCGCCGCGTGGCGGGACGCTATCTGCGACGGTCGTCAGGGGCGCGTTCACCCTCGCGTCGCCAAGACATATGCGACCCCAGTGAGTCCGGCCCACGCGACACCCGCGGCGAGACCGACGCCGACCAGCGAGGCGGTGCCGACGAGT
Source organism: Haloferax sp. Atlit-12N (assembly GCF_003383095.1). Classification (NCBI taxonomy): domain Archaea; kingdom Methanobacteriati; phylum Methanobacteriota; class Halobacteria; order Halobacteriales; family Haloferacaceae; genus Haloferax; species Haloferax sp. Atlit-12N. The sequence continues at coordinate 75,162 of NZ_PSYW01000003.1, forward strand.
CCGCCGATGAGCCAGACGAGGACGGCCGCGCCAGCCAACAGCTGTATTCGAAGACCGCTCACCGGTGGCGACCGACGCTGAAGGGTCAGGACCATTCCGTAGCCGCCGAGACCCAGCGCACCCACGTAGAGCCCGCTTCCGAGAAGGCCCCACACCGAGGCCAATCCGCCGAGGAACCCGTCGTCGGTCGAATCGTTCGTCGGCGACTGAGCCGTGGTCGTCGCCCCCGCCGTGTTCGGGGAGGCCGCTGTCGTCACCGTCGGAGTCACTTCGGGTGGCGCGACACCAATCGTCGTCGTGACGGTGTCGCTGTCGATGCCGAGTCGACTCTCGACGGCTAACCCGACGTCGAGAGGCTGTTCGCTCATCGTGACGCTGAGTTCGGGGGTCGACTGCACTCGCTCGGTCCCGTTCACGAAGAAGTGATAGCGACCGACTGCTGAGGTGTCGCTCGTCGAGCCGGCCCCGGACAGTCGGAGTTCGTCCGCGGCGGTCGCTGTCGCCGGAGCATCGATTCGGGCGGTCGGACGGGTGTACAGCTCGTCGGGTGCCGCGGTTCGGAACGGCGTGAAATCGACCCAGCCGCGCTCGGTGACGACGGGGTTCCCCTCTCCGGACGGGAGAATCGACGAGTGATACGGACCGCTGGCAGCGCCCCAGTAGTTGGACTCGGCGTCGACGGTCCGAATCGGGTCCACCACGATTCGGGCGGTCGCGTTCGCGCTGACCAGCGGCTTGATATCGACCGTGAGGCCGCGGTCTTGGCCGTAGATACTGTTGTTGACGACGTGGTGGGTCCTGGTTCCCTCGCCGGCCGTTTGGACCCCGATGCCCGTCGGGAGCGCGCCGCTCACGCGACGAATCGTCAGGGCGCTGGCTTCCGCGCTCCGCGTCTCGCTTTCGCCGTCCGTCCGGAGGACGACGACCGTGTCGTCCCAGAGCCGAGCGACCGTGAGCCGCTGTGTCAACTCGGGATTGGCGACGAGTTCTTCCAGCGGAACCGTCGATTCGGCCTGGTTGATGATCGCACCGGACGCGCCCTCGGCGAGGTACACGCCGGTTCCCGGCGTCACCCTCGAAACGGGAACCGGGTCCGCAAAGGCGTTCGTGTTGAACACGATGTCGTTGTCCCGAACGTCGGTCTCGACGACCCCGCGGACGACGACGCCGTAGGAGTTGGCGGCGATAGTGTTGTTGGCGACCGAAAGCTCGCCGCGGTGCGTTATCGGGCTGGCGACGACCAGTCCCGCACCGGCGTTGTTCGCCAGTCGGTTCTCGCTGACGTTCGTCCGGTGAATAATCAGGTTCGAGCGGACCGAAACGGCGTGACCCCCGTTATCGCGGACGGTGTTATTCCGGACGTCGACCCCGCGTGCCGCCGCTCCCGTCTGGAGCTCCAGTCCCGCTCCCTCGTTGCCCCGGGCGGTGTTGTCAGCCAGTGTGAGGCCCGACACGACGGTCCCATCGAGGGCGAACCCGTCGCCGCCGTTCTCGATGAGCCGGTTCCCACGAACGTCGCTCCCTCTCGTCAGCCAGTTGTTGACGTGGACAGCGTCCCCGCCGTTACCGCGAATCGCGTTGTCGGTGAGTTGCAGATTCAGTTCGAGACTGCGAGCGGTGAGGTCGACGCCGTGGCCGACGTTGTCCGCGAGCGTGTTGTCACGGATGGTAACCGCGCCGGGTTGCGGGAGTTGGGTTCCCGACTGGCGGATACGGATGCCGGTCCGAGCGCCGCGAATCTCGTTTCCGGCCACGGTCGCCGTCGTCTCGTCGCGAGCGTCGAGTTGGATACCGGCGTCACCGGCGGTGATGTGGTTGTGCAGCAGCGACGTATCGCTCTGGGCCGCGCGAACCGCGATTCCGCTGCCCGCGGTCGCCGAAATCTCGTTGTTCAACGCCCAGAGGCGACCGACGCTGTCGGCGGCGGCGAAGACCCCGCTCCCGTTGATATCGCGGAACGTCGACTCGCGAACGGTGAGCTGTCGCACGCGCGTCGTGGACGCGGCGCGCTCGTCGACCGGCGATATGACGTTTCCGACGGCGAGCGAGCCCCGAACGCCGTCCGAGAGCTGTGAGACTGTCCCCTTGCGGAGGTCGACCGCAACGGGATAGAAACCGCGCGTCTCCGGGTTGACCACGTCCCCGTACTCCACGAGGAGTCGGCCGTCACTCGGGATACTGACCGGCCTCGACAGCGAGATTCGCACGCGTCCGTCCGTCCCTGAGACATCGGTGACGAGCGAGTCGAACGACCGCTCTATCGTTCCGTTTCGGTTGCTATCGAGGCCGATTCGGGCGATGCTCTTCGCGTCGACGTCGTCGACCGACCCGGAATCGGTGTACCGGAGTTCTATCGTGTCGAACGTCACGCCGACGCCGGCATCGAGCGACAGCGTGTGGTTCGACCGGTTGCCGCGCTCCACGGGCGACGCCGTAACCGAAGTCGCACCGGTCGCACCAGCCAGCGGGGTCGCCCGAATCGCGTGCCCGTCGATACGGCGGAACGCCGACCGCTCGATGCTAATCGGCGGCGTCGACGCGGTGTCGCCGACCGACAGCCCGGCGTTCGAAAAGTCTCGGAACGTTGAGTCGGTAATCGTAATCGACCCGTCCGCGCGGGCCACGGTGACGCCGCTCGTTCCGCCCTGCAGGGTCGTGTTGCGTACGACAAGCCGAGACTCGCTCGTCCCGTTGTAGCGGATGCTCGCCCACCGGCGCTCGGCGGCGGCACCCGCAGACCGTGAAATCGTCACCGACTGGGCCGCCGTGCCGTCGACGACGAGTGAGCCGTCCACGGAGAGCGTGATTCCCTCGGCGAGTTGAACGTCGGTCCCGGGTCGTATCGTCAGCGTCGTCCCGGGGTCGATGTGGACGCTCTGGATGATTCGGTAGGGGCCGTCTTCCGGCGTCCACGTCGTGTCCGCGTTGATGTCCGATTCCACGAACGTGGTGTTCGCCTCGCTTTGGGCGGCCGCCACCGGACTGCCGAGTGGGACGAAAAGCGACACGACGACGAGTACGACCAGTATTCGCCGAGTCCAACCGAGAGATGAGGAAGTTAAGAACATTATGCGTCAGCGTAGATATAGGATATATGTGATTTTCACGAGATATAAACGAAGTGGTACTCGGCTCTGAAATCGACGGCGGTCAGCCGTCGGCCGTCACGACTTCCGTTCACACGGAGAGACGCATGCAGTTCGCACAATACTACAACTTCCAGCAACCGAATCAATGCTCGATGGAGGAACGCCGGTTGAGGGGGCACTAACTATGCAGTGTCCACAATGGAGTCAATGATATGTCTGTTATATCGGACGCAGAACGTGCGCCTCTCTGGGGACTGTTTAGTCGCTGATTTCGAAGTATTCGAAGTCGCAGTACCCGTCACCGACCGCAGAGTCGGGCGACTGCGCGACGAACAGACCGATTTTGGCACCGATCCAGCGCCCCTGCTGGGCTTGGAACGGTTCTCCAATCGACTCGAAGCCGGTATCGTCCGTCGCGTACGCGAACTGGACGCGACCCCCGTCTTCGACGGTCGCCCGCAGTCGTGCGGACGAGCTTCGGAGGGGCACTCGCTCAACGACCGTATCGGAGTCGCCCTCCGATGGACTGGTGTTACGTCCCTGTATCAGGCGGACTCCGTCCGTGCTCTTGCGGATACTGAGGTAGGCGTACTCGGTGCCCATGACGAGAAGCCCCCCATGCCCGGTTTCTTCTTGGAGACCGCACTGGACTTCTGTCGTCGCCGTGAACGCCGGGGCGGGGAACTTCTGGAGAAGGAGGTTCGGGGCGGTCCACAGGTTCTCAGACTCATCAACACGCTGTTGGAACAGGCGGAGCGCGCCGGGACGGTCGGTGAGCGAGTGCCACCCGAACTTCGGGTTCCCGTGCCACTGCCACTGGAGCCCTAAGCGGGCCGCTTCGAAGTCGTCGGAGGTCTGCGGGACCATCGTCGGAAGCGTCTCAGCAGCGACATCGGGCTTTTGGTGCGTTCGAACCGGCTCCCCGGTCCCATCGCCGTCCTCGTCGCGACCGATGACGGGCCACCCGTCGGCCCAAGCGACCGGTTGGAGATGGACGATGCGGCCGTACGGGTCGGCCTCTTGGAAGTGAACGAACCAGTCCTCGCCGCTCTCTAAGTCTACGAGCGCTCCCTGGTGCGGCCCGTTAATCGGTGTCTCCCCCTGAGCGAGGACGATTCGGTCGTCGTACGGGCCGTAGATGTCGTCCGAGCGCAGGACCGTCTGCCACCCGTCGCTAACGCCACCGGCGGGCGCGAAGATGTAGTAACTCCCGTCCCGCTTGTACAGCTTCGGTCCCTCGATTGTCGGGTGGTCGTCGTGGCCGTCGAACACCTGTCTGCTTTCGCCGGTGATGTGCGTCCCGTCCGGTGCCATCGGGGCGATGTTGAGCACGCTGTTGAAGCCAGCACGGCTCTTTGCGAACGCGTGGGCGAGATACGCGTTCCCGTCGTCGTCCCACAGCGGTGCCGTGTCGATCCACCCCTCGGCCTCGTGTACGAGCGTCAGGTCGGACCACCGACCACGGGGGTCGTCGGTTTTGGTCATGTAGACGCCGCGGTCGGGGTCGCCGTAGAAGATGTAGAACGTCCCCTCGTGGTAGTTGATCGAGGGCGCCCAGACGCCGTTCCCGTGCTGCGGACGGTCGAAATCTGGTGGTAACTCGTCGATGGCGTGATTGATGAGTCGCCAGTTCACGAGGTCGCGCGAGTGGAGTATCGGGAGCCCGGGGACGGCGTTGAAGCTCGAAGCGGTCATGAAGAAATCAGCACCCACGCGAACGACGTCAGGGTCAGAGTAGTCCGCGTATATGACCGGGTTCCGATACTGGCCGTCGTCGAGATTCGGGTCCCAGACTGCTGAGGTGTGTTTCATGATAGCGGACAACAAGTAACGCATGAATAAACGTTGTGTTCAGGGTCCACAATTACACGATTTCGAGCGCTCTCATTAAACGGTCTGTCGATAGTGTGTATTTATCATATATGTGTCTTAATTTACCAGAAATACACCGAATTAGGCTGCAGCCGAAGAGACCGTTGTTGGAATCAATCACACATTGTCTTGGTTATATAATACAATCTATTATGGGGCTGAGATGCTTGCTGACGAATTGTTCAACCGACATGATACCGACCCAACGACTGTGCTTTATCATCACCGCTTGGGGAATCACAAGAACTCAGACGCTGTATTCTCGGAGACATCTTCCGTCGATTAGACTTCATTCTCTCGATTAGGATTGAGCAGTCGGATTGACTACGCCAAGCGAAACCTCACCGGAACGTGGTTTCAGATCCGTAAATCCGAGTCGACCGTGTTCATAACCCGAGGATGGGGAGCCGTGAGATTTTTGTAAATATTTCACAAGTCTACTCGGCACAAGAACGCCCAATGGCCACATTAATCACTCAACAAACAAACCGTTCAATATTATTACTAATTAGATATTACTACGTCAAGAATCAGTATTGCCTTGGGTCCATCACAATATGAAATCAAGGCTATTTGCCATCGGCTTGGGGAGTAGTTCCCTCATCTGCGATCTGCTTCGGCGTCGCCTCAGGCGGGTCGTGAGCGCGGTCAACCACGACAAAACCGAACACGTTCGACAGTCACTTTTGTGTCTCTCGTATCGGCCGCTCAGTCGGAGAGCCGTGGTTACCGGCTGATGCCACCACTGGACTGCTCGCACACGCGCTCGACTTCGGTGGGAGTGATGATAGCTAAGTCACCATCCAGCGTTCGCTTGAGGGCCGCCGTCGCAGCGCCTGTTTCGAGTGCGTCGGGGACGGGTTCACCGTGAATCCGCGAGGCGAGATAGCCGCCGACGAAGGCGTCGCCCGTACCGATCGGGTCGACTGTCTCGGTTTCGAACGCACCCTGCTCGTACGTCTCGCCGTCGACGCGGGCGAGTGCGCCTTCGTCGCCGCGTGTGACGAGCACCGTCTCGAAGCCGAACTCCGCTTCGAGTGACGCCGCAATTGCGGCCGCGTCGCCGTCGCGTCCGAGGACGGTTCGGGCGTCGCGCGCCGCAACGACGAATACGTCGACGAGCGGGAAGAGCGGTTCGAGCGTCTCGCGTGCCGCTTCAGGACTCCACAGCTTCGACCGATAGTTCAGGTCGAATGCGGTGGTCGCCCCCGCGCTCCGCGCGGCGTCGAGAAGCGAACGCGTCGTCGATTCCAACTGGTCGGACAGTGCGGGCGTGATGCCGCTCGTGTAGTAGTAGGCCGCGTCTTCGAGGAGGCGCGTCGGGAGTTCGTCGGGCGTCGCGGTCGTCACCGCGGCGTCCGCCCGGTCGTAGATGACCGACGTGCCACGCGGCTCGCCGCCATGTTCGAGGTAGTACGTTCCTTGTCGGTGGTCGTCGCTCCAGACGACCGCGGGTTCGACGCCGTGTCGACGCACGTCGGTCGCGACCCGGCGGCCGAGCGCTGAGTCGGGGAGTTTCGACAGCCACGCGGCGTCGGCTCCGAGCCTGCTAGCCGCGATTGCGACGTTCGACTCCGCCCCGGCGGTGCTGAACCGTAGCGTGTCACTCGTCTCTAAGCGGCCTCCTCTCGGAGGTGATAGGCGAACCATCGTCTCGCCGAACGTCACCAGTTCAGGCGTCACAGTATCCACTCCGTCGGGGCGGGTTTTGCATACTCGAACGTCGTGGAGTCGCGTGATAAGGACTCCGCTCTGGACGAAGTTTGCACCCGGCAGTCGTGGACCCCGAAGGTTAAGCCGTGGGTCACCCTGCTACGGATATGGTCGCTTCCACCGCCCAGCGAATCGCGGAGTCGGGCATCGTCGCAATCATCCGCGGGACCGACCCCGAAACGGCGATCGAGACGGTTGACGCGCTCCGCCGCGGCGGGGTTTCGACGGTCGAGATAACCGCGAACACCGAAGGTGTCCTCGACATGATTCGGGACGTATCAGCGTCGTTCGGTGCCGACGAGGTCACCGTCGGCGCGGGGACCGTCCTCGACGCGGAGACGGCGCGGGCGACGACCCTCGCCGGCGCGGAGTTCATCGTCACGCCGTCGTTCGACGAGGGCGTCGTCGAAACCGCGAACCGTTACGGCGCGCCCTCGCTCGTCGGTATCGCCACGCCGACCGAAGCCGTGAACGCCTTCGAGGCCGGTGCTGACATGGTGAAGGTGTTCCCTGCGGGCACGCTCGGACCGGGGTTCGTCTCGGCGCTCGGCGGCCCGCTCGGCCACATTCCGACCGTTCCGACCGGCGGGGTTGGACTGGACAACGTGGGCGAGTTCTTCGATGCGGGCGCGACGGCCGTCGGCGTCGGGAGCTCCATCGTCGACACCGAAGCCATCGCTCGCGGCGAGTTCGACGTTATTGAAGCGAACGCCCGCGCGTTCAGAGAGGCTGTCGAGGCCGCACGGTCGGAGTAGGAGTTCGTTCGGCTCCGACGGCCGCGACAACCGAGGTGTCGCGCGTTCTGAACTGCACGAAGCGAAAGCGGAACCCGACGGTCCACACTGCTTCGGGACCGCGGGGAAGGTAGCGTCGTCACTCCCGACGCGGTGTTGCGCCGTCGGCTTCCGCTCTCACCTACGGTCGGGACGTGCTCTCGGAATCGTTGACTCGGCGCGTCACCGCTCGGCGACGACCTCGATTTCCACGTCGATGTCGACGGGGAGTTTCACGACCTCGACGGCGCTCCGTGCCGGATACGGTGCCGACATGTACTCGCCGTAAACCTCGTTCACCTCGTCGTAGTAGCGCATGTCCTTGAGGAAGACGGTGGCTTTCACCACGTCCGCGAGCGACGATCCGCCGGCCTCCAGAATCGCCTCGACGTTCTCGAGGGTTCGCTTCGTCTGTTCCGCCGGTGTCCCGTCGATGACTTCACCCGTTTCGGGGTCGACGGGCCCCTGTCCAGAGACGTAGAGTTTGTCCCCCGAGACGATGCCCTGCGAGTACGGTCCGATGCTGTCCGGTGCGTCCGCTGTGGTTAGTTCTTTCATCGTTGATGTGGTTACCGTCGTGATGGTACTTCGTCCGCGTCGTACACTTCATTGATGAACGACGTCGAGAGACTCGTCGTGAGGCCGCCGTCGAGGACGACGTTCTCGCCGGTGATGAAACTGGACAGCTCCGATGCGAGGAACAGCGAGGTGTCCGCGACCTCACGCGGCGTCCCGAAGCGACCGAGCGGGTACTGGTCGAGCCAGCCTTCGCGCGCGTTCGAATCACTCCGGCCCTCTGTGTTCTCCATCTCCTCGCGCCTGCTCGCGGTTTCTATCGTCCCTGCGGAGATAACGTTCGAGCGAACACCGTGTTGGCCGTAGTGGGCCGCGATGTTTCGCGACATCGCGAGGAGACCGCTTTTCGCCTCCGAGTAGCCGGATAAACCGATGCCGAAGAGCCCGTTGACCGAGCCCATGTGGACCATCGAACCTCCGCCGGCGGCGACCATGGCCGGGAGGACCTCCTTGCTCAGGAGGAACTGGCTCTTGAGGTTCAGGTCGACCATCCGCTCGAACGTCTCCTCGTCGCAGCGGTGCGCCACGTTCGCGGACTCGTCTGACCCGCCCGCGTTGTTCACCAGCACCTTGACCTCGCCGAACTCGTCGAGCGCGGTATCGACGAGGGTTCGAACCTCGTCGCGGTCGGTCACGTCGCACTCGACCGGAACGACCCGGCCGTCGTGTGCGGTGGTGAGCTCCTCTGCGACCGGTCTCACGTCGTCCAACGAGCGCGAGCAGATGGCGACGTCTCCGCCAGCCTCCGCAAATCGTGCCGCGATTTCGCGACCGATACCTCGAGAGGCACCGGTTACGATTGCCGGACGGTCTCGTAGTGATAACTCAACCATAGCGTGCGCACCGATGTAGTCGGGGCTATTCAACCTTGCTATGGTGTTGCACTATATTCGGTACGCTTCGACGGCGTCGAGGTCGACCGAGATACCGAGTCCGGGTCCGCGCGGTGCGGGGAGACAGCCGTCTTCAACTTCGAACGGGTCCGCAATGACGTCGCCTTCCCACGCGTAGTACGTCGAGTCCGGGGGGAGTGAAAAGCCCGGAATCCCGCTCACGGCGTGGAGAATTGCCGCGGTTCGAATCCCGAGGTCGAACGCACAGTGATGGGTAAACGGCACGCCGGCGTCTTCGAGTATCGCGGCCTGTTGCCGGATCCCGCTGATGCCGCCGGCCGGGGTGAGGTCGATGACGCCCACGTCCATCGCGCCGGCCTCGACGAGCGAAGAGATGTTGTGTGGCACGTAGGTGTCCTCATTCGGAGCGATGGGCTGCCGAAGGCGCTGTCGCAACCGTGCGAGCGACACGTGAGAGTCCACCCGAATCGGCTGTTCGAGGTACTGCAGGTAGATACCCTCGTCTTCGAGCATCGCGCCGACACGAACTGCCTGGTCGAGCGTCCAGCCCTGGTTCGGGTCGAGTCGGAACTCCAGTTGTCCGTCCGTCTCGTCGTGCATCGCCTTGATCCGCGCAACGTCCTGTCGCCAGTCCCTGCCCGCTTTCGTCTTGAGCACATCGAACCCTGTGTCTAGTGCCTCTCGGGCTTTCACGCGAGATTCCTCGGGCGGCAGGATTCCGAGGCAGAACGCGACCGGGACTGGACCGGGGCTGCGGGTGCCATCGGCCACGTGGGACCTGTGCTGGAGCGTACTCTGGGTCGGCGCGGTCCAGCCGCCGAGCAGTTCGTACACGGGTCGGTCGAGCGCTTTCCCTACGATGTCCCAACAGGCCGTTTCGACGGCGGAAAAGAACATGTCGACGTTCGTGTACTCGACGAACACCTGTCGGCGAAGGCGTTCGATTTCGAACGGCGACTGACCGACGACCATCGGTCCGATACCGTCTTCGATGAGCGACTCGGTCGCCGTCGGCGAGAGGAACACGCGCATCTCGCCCCAGCCTTCGATACCCTCGTCGGTGTCGACGCGGACGAGCACGCGCTCCATCGATTCGAGTTCGCCGTGATTCGTGGTGTACGGGGCGATTCCGAGATGCTCGTCGGTACTCGTCAGCGGAACGTCGACAGTAACCGCTGTCACGTCGGTTATCTCCATACAAACGCTTGTAGGGGGCGACAGTATGAAAGTATCGTTTGTTACAGACTCCTGTTCGTGGCCTCCCGAATCCACGACAGCGACCGCTCGGGCAGCAGTCCGTAGTTGTAGAACGAGACCCGCGGCACGTCGACGGCCCGGAGTGAGTCGACGATGTCGACGAGCGTGTCGCCGTCGTGTATCGCCGGGTGGCCCGGGAGGAGGCCGACGTGTAACGGTACGTCATCGGTCACCGCATCGACGCTTCGATAGGCGTTCATCACCGCCTCACGTGAGGACTCGTACGCTGGCAGACAGAAGTAGTCTACGTACTCAGACAGCTGGTCGAGGTCGGCTCCGACCATCCACTCGCGGCCGGGTTCGGGCGCGCCGACGTAGTATCCGAGCGGCGTCGACCCGCTCGCCGCGGACAGGTCCGCGTAGAGCGTCGCCAGCGTTTCTTCGCGTACGTCGACGTAGTCGGCGACCGCGTCGTGCTCGCGGAGCCATAGCTCGGGCGAGAGGCCGTGCGGAACGGTTCCATCGACGATTTCGTCGAGCGTCTGTGCGACGGTCTCCCGAGCTGATTCGACGTTGATGCCCGCATCCGACGCGGTTCCCCGACAGTGGTCGCAGAAGCACAGTCCGAAGAGGAACTCACCTAGCGTTCCCAGCTGAGCGTGAATCTTCTGGTGGTGCCAACCGAACCCCGTCCCGTAGAAGTAGTCGAAGGTCTCGAGTTCGATTCGGTCGAAGTGCGCCGAGTCGGTCAGGTCGCGGACGAGTCCGGTGAGGTACTCCTGTACGTCGGGGTTCGACGGGCAGAGGCCGAATACGAGGTCGTCGCCGTGTGCGGAGGTCAGCGTCACGTCTCGATGGCGCATCCCGAGCCGCGAGTTGTGGCAGCCGACCGTCCACGAGTTCAACCGGACGTTCTCGAGACCGTCGGCGATTCCAGCGACCCAGTCTCCGGTCATTCCTTCGTACGGAATCGGTTCGAGGCGGCCGTAGCCGCCGTCAGGGCGGAAATACGAACTCGCGCGTGCGAAGAAGGTCCGCCGCTTCGGGTTGTGCGGCGCGAACGCCTGTACGGCGTGATAGTTCGTCGCGAGGGTCACCTCGTCGACGCCCAGTTCGGCGATGCGAGCGCCCGTCTCCCGTGGTCCCGCGTCGAGCACGTCCCACGGGTACGCCCAGATAGCGAACTCCATAGCGGGTCGTCACGCGGGCCGATAATAAATATACAGGAGGGTCGTTACTCCTTGACCGCGCCGGCGGTCATCCCCGCCACAATGTACTGTTCGAGGAACGCGAACAGGACGAGAAGCGGGATGATACCGATAACCGAGACGGTGAGCATCATCCGCCAGTCGGTCTGGAGCGCGCCGACCATCGACGTCAGCACGCGGTTAGAAGACCCCGCGCGGGATGTTGTACTTCGCGCTGTCGGTGAGGAACGTCAGCACGAACAGGAGCCGGTTCCACGCGTACAGGAACGTGTAGGTGATGCTGGCGACGAGCGCGGGTTTGGTCAGCGGAAGAACAATCTTCGTGAGCACCTGTAACTGGCTGGCACCGTCGATGCGGGCGGATTCCTCCAGTTCGACGGGAACGGTCTTGAAGTAGCCGTAGAGCATCCAGATGTTGAACGGGAGGGTGAACGCCGCTGCGGGGACGATAACGGCCAGGTACGTGTTGAACAGTCCGAGCCGGCTGATGACGTCGAACAGCCCCACGATGAGCACCACGGGGGCGAACATCTGGACGACGAGGACGGCGAGCAGGAACGTCCGTTTGCCCACGAAGTCGTTCCGCGCGCAGGAGTACGCGGCGGGAATCGCGAGCAGAAGCGTCAGGACGACGGTTCCGAGCGAGATGACGAAACTGTTGGCAATCCAGAGGAGCACGTCGGTCTGCGTCCAGACGTCCACGTACGCCCCGAGCGACGGCTGGGACGGCACGAGCGTCGCCGGTGCGGAGAATATCTCCGACTCCGGTTTGAACGTACTGGAGAACATCGCGTAGAACGGGAACATCATTATCCCGAGTAGCGCGATGAGCATGCCGTAGACTCTGACTCGGCGCAGTCCGCCCTCGTCGTGGCCTGCCATCGTCACAGCTCCTCACCTCCGCGGGTGTAGACCCTGAGATAGACGATAGCGAACAGGAGCAACAGCAGGAACCCGATGACGCTGTAGGCGGCACCGAGCCCGAGATTCCCGTTCTGCAGGCCGACCTGGTAGATGTGTATCACCAGCGTCGCGGTCGTACTAATCGGACCGCCGCCTGTCATCGTCCAGATAACGTCGAAACTGACGAAGGTCCAAATCGTCGAGAGGAGCGTCGCCATCAGGATGACGCTCTTGAGTTGTGGGAGCGTAATGTATCGGAACTGGTGCCACCGCTCAGCCCCGTCGATGGCCGCGGCCTCGTAGAGGTCCTGCGGAATCGACTGCAGACCCGCGAGGAAGATAATCGCCATGAACGGCGTACCGATCCAGATATCCGCCACGACGACGCCCAACCACGCGATGTCGGGGTTCCCGAGAATCCCGATACCCTGCTCTATCACGCCGAGCTTGAGCAGGATGGCGTTGAGGTAGCCGAACTGTGGATGTTCTATCCACCGGAAGACGACCGCAGAGATGGCGTACGGAATTCCCCACGGGATGAGAAACGCCGTTCGGAAGAACTTCCGGCCTCGGATGTCTCCCTTGAGGTGGACTGCGATGAGCAGACCGAGTAACGTCTTTCCGGCGACGCCGACTGCGACCCACCGCCCCGTCTGCCAGAGGAGACGGTAGAAGATGTCGCTGTTGAAAATGTCGACATAGTGTTGCAACCCGACGAACGTCTCGATAGTCGAATCGGCGGGAGAACGGTACAGCGACAGGCGGAATGTCTCCAGTATCGGGTACCCTACGACGGCGACGAGAAATAACGCAGCAGGCGCTATCAAAAGGTATGCGCGGCGGTTCCGCTTGACGTGCGCGGCGGACTGTGATAGCCGCGAATCGTCGCCTGTCTGGGTATGTTCTTCAGCGAGGCTCATATCGTTGCATTAGTTCATCGCGTCTTCGAGGTCACTCTGGGCGTCGTTCAAGGCCTTCTGCGGGCTCTTCTGGTCAGCGAGCGCTTCCTGTATCGCTTGGACCATCCGGTCGTTGAACTGGCTGAAATTGCTGAGTTTCGGCCGAGCACGGGCGTACTGTCCCGCCTCGACGAACGGCCCCCAGTTCTTCGACTCGGAGAAGTACTCCCGTTCGCCGACCGCCTTGACGACCGGGAGGAAGCCCTTCTGTTTCGAGTACTGGAAGCGGCGCTCCTCGTCGAAGTAGAAGCGAATCAGGTCTTGCGCGACGTCCTTGTGTTCGCTCTGGCTGAAGATGCCCAGCGTGTCGATAGTGAACAGGCTGTACCGGCCCGCAGGACCCTTCGGGACCTGGACGATACCGTAATCGAAGTCAACCTCACCGTTCTCCTGTGACTCGGTTATGTTGAGCCCCGTGTACACGTGCCCGATGACCATCCCGAGGTCGCCGTTCTCGAACAGTTGACGGATGTCCTGTCGGGTCGACGAAAGCGGTGAAGACTGCGTCACGCCGTGTTCGAGATGGAGGTCGGTGTAGAACGAAAGCGCCTCGACGGCGCCGTCGGAGTTGACGACGGGCATCCCCTCGTCGTCGACCAGGTCGGCGCCGTGCGACCAGTGGTAGTGGTAGTACTGTGACCCCGTCTCGATGGCGTCGGCGCCGGCGAGACCGAGCGCTGGGATGCTCACCTCGTCGCTCTCAGTGAGGGCCTTCGCCGCCGCGAGCATATCTTCCCACGTGTCGAGCGCCGGGTTTTCCGGGTCGAGACCGGCAGCCTCGAACGCGTCTTTGTTGTAGTAGAGACACTTGTTCGACGCGGCCCACGGGACGCCGTAGTGCGAGCCGTTGTACATCGTGCCGTTGGCGACTCCCTCGGCAAACTTCTCGCCGAACTCGCCGTCCATTAGATCGTCGACCGGTTCGAGCGCGTCCTTCCCGACGAGTTGCGGAATCCACCGAGCGGGCCAACGGCTCACGTCCGGGGCCTGTCCGCCGTCGACTCGGTTGTTCACAGTTTGCCGTGCGTTGTCCCAAGTTACACTCGTGAACTCGACGTCAACGTCGTACTCTGACTCGAAGGCGGCGTTGTTCTCCTCGAAGAACTGCTTGATGTTGTCACCGACACCCATTGTGAGGAGTTGGACGCTCTGGGTGTCGCCCCCACCCTCACCGCTGCCCTCGCCGTCAGAGCCGCTTTCGCTTCCGTCCCCGCCGCCGGTACAGCCGGCGATGGCGATCATGCCACCAGCGCCGAGCGCTTGAAGGAGCCGCCGACGGTCCAGAGTCTGTCCGCTAGCTTCTTCTGTGGTATTCTCTCGCATCATCACTACCAATTGCCCCCACATATATAATTGTTTTTGTCCATATTTTATTTTTATTATGGTTGTCGGTGTCTCACGCGTTCTGTTCGTGAACCGCATCGAGCAGCGAGGCGAGTTCCTCGGCGATAATCGACCGAATCCGCTCTCCCTTCTCAGCGCTCGCTTCCTCGGGGAGCCCGATGGCGCCCGTCTCGGAGTACGCGTCGAACGACCGGTAGACGCTCACCGAGCCCCCGTCGAGGAGGTCCTGTCCGCCCCAGCGGTACGTCTCACTTAGTGGTTCACCGTTCCGGGTGGACGAATCGCCGACGAGGTCGGGTCGGACCGCAAGCATGAGCGACGTTTCGAACTCGCCCCCGTGAGCCATCCCGCCGGTCTCGGTATCTCGAAGCGCCTCGATTCGGTCAGTCGCCAGCTCGAAGTAGGTCGTTCCGAGCACCTCGGCGTCGGTCTCGACGCCGACCGTGCTGACTACGGACCCGATGAGGGGTCCGTTGCCGCCGTGGCCGTTGACGAACAACACGGCGTCGAAGTCGTTTTGAAGTCCCGTGTTCGCGATGTCCTCGAGCGTCGCGCGAATCGTTTCGAAATCTAACGACAGCGTCCCGCCGAAGGTGAGATGGTGTGGTGAGAACCCACTCCACACTGTCGGCGAGACGACGACGGGGAGACCGTCGGTCTGCTCGACCGCAGAATCGACCATCGCCTCGACCAAGAGAGAGTCGGTCACCACCGGCAAATGTTCGCCATGCTGTTCGATGCTCCCTACCGGAATCACCAGAATCGATCCCGGTTTCGCTCCTATCTCTCGGACCTCTGCCGCGGTCATTCCTGCCCACTCGTGCTCGCGTCGTCCGATTGAGTCATACATCATGTCAGGCTGAGTCCGTCAGTTGCGTCTCGTTAACTGGTACGCGCGCGCCGTCGCTACCAAAGAGGTGCATGTCGTCCACGTCGAACCCGAGCGTTATCTCGTCCCCGGTGGTTGGTCGAAACTCACTTTCGACCCGCGCGACGACCTCGGACGAACCCCGGGCCGTCTGCAGGTAGAGGAAGTTGTCCGAACCGACCGGTTCGACGACGTCGACGACTGTTTCGACGTAGCCTCCCTCGCGGTCCGGCGTGAGGTCTTCCGGTCGGACGCCCAGCGTGTACTCACCAGAGGGAATGTCGACATCCAGCGTGAACTCGAAGCTCGGGGATTCGAAGCGAACGCCGCCGTCGTCGTCCGTTGCGGTCACCTCGAAGAAGTTCATCGAGGGCGACCCGATGAAGCCGGCGACGAACTCGTTGTTGGGCTCGTCGTAGCACCGCTCCGGGGGGTCGACCTGCTGGAGTTTGCCGTCGTTGAGGATGACGATACGGTCGGCCATCGTCATCGCCTCCGTCTGGTCGTGAGTGACGTACACTGTCGTGACACCGAGGTCCTCCTGAATCCGCTGGATCTCCGTCCGCATCTGCGTCCGGAGCTTGGCGTCCAAGTTCGAAAGCGGCTCGTCCATCAGGAACACGTCAGGGTCGCGCACGATGGCTCTCCCGAGTGCGACCCGCTGTTGCTGACCGCCCGAGAGCTGTTTCGGAAGGTCGTCTAACAGCTCCGAAATCTCCAGCATCTCGGCGGCATCCTCGACACGATCCCGGACCTCGCCGTCGTCTTCACCGGCGAGACGCAGCCCGAAGGACATGTTCTCGCGGACGGTCATGTGTGGGTACAGCGCGTATGACTGGAACACCATCGCGATGTTCCGGTCCTGCGGCCGCACGTCGTTGACGACGTGCTCGCCGATGGCGATCTCACCGCCGGTGACGGTCTCGAGGCCCGCCACCATCCTGAGCGTCGTCGACTTCCCGCACCCGGACGGTCCGACGACGACGACGAACTCCCCGTCGTCGACGGTGAGGTCCAACCCCTCGACGGCGAGGATGTCCCCGTCGTACTCCTTACTCACGTTCGATAGTCTTACCTGGCTCATGTCGGCTGAGGACTACTCCTCAATCCTGCATAATAAATGTTGGTGATGGAAGTCAACGACGCGCTCCCAACGGTGTTGAATCGCAGTCGGCGCCGCTGCGGTCTTCTCGACACCCCAGTCGTCGGGTGAAGCGTCTGTCCGGTCATCGGTTCTTGCCTCCCCATGCGTCTAACCGAGGGACTCAGCGGTGGTCTTCCCGAAATCATCATGGTCGGCACGCTGTATTCAACACGGTCGAAAATGGAGAACCTTGACGTACGCCTACACTCCCGTTGACATTCAGCGAACACGGCTTCTCAACCGGTATTTCGGCCTGTTCACCGGACGCGGTTTCGCTCTCGGATTCGGCGTGTTCGGAAAATACGCATTGGAATGCGGTAAAAATAGCATGTTACTCGCTGTACTTTTTTCTGTGGTGAATACTCGGGATGTTCTTCCCGAGAGAGTTGAATACCAGTTGAACAGGGGGAAAATACTTTCACCGAGTGCGGGAAAGACCGTATCATGTCCGATGGCAACGTCAAAACAATACGCGCGGTCGAAACGACGTTCGAGATTCTCGACGCTCTCAGTGGCGTCGAACCGGCCGGCCTCTCGGAACTCGCGTCGACAGTCGACATTCCGGCAAGCACGATTTACGTCCACCTCAACACGCTCGTCGAACAGGGCTTCGTCGTCAAAGACGCCGGAGAGTACCGTCGCTCATTTCGCTTTCTTGAGGTCGGCGGAGACATCCGGCAGCGAGTCGACATCGCTCGGCTACTCAGGAATAAGGTCGAAGAACTCAGCCGAGTGACGGGCGAGATAGTCGGTGCCGCGGTCGAGGAAAACGGGAAACGAGTCATTCTGTATCGAAGCACCGGGGAGAAGGCCGCGGCGGACGAGATTCCGATCGGGAATCGCACGGAGATGCATTGGACCTCGCTTGGAAAGGCAATCTTAGCGTACCTCCCCGAGGCTCGCCGGGCGGAAATCGTCGAGCGACACGGCCTCCCGTCGGGGACGAACAGGACCGTTAGCTCGCTGGCGGAACTCGAAGACTCGCTCGCGCGGGTCCGTGAACGGGGCTACGCCATCGACGACGAGGAACACCTCCGTGGTATTCGAGGTATCGCCGTTCCGCTTCTCGATAAGAACGGAAAGGTCAAGGCGTCTATCGGCGTGACCGGGCCACGAGACCGGTTCACCCCCGCCTACATGTCGGAGCTGCTGAACGTACTGCAGTACAGCAAAAACGAACTCGAAGTGCGTAACCAGTACTCCGAGTACACGACCATAGACGGGTGATTACCACTCGTCGTGAGTGAATTACAAAACTATGTCTGTAATGAAATATGAGAGATACGATGGGTATCGTTCGTCTCGGAGTCTTGCCGGCCTTCCGGCCGAGCAAACCGACAAAGCCACGACGCGTCGGTAGAGTCACCACGGAGAAAGTATTGTACGAATTAAGAAATTCTAGTACGGAAGTAACTCCCTCCGTATCGCTGACGAAGCGACCATTTGGTTGACGGCAGATTCACAGCCATCACACACGTGATGATATTTGTACTAATTTGATATATAAAATCAGAGAAACGAATACTTATTTCCACATTTCTAGTCAGAAGTTGCGTCTAGTCATCTCTGTACGACTCGCGAGATTACCTGCGGCGGTATAAACCATTCAGTTTCGAATACCCATAGGAGATAATGACGACAGATAAAATTGAATAAAACGACCAATACCATTGGGCCGAGAGGGCTGCGAACTTACGCACCAAACCGCTGACGGAGCGCACCGAGTTCCGCTCGCGTGTTCACGTTCGCTATCGACGCTTCGAGCGAGAGAGAGTCGGGTACCGACGACGGGTCAACGCGGTCGACCGAGAGTTCGGAGACGAGGGCTCGGAGGCTGTTCGAATCAAGCCGCCGGTCGCATCGCGCCGCCAACGCCGACGTTCGGTAGACTCCGTGGAGGAGTTGTCGACGACCCGCCGAATCGACCGGGAGCGTCGCGTCAGCACCTGAACCGGCGTGGCGGTCGATGAGCCACGACACGGCCGCGACCGACAACAGCGGCATATCGCAACCGCAGACGAAGACGTGGTCGGTCGAAACCGTGTCGAGCGCGGCACAGAGGCCGGCGACGGGGCCGTTACACCAGTCCGCGTCCGCGACGTACCGCACTGGATCGCTGTCGGTCAGTACGCGGTCCACAACCGTGCGTTTGTCGCGCGCCCCCGCGGCGACGATCGGTCGGCGTCTCGTCGCCGCTCGGACGCGCCGGACGACGCGTTCGACGAGCGGACGTCCATCGAAGGTGGCCGCCGCCTTGCACTCCTCGCCGAACCGCTCGCTCCGGCCTCCGGCGAGCACGACGCCGGTCACCGGTGGCTGTCGTTCCATCGGTCCTCGATTACGGTTTCGTCGCAGTCAACAGCCAGTCGTTCGGCGTTCGTCGTTCGACGCAGAACCCGTCGATTTCTGCGGGGTCGCGGTCGGTCAGTCCGCCGAGGAACCGTCGGACGGGCGTCGGGTCGCGGTCGCTGACGAGTGCGAACGTTTCGCCGCTCGCGAGCTCAGTGAACCGTTCTGCGACCCGCTCCTTCCGTCGCTCCGGCGGGTCTCCACGGATGTCGAGTGCGTCGTCGGGAGCGTCGACGTCCCACGCGGTCGCCGCCGCCTCGGAGACCGACTCCGCGAGTGTCTCGAACGCCGGTTCGGCGTCGCCGGGCGCGGGCGTCTCCTGAAACTGCGGGGAAAACGGGAGTTCGGCGAGCACCGTCGCGTCAAGGCGTTCGCTGGCGGCCTCACCCGGAAAGAGCTGGTGGGTGTCGCCGCAGGAGGGGCAGGCGAACTCGCGCATATTGACGACCGCCCCGAGAACCGGAACCCCGTTGTCGCGGAAGAGTTCGATGCTCCGCGCCGTGTCCTCGAGGCTCGACTCGAAGGGCGTAGTCACAACGACGACGCCATCGACGGAAATCTCTTGTAGCGTCGTCAGGACCACGTCGCCAGTCCCCGGTGGAAGGTCCAACACGAGGGTGTCGTCGGCGCTCCAGGCGGTGTCCGCGAACAGTTCGGTCAGCGCGTCGTGCGCCATCGCGCCCCGCCACGCCAGCGGCGCGCCCGACTCCATTAACCCGACGCTCATCACGTCAAGCGAGGCGTCGGGGCCCGTCACCGAAACGGGGAGCGGATGCCCCTCGTCGTCCGAGTGAACGGGGCCGTCGACGTTGAGCAACGACGGAACGTTCGGGCCGTGGATGTCCGCGTCGAACAGCCCGGCTGAATGCTCGCCGGCGAGTGCGCACGCTAGACCGGTCGAGACGGTCGATTTCCCGACGCCACCCTTGGCACTGGCGACGGCGATGACGGTGTCGAACGCGTCCACGCCAGTCGCATCGTCGCCGGACGACGGCGAGACGGGTTCGACGTGCGCACTCTCGACTGCGGGCACGTCGCGGACCGCCTGCGCCATCGTTCGCATGACCTGCGTCGCGTTCGCGTTGTCGAACTCCGTCACGGCCGCGTGGACGGTCACGCTGTCCCCGTCGACGGCTATCGATTCGACCAGTCCGGCCTCGAAAACGTCGAGGTCGGCATCGGGGTCTCGGACGGCTCGGAGCGCCGATTCGACGCGGTCTCGAAGCTCGGGCACGGTGTCTGGCTCGCTATTCGCCGGGTCGTGGTTCGTCGGTTCGTGTTCGCTCATGGTCAGAGGTTCGGGGTTCGGTTGAGGTCGTCTTCGCCGGGCAGGGTGCGGTCGGTCTCGTCGAGGACGCCCGTGAACTGGCGACGGAAACTCCCGGAATCGACCTCTTGGGCCCGGACCGCCGTTTCTCGCACGACGCTCTGTTCGTCGTCGGCGAGTCGGGACAGCGCCTCGGCCGCCCGGTCGGTTTCGACCCCGCCGAGCAGGTGCGCCGCCCACTCTCGCACCCGCTCGCTCGGGTCGTCGGCGGCGGCAACGAGCGCGTCACACGCGCCCTCGCCGCGGAGTTTGAAAAGCGAGACGAGCGCGTTTCGCCGGGCGGCGTGGTGCTCGTCGTCAAGCGCGGCTTCGATGACCGCTTCGTGTGCTGCCCGGTCCAGGCGGTCGAGCGCGAACGCGGGCGACGTGTCCGTCGTGACGGCGTTCAGGTCTCGACAGCCGAAGCTGTTGCTGGGAAACGAGGGGGTGATGAACTGCATCTCCTCGGGCCACTGTCGAAACGACGCGCCGACGTCGTCTCGCTCCAGAATCGCGTAAGAGTCGAGGGCGAGGGCTTCGAGAACGACGCCAATACCGACGCCAGCGGCACCTGCGCCGACGATAACGGCGTCGAGCGACTCGTCCGTTTGGGGGGTCGTTGGGGCCACCATTAACAACAAGATAGTCTAGATAGACAATTATAAATAAGATACGGTCTAGAATTAATAACAGATGAGTCGAGAGACGATTCCCGTCACCGTGCTGAGCGGCAACCTCGGCGCGGGGAAAACGACCGTGTTGAACAACCTCCTAAACACGCAAACGGACCTCGATATCGCGGTCCTCGTCAACGACATGGGCGAGGTGAACGTCGACGCCGAGCGCGTCGCCGAACACTCCGACATCTCGGAGGACGACGAGGAGTTAATCGAGTTGTCGAACGGCTGTATCTGTTGTGAGCTTCGGGGCGACCTGCTCGACGCGCTCGCGAAGCTCGCGCAGGCTCGCGAGTTCGATTACCTCGTCATCGAATCGACCGGTGTCGCCGAACCGCTCCCCGTCGCACAGACGCTCACGATGGGATTCGACCAGTCGGACCTCGACCCCACGGAGTTCTACGAGGAGACCGGCATCGAGCCGATGGACTACTACGAACTCGACACGACGGTCACCGTCGTCGACGCCCACCAGTTTTGGACCACGTTCGGCTCGGCGGAGTCGCTCATGGACGGCGACACCGAGAAGGACCTCGGGAGCCTCCTCGTCGAGCAGATCGAATTCTGCGACGTCCTGCTGTTGAACAAATGCGACCTCGTCGACGAAGCGGCGCTCGGCGAGATCGAGGCAGTCGTCGAGGTGCTACAGCCGCGCGCCGAAATCCTCCGAACCGAACACGGTGCGGTCGACCCGGACACAATTCTCGACACGGGTCGGTTCGACTTCGAGGCGGCGAGCCAGTCCGCCGGGTGGATGCAAGAGCTCGAAGAACCCCACGCCTCCGCGGAGGAAGAACACGGAGTCACCTCGTTCGTCTTCGAGTCCCGTCGGCCGTTCCACCCGGAGCGGTTCGCCGACCTGCTGAACGAACTGCCGACGAACGTCGTCCGCTCGAAAGGACACTTCTGGCTGGCGGGTCGCGAGGACATCGCGCTGGGTATCGACGTCGCGGGGCAGTCGATTCGACTCACGCCTGCGGGGCAGTGGCTCGCGACGCTCCCGGCGGACGAGCAGGCGCAGTACTTCGAGGCGTACCCCGAACTGGAGGAAAGCTGGCATCCCGAGTACGGCGACCGGGGCTCGCAACTCGTCCTCATCGGCACCGACATCGACCACGACGACCTCCGCGCGGACCTCGAGGCGGCCACGTTGACCGACGAGGAGATGGACGCCGACTGGAGCGCTTTCGAGGACCGCTTCCCGACGTTCGAACGCCCCGAAGACGCCGAAGAGGCTGCGGGCGGGGACGCACAGTCCGCCGAGAGCGCCGAGGAGGTCGGCCTCGCCGATTGACGATGTCTTCGCCACGCTCGCTGTTTCAAACGGTCGTCGACAAGAACGTCCCGCGCGGAACGCGGGAAGACGCCATCGACGAACTCGCCGAGGAACGGGCGACTACGCAGCTTCGACTCGTCGTAGTCACGAGCGGCCTCGACGGGCGGTACCGTCGCCAAGCCCTGAACGCGCTTAGTCGGTGTCGAGCGACGGACGCGCTCGACAAACTCGCGAACGACACGAGCCTCGCACCCCGCTTCGAGAACGGGCACAAGAAGCGCTCTAGGCACGGGTTGGGGACCGCCTCCCCCATCCGAATCTGTCGTCGTTAGTTAGTCCGAACGCGAGGTTATTAGGCTAAGGCAAGCAGTACCCGCCTATTTTTAATAGCTGTTTTAGTTTACTTCCGGTTGAGTTATTAACGCAATGGCGTACACCTGCTCCAGTTGCGATGCACAGTTCCAGAGCGCCGCCGGTGTGACCCAGCACGTCGCCCTCCACCACAACACGTGCGCCGAGTGCGACGAGCAGTTCGACAGTACCGATTCGCTCCGCAGCCACATCCACGAGAGTCACTGACTTAGCGAGTCGACCGCAGGTCACTCGAAGCGCGTTTATTCCTGGTAGGGCCACTCCTCGTCGGCAGCGATGGTCGTCGCGAGCTGCCAACCCGCGGCTGCTGCAGCGTCCGAGACCAACTGGTACGTCCAGTCGGGGACTCGGGTGACGACCTCGCTGGTCTCTTCCGTGCCGACGAACACGTACCGCGTCGTCTCGAAGTGGTCCCGCACGCTCGCCAGTGCCTCCGGAATCGAGCGCGGCCCCGACAGGAACTCCTGTTCATACCCCGCCTCGCGGACGCGCCGTCGTTCGATAAACGACGGCTTCGAGGAGACGATTCCGAGGTGGGTCGTCCACCGCGCGGCGTCTTCGAGCGCGTGGTTCGGTCGCGCGAGTTCGTCGAGCGCCCGCAGCGAGAATGCGAGCGTGAGGTCGTTCGACGGCATGTCAGGACCGCCCTTTCGACAGCGAGGCGGTAGCCTCCGAGTTCACTCGGTCGCGCGGTTCGAGAAGGCGTTCCGCGGCGCGGCGACCACCGACGACGTTTCGGGCGAACGGGCCGACGCTCATCTCCGCGAGCGCGCCCGAGACGTACAGCGCCGAATCGGCGCCATCAGTCCGTCGCCACGCGAGCGTCCGGTCGTTGAGGACGGGAAAGCCGTTCGCCCCGCGTTCGAGCGACAGCGATTCGGCGAGCGTTCCCACGAGCGGGTGCTCCGTGGCGGGGTCATACCCGGTTGCGAGCACGACCTGTACGTCCGTGGCGGTCGTGCCGTCGTCGAATCGGAGCTGCAGTCTGCCGTCCGTCGTGTGCGCGTGGTCGATCTCGCCGCACCGAACGTCGAGGTCGCCGCAGTCGCGGGCGTCCGCCAGTCGGCGCGCGACGTACGGTGGGATTGTCGCATCGTGGCGCGCGGCGCGAATCCGGTCGTAGCGGGCTGCCGAGCCCGGAGGGAGCGAGTGAATCTCCTGTTCCATGTGTCGCCAGTTGATCCACTGTGGGTCCGCCTCGGTCAGTTCGACCTCCAAGCCGCGCCGCGAGAGGAGCGTCACATCCGTGCGTTTCGACAGGTGACAGGCGAGCTGCGCCGCCGTGATACCGCCGCCGACGACGAACGTCCGGCCGTCAAAGGTCGCCGCCGCCGCCGGTTCGAAGTCGTCGTCCCAAACGTGCGCGAGCCGCGCGTCGTCGGAGAGCGACGCCGCCCACGAAGGGACTGCCGGCTGACCCCCGAGGCCGACGGCCAGAACAACGCGACGAGCGTCGAACGACCCACGAGACGTATCCACGCGGAGCAACCCACGCGTCCGGGACCTCGTGACACCCGTTACCGTCGACTGACGGTGGCAAGCGTCGATATCGCGTCGGTCGATGACGTACCGGGCGTGGTCGAGAAACAGGTCGAGTGTCGGTCGGTTCGGATAGTCCTCGGTCGGAACGAGTTCGTGTTCCCGGTGTGCGCCCTCCGCGAACGAATCGAGCGAGAACGGCTCGGTGTCGATGTGGTGGACGAACGTCGAACGGAGGGTTTGCATTCCGCACTGTCGTGCTTTCGTCGCGAACGACGCCAGTAACCGTTCGTGAGGGTCGACCAGACAGAGTTCCTCGTGGTCGTAGCCACCTTCGTCGAGGAGGTAGTTCGCCACGCACGTCCCGTGAACACCACCGCCGATGATTACATATTCGTACGGCTGGCGGTCGAGTGAGTTGTGGTCGCCAGTCGACTCACTGTAGGTCATCTTTCACCTCCGTCTCCACCGACGTGCGTGGGAGGAGACGGCTTGCGCGTCGTTAGCGGCGTCATCGCCAGTCCCCGAGGTTGACGAACGAATCGCCGTACGCCGTTATCCACGTCGTCGTTCGGTACGGAACCGCCACATCCGGCGGATAAAGCGTACAAGCCGGTCGCTCAGGTGAGCCGACGACGAGTGACATCAGTTCTCTGTGAGGTCGCGGGGATGGTCCGGGGTCGGCATCGCCGCTCCAGGTTGGTTCGGTGTCGCTAGAGCTTCGGTCAGTCATGCTTCGAGGGGCTTCCGTAGCGTCTCCGCGGTTGCGGTCTCGCCTACAACCTCGCTCGCGGCGACCGCGAACACAGAGGACGACACCTGCGCCCCCGGCCCGTCTACGCTCCCAGTACCGTGGCCGGCGTCATCCGACGGACACCCTTCGAGAGAGCCGAACGAGGCGGCACCGGGTTCAACGGCGTCGAATCGTCGTCGCGCGTACTGAGACATGTGTTGTTAAAATTGAAGATAAGCATAATAAGTACTACGATTTCACACTACGTAGTTAATAATCTAGTCGCGGTAAACGAGGATGGATTCAGGCGAACGAGCCCGGCGCCGATGAGCGTCCACAGAACGAGTGCCCACAACGGGAACGACCCTTCTCCGAGGTGAATGTGTGCCATAGCCTGATTGCCAATTCTTAAATTTGATATAATAAAGTTGCTGTGTTAGGATGTTTAGAATAATAATGAAACAATATATTCTCTCGCGTTGTTAATACTTCAGATTACTTTTTTGACCCGACGACCGACGATTACAGCGGTTCGAAGACAACACTATCGTGTACCTCAGGGTGACTTCAGGTCGCTGACTTCTGCGTTCATCACATCGGCGGGGACGACCGTGTATTCGACCGAGACTGACTCGTCTGCCCCGCGAACATTTCCAATAAACCGCAAGACGTCGTCGTAGGGTGCCTCGACGACGAACGTCTCGACACAGCCCGCGTTGCCGTCGAGGCAGTTGTGCGAGTTCGACCGAATCGACGCCTCGAACTCGTGGCGAATGTCCATCATCCGGCGCTCAATCTCCGGCTTATCGTACCCAAAGACAGCGGTTACCGTCGCTAAGACACGTTGACCCTCGTAATCGGTCTCTTCGTACTCCGCGAGTAGAGATTGGCATGCTTCACGAATGACCTCGCTTCGGCCGCTGTAGCCATGTTCCGCGGCGAACGTATCGAGGTTGTCACGGAGTCGTTCATCCATCGAGGAGCTTACAATCGGCATATATTAAATTTGTGTTCTGAGATAATAGATATGGTGGTTGGTTGCACTGGGAGTTAATATTGGGTTCGTGTCCGGAGCTCATCGTTGGGTGCCTCTCAACGACACCCCAAGCTCGTGGAAAGCGAAGTTTCCGAGGCCTACGGCACCAAGGACAGGAGTGTCACGCATAGTATCGCTGCGGGTCTATCGCCCCGTTCACCACGGGAGTCACGACGAAACGACACACTGTGGAGTGCGGTGACGCTACTTCTGGCTGATGTCTCGCGGACTTCCGAGTTCGTCTCTGATTCTCGCGACGTAGTCGACGAACTCGTGGGCCGTTCGTTCGCGTGGCCGCTCTAAGTCGATGGAGATGGTCGACTGGACGGTCCCCGGGTCGGCGTCCATCACGACGACGCGGTCGGCCAGCGTCACCGCTTCGTCGATATCGTGGGTGACGAACACGACGGTCTGTTCGGTCTGCGCCCAGATGTCGAGCAGTTCGGCGTGCAGGCGGTCACGCGTCCGGGCGTCGACGCTCCCGAACGGTTCGTCCATGAGCAGTATCTCCGGGGCGACGGCGAGGGCCCGGGCGATGCCGACGCGCTGTTTCATGCCCCCGGACAGCTCCTTTGGGTAGGCGTCTTCGAAGCCGTCAAGTCCCACGAGGTCGACCAGTTCGCGAACCCGCGCCTCGCAGTCGGCGCACGCACACGCGGGCCGGTCGAGGCCGAATCGGATGTTCCCGCGGACGGTTCGCCACGGGAACAAGGCGTACTCCTGGAACACCATCCCCCGATTTAAACTCGGCTCAGTGACCGGGTCGCCATCGACCAGAATCGAGCCGCTATCGGGGTCGTCGAGCCCGGCGATGACCCGCAACAGGGTCGTCTTTCCGCAGCCGGACGGCCCGACGACACAGCAGAACTCGCCTTCGGACACCGAAAACGAGACCTCGTCGAGCGCGTGGGTGGATTCGTACGCCTTGCTGACGCTCCGAATGCTAATCTTCTGGCTAGACTCCCGGGCAGTCGATGAGAGCTTGTTCATCGCCATGCGAGCACACTCCGTTCGACGAGTCGAAATCCGACGTCCATACAGAGGAACGCCAGACTGATCAGAAACATGTAGGCGACGCTGGTCGCCATCGCGAGGTTGTTCGAGGCGTTGATGATCTCGTAGCCGACGCCAGGCGCGCCGAACAGCTCAGCGCCGACGACGATCATCCAGCACCGCCCGATGCTCGTCCGGAACCCCGTCAGCACCTGAGGAGCCGCGCTCGGGAGCGCGACGAGTTTCAGCATCGAGAGGTCGCGTTCAACGCCAAGCGTCGACGCGGCATCGGTGAGGTCACTCGAGACGCCTTCGACGCCACCGTACGCCCCGTAGAAATTAATCCAAAACGCGCCGACGAAGACGATGAACGCCGCGCCGGTGTGGTGAATACCGAACCAGACGATGGCGAAGACGACCCATGCAAGCGGCGGAATCGGCCGCAGTACACGGACGAGCGGCCGGAACCAGTCGTCGAGTGCACCGTTCCAGCCCATCGCCAACCCGAGCGAGATTCCGCAGCCCGCCCCCAAAAGGAGGCCGGGAACGTAGTGGAACAGCGTCTCCGCGAGGTGTGCGAGCCCCGTTGGAAGCACCATCTCCGACCCCAAAACGGGGGCGACAATCGCAGTCGAGGTTGCGAACAGGTCCACGAACGCGCGCACCGACGCGACCGGCCCCGGAACCAGATACGACGGCTGGGTCATCATCGCGCCGATCCACCAGACGATGAGGAACGCGGTCAGCCCGCCGAGTCCGCGCAGATATCTCTTCGCGTCCCCCTCGAAACGGGGCATCGTGGTCGCACTGGAGTTGGAGTCGGTCTGGAGGCTCATTACTGGATGGCGTCGTAGGGGCTGAACGCGAACAGGTCCTCGGTCGCGACCGGTGCCTCGATGTTGCCGACGTTCGCGACGAACTCACCCATCGTCGCGGTTTGCTCGGTGATTGCGTGGGGATCCGAGATGAACGCAGACGCCCGGGAGTCCATTGCTTTCGTGGCCAGTTGTTCGCTCACGCCGGACCCGATAACCGACGCGGCGTGGGTAGCGGCCACATCAGGCGAATTTGCCGTGAACTCGGTCGCCGCCGTGTGCTGTTCGACCAGCGACTGGGCGACCTCGCTGTCGTCAATCACCCGCTGGTTCGCAAACAGCACCGTAACCGGATGGTTCTCCAAGATGTTACCGGACCAGACGAGTTCCTCGAAGCCGTCCTCTTGGCCGATTATCGTCGCGAACGGCTCTTGGATGATGGTCGCGTCGATATCACCCGATTGGATCGTTTGGACCGCCTTCGCCGGTGGGACCTTCGATTTGTTGATGACGGACTCCATCTCACCGACGTTGAGGTCCTCTTGGATCCAGTACCGGAGCACGATATCAGGGACGCTCCCATCCGGCGGAGCACCGAACCGGACCTTGCGACCGTGTTCTTCCTCGAAGCGCTCGAACGTGGCCGTCCCCTCCTGTTCGTAGAGCTCGGCGAGTTCGGTCGTCCCCATGACCTTGAAGCCGTTTCTCGAATTTGCCGCGAGGATACCGGCGTCGGTCCCTTTGTCGGCGAGAACCATCGCAGGGGTGATACCGAAAAGCGCGACGTCGACGTCCCCGCTGGCGAAGGCCTTGACGACGCTGGGACCGGAGCTGAACCGCTCTATTGAGACCTCCGCCGGAACCTCCTCGTAGTAGCCCTCTTGTTCCATCACGTAGTGTTGTATGTTCGGGTAAATCGGGACGTACGCGACGGTCACAGAGTCGAGTGACCCACCACTTTGACCGAGACAGCCAGCGATTCCCGTTGCAGCGACCGTGCTTACACCCGCTTTCTGGAGCAATCTTCGTCGCGTGAGTTCGACCATCGTTATTGTTAACTTTAGAACAGAGTATAATAACAACTGTGATTTAGAGGTGTGTTATTAATATCAGTTCCCGATGGTCGGGTCAACGTCGAAGAAGTCGCTGGTGTCCGTAGTGCGAGAACGGTGAGTCGAAGAAGTAAGTCAGTATGAGAGACGCGTCCGGTGTGTACGGCTGTTTGACCGTTCATCTCGGACCTCACCGGCACGAGAAACTCGAAGGGCTGAGGTTGGAATCGGCTCCACTCTCAGACACGAATCGGACTGCAAACCACGATATCCGACTATAGTCGCTATTTCTCCGCCTACAGCGGACGGAGATGTCAGTCTGGGATATCGAACGTGAAAAGCGAATTTAGCTCATATCCGCGAGCGGACCGAAGTCGTCGACCGGAAGTACCGAATAATCGATCGTAAGCGTGTCTTTCGTCGCTCTGATCTTCCCGACGAACGTCGAGATATCTTCGAGCGATCCCTCGAGAACGAACAATTCCATACAGTGGTGCCCGCCGACATGACTGTGGAAGTTCGACGCAACGATGTCCTCGTACTCGTGGCGAAGTCGCATCATCTTCTCTTCGACGCTCGTCGTCTCGTAATCGAAGACGACGGTTACGACGCCCATCAGTTCGCGATCTTCGAGTTTCTTGTCCTCGAACTCACCGAGGAGGTTTCGACTCGCCTCTCGGAGCACTTCGCTCCGGCCAGTATATCCGTGGTCGTCCGAAAACTGGTCGATTCGCTCAAGTAGTTCTTCCGGCATCGAGACGCTAACGACAGCCATATAACAACTAAGCCGACATCAAATATTAAACCTTATTATTCGATTGGGATGGAGTGATGAAGGGTTCCGACGAGACAGCGTCGAACGTCGTTTGGAACGGACACGAGTTTCGGCCACCGGTGAAGCGCAACCAGCACCGTTCTGCCGCGCTGAGTAGCCCGGTCTCAGATACTGTCACTGATCTACTCGACTGTCCCCCTACGTCTCCCCAAGTGCAACCACGGTTCCGTCCGATTCGGGCATGAAAATCGCCGCTGGAGTCACGATGGCACGACTGACGCCACCTGGAGTCGTGGTCCATCGCTCTTCCCCGGTTGCTCGAGAGAGCGCGGTGAGTTGCCCTTCGCTTCGGAAGAGAACAGTATCGCCGGCTACAGTCGGCGCTCCAACCGGGTCTCCGTCTGATTCGTGTGTCCAAGACTCCTCCCCGTTCCAGTCGACCGCGTAGACCGCGTTCCCAGCGGACACGTAAACGTGCTGACCATCGACCGCGAGGGCCCGTCCCCTCGGACCGCGGACATTGAACGACCACTGGCGTGTGCCATCCGTGTCGAACGCAGTTACGTGTTGGTGACTCTGCACAACGATTCCCTTCGAATGCGCCACTGGTCCCCCAGTCACGGCACGCGTGTATGCTTCCCATTCTGTGTCACCAGTTGCGGCGTCCAACGCAACCACGCCGGTAGACCCCGACTGCGAACCGAGATAGAGCGTGTCGCCGAGAACGGCGACCGGTTCGGTGAACGTTCGTCCACCAGCCGTTGCGCCTACCTGTTGTGACCACTGCACGGACCCGTCCCATACCGATAGTGCGTGGACCCGGCCGCTCCAATCGGGGACGTAGACCGTTCCACCATCAATCGTGGGTGCCGCCGTGAGGCGGGCGTCGATGTCGACGAGCCAGTCCTCCTCGCCGTACCGCTTCCGAAATGCGACGATACGACCCTGTTCGAGTCCCCGTTTAGCCGTCACGACGATGTGGTCACCAGCTACTGCGGGTGGCCCATTCGGCTCCGAGCGAAGTGGCACCTGCCACCGTTCCTCGCCTGTCGCTGCGCTCAACGAGTGAAGCCGGTACCGATGGCGTGCCGTATCGGAAATCGCATCGACGGGGACGTATAGTCGTCCGGCGTCGACTGCCGGTGTTTCAGTAGCGCGTACCTGACTGAGGTCGGTTTGCCAGACCGTCTTCGGGTCCCTCGGACCCGATGCCACCCGTCGAGTATGACCGGGGTTTCGACCGCTCATCGGCCACGTTCCGTCGACGTCTCCGAGGTCTCCCGAGGGGCGAGACGGCGAGAGACAGCCAGCAAGCGCAACACCTGTCGAACCGAGGGCTGTAAGGAGTTGGCGGCGCGTGTGGGAGGGCACGGCAGCCAATTCTCTCAGGAAATACGTAACTTCGAGGGTATCCACGAAGCGGTCGGGGTCGTCGGTTGCTTCGAAGCTGAACCCCGGCGCGTCATACGCAACGAGTATTTGCAAGCGTAGTGGCAAAAATATATGATTATGAGTTCGGATGGTTCTGCTATGAGCCCTCCACTCTCACGTCGTCGGCTACTTTCGCTCAGTAGTTCAGTCGGAACAGTTGCCCTCACTGGGTGCCTCGGCGTCGTTACAGGAAACGAGGATCAAGTCTGTGCTCCGGGGTATCGTGATGTCGGAGACGCGTTCACAAAGCGGTCAATAGTGAACTATCTGAGGTATGCATCGTTGACGGTCCCGCAATCGGTTTCACTTGGTGGAACACTGATAGCGAGACTCACAAACGAGTCCGCTGACTCACTCACCACACTCGGAAAATCTAGGTATATGATTCAGCAGTTAGGACCGGACGGTACGTGGCGAAATTCCATCGGTGTAGCCGAAGAACACGAGTGGTCGTCGTCCCAACGGATTCTAGCGCCTGGTGAAGAACTCCAGTGGGAAATGAGACTCCGCGCCAACGAATTTTTAGGCCCGTACCAACGGTGTACAACACACGAACCAGCCACGTACCGATTCATCTACTGGGGTTTCTCCGAACACGATGCAGGCATCGCACTCGCTGCACCGTTCGAGATTGTTGAATAGCGCGTGTCTGGTACACTCGTGGTCTGTTTTAGGCGAGGAGGATGTCACTCGCGTGGCGTTGAGATGAGTCGTGTCCCCGCCGGCCGCGCCCACCCTTAAGTATCTACTTAGCGAACATTCAAGCGGAATAGATATGAGCGAGCTAGTGGACGAGGTGGTCGTCCTGTACGTCGACGACGACGAGGACTTCACCGAACTGACGGCGACGTTCCTCGAACGGGAACACGACCGGTTTCGGGTCGAAACGGCCGCCTCGGTCACCGAGGGGCTCGACCGCGTGGCAGACGCGGAGTTCGACTGCGTCGTGTCTGACTACGACATGCCCGAGCGCGACGGGTTAGACTTCCTCGAAGCCCTCCGCGAGAACGCGCCGGACCTCCCCTTCATCCTCTTTACTGGCAAAGGAAGCGAGGAGGTCGCGAGCGATGCAATCTCCGCGGGCGTCACCGACTACCTCCAGAAAGAACACGGGACCAGCCAGTACACCGTGCTCGCTAACCGTATCGAAAACGCGGTCGAGCAGTACCGCTCACAGCGCGCGCTCGAGACGAGCGAACAACGCCTTTCGCTGTTCATCGAACAGTCGCCGCTCGGCGTCCTCGAGTACGACAGCGACTTCCAAATCGTCGGGCTCAACGAGCGCGGTGAGGAGATTCTGGGCTATACCGAATCGGAACTCCGCGACCACAGCTGGGAGCTCATCGTCGCAGACGACAGTTACGACAACGTCGACGACGTCACGGACCAGCTTGCAGTCGCGGAGGGCGGCTACCACAGCATCGACGAGAACATCCGGAAGGACGGTGAACACATCCGCTGTGAGTGGCACAACCGAGTCATCACCGACGACAACGGCGAAGTCGTCGGCATCATCTCGCTGTTCCAGGACGTGACCGAGCGAACCCACCGTGAGGACGAACTCGAACGGACCAACGCCCTGCTCTCGACGCTCATTCGGTCGCTCCCGGTCGGTGTCCTCGCCGAAAACAGCGACCGGACGGTCCTCGCGATTAACGAGCGACTGCTCGAACTGTTCGATATCTCGGAACCGCCGACGGAACTCATCGGCGCTGACTGTCGGGAACTGGCGCAGATGGCCAGCGAATTCGTGGTTGACTCGGAGGGCTTCGTCGAGCGCGTCGACGAGCTGATCGCCGGGGCGGAGTCAGCCCACAACGAGACAGTCGCCCTGACGAACGGTCGGACGCTCAACCGAAGCTACGAACCGATCGAACTCCCCAAGGGGACCGGACACCTCTGGATGTACCGCGACACGACCGAGCAACGCGAGCGAGAACAACAGCTCCAGCGCCAAAACGAGCGGCTGAGCGAGTTTGCGAGCGTCGTCAGCCACGACCTCCGGAACCCGCTAAACGTGGCTGCTGGGAACGTGGAACTGGCCCGCCAAGACCACGAAATCGACCGTCTTGCGACCGCCGCGCGGGCGTTAGACCGCATCGACGACCTCATCGAGGACCTGCTCACACTCGCCCGAAGGGGCGACAACGTCGGTGAACTGGAACCGGTGTCCTTGGATCCGCTCGTCTCCAACTGCTGGAGGACCATCGAAACGGCCGGCGCTGAACTCCAGACAGAGTTGACGGCGACGGTCATCGCCGACCGAAGCCGGCTCCAACAGCTCGTCGAGAACCTCATCAGGAACAGCATCGAACACGGTGGAGAGGGCGTGACGGTGACGGTCGGTGAACTCCCGGGCGGGTTCTACGTGGAAGACGACGGTGTCGGCATCCCAGTCGAGCGCCGCGACACCATCTTCGAGGCTGGCCGCACAACCTCACGTACGGGCACCGGATTCGGGCTCGCTATCGTCAAGCAGGTCGCCGAAGCCCATGGCTGGAACGTTAACGTCGCGGAACCTGACGCACGCGGGGCGCGATTCGAGATTACGGGAGTCACGTTCGCTGATATCGACGACTGAGTCTCGCGTCGGAAGTTTTTACAGGTCCCGTGCGGACCGCTGTCACATGTACTATCACGGCGAACCCGGCAGCGCGGCGCGGAGCGTCCGATGACGATTACGAGCGACTGGGGCGAATGGTGGGCCCGAGAGGAACTCAACGGCATCGACGTCGAAGAGGGGGTCTCGCTGTGGTATCTCGGCGTCGCCGGCTGGGCGATACGGACGCCGGAGACCGCCATCTACATCGACCCCTACTTCAGCACCGAGCGGGACCGCGAGTACGTCGCGCGGATGTCGCCGGTGCCGATGGAGCCGCAGTGGGCGGACGCCTGCGACGCGGTCTTCTGCACCCACGACCACCGCGACCACTTCTGGCCGCCCTCGTTCGGGCCGCTCCTCGACCACGGCGGCGCTGTCCACGCGCCCGTCGAGTGCTTCGAGAACTTCGACGTGAGCGCAATCGACGAGGCGAAGCGGACCGTCGTCGAACCCGGCGACAGCTACGAGGTCGGCGACCTCACGGTCCACGTCAGAGGCGGGTACGACCCAGACGCCGACGGCACGGTGTCGTACGTTATCGAACACGAGACGGGCACCATCTTCCACGGCGGCGACAACCGACCCTGCGAGGCGTTCCACGAGATAGGGGCGGAGTTCGACATCGACCTCGGGATGCTCTCCTACGGGACCGACGCCCGCGTCGTCCAAGACGGCGAGGTCATCACGCGCAAACTCTACAACGACGCGGACGAGATGATCGAGGCCGCGAACGCGCTCGGTATCGACCGCCTGATTCCCGAGCACTGGCGGCGTTGGCGGTCGATTCACGCCGACCCCGGCGCGCTCTCGAAGGCGGCGACGACGTTCGAGTACCCGCACGTAATCGAGGAGGTCGAAGTCGGCGACCGCTTCCGACTCGACCGGCCGGGCGTCGTCCCACCGGCGCGCCTCGGCGGTGAGTGAATCTCCAACCCGCCACCGAGTGCTTCTGCCCTCACGGCGACGTCGCGCAGCGTCCCCACCTCAAGGGCGATGTCGTACTGTACCACAGAAATCGCCGACAGGTCAGTCGGCGCACGGAAGTTCGACGACGAAGACGCTGGTCGGTTCGTCGTCTTCGGGCCGAGTCGGATGAGTACCGGCACAGGAGTCAGACGGCAGAGTAGCCGGCGTCAAAGCTCCATCCTGAAGCGTGAGCCAGTTTTGGATGCAAAGCGGCGTTCGCGCTACTCGAGTGACGTCGAAGGCGGTTGGGGCGACCCGACCGGGAGGAAAGCAGCGGCGGCCCACGCACGACAGTCCATCGCGACTGGTCGGTAAGCAAGTGCAGAAAACTAATCCGATTCCGCATCGCTGACCGACCGAAAGACGACGCGCCGGGCCTCGAAATCTTCCAAGAACGCCTTCGAGCCACCGACCGTAAACGTGTCGTCAGACGTCTCAACCACGAACGATTCCTGGGTCGGAAAGTCGTTCGAGAAGGGCCGAACGAGGCTCTGTTTCACCGCCACGATCGTCCCAGTGGTCGTCTCGAACGCCGCGTTGCTCTGGGTGGGGCGGATGTCCATCTCGGCCGTGACGACAGCTCCGTCCATCAGATGTAGCGTCGCGTCGAACACCGCGTGACGGAAGCTCGTGAATGTCGCCGGCAGTTGGCTTTTCGACCCGACGTGCACCTGCTCGCCCATCGGCCAGTAGTTGGCGATAAACGAGTCAAACAACGAGGACACGATGTGCTCCTCAGCGTGGTAGATGGCGTACTCATCGGAGTTCGAGTTCAGTATCGCATCTGCCGAGGCGATGATACCGTCACCCCGGTCAACGGTAAGCGTCACTGGTGCCGGGGCGCTCCACGTCTGGATGATACTCGCGGTCGCACCGTCGATCGAACTCGTGCCGTCGTACTCCGTGACGAGAAGCATACAAAATACTCCCCGACTCTGCGCCTCTCTGAGAGAGTCCTCGACCCGATGAAGAACCGATGCGGGAAGTGCGAGAACGAGTTCCGATTCAGCGGCGTCGATCAGCTTGTTGAGCTGAGCGAGTATCGTCCGTCGGGATTTGATGATACTGAACTTCTGCTGTTCGTAGCTCTCGGAGTCAAACAGGTCCTCTAACTGGGACTCGACGGTCTGTAGTTGGGAAACGAGATTGTCGATGCCCTCTGCGGGCGGAATCGCTCGTAACTGCGTCGGTTGGACGTGGTCGTCGATTTCGATGAGATCGCGCTCCTCGAGTTTTCCGACGATATCGTACGCGTAACTCTTAGAGATGTCAGCCTCTTCGGAGACGACACGGATTGTCGTCGCCCCGTTACGGAGTATCGTCACGTATGCTCGCGACTCCTTGTCCGAGAGCCCGATCCTCATGAGGCTGTCCACCACCTCGTCTTCCACCATACCAAAGAGTTCGGCCAAGGCGGGGGATAAATCTTAGTATGAGAGTACAGACAGGGTGCTGTCCGGCGCGTGACTGCCTCGAACCCGTTGTTCGAATGTAGCTGTAGCTACCCCTACTCGGTGCGGGTACCTCGAGTGACACGGGACGCGTGCGTTGCCAGTCGAATGGCGTGGGACCAACCCAACGGCGTCGCGCTGTCCGGCGCGCCGGTGTCGAAGAACTGCTCTGGGAGATACCCCGATGGAAGGCACAGACTGCCATCGAGGTCAATTTCGTCGAACAACCGGTCCGCCCACTTCTCGGGGTCGTATTCGTCGGTCGACGAGAAGAGTCGGATCGACTTCTCGGCCGCGTACGCGCCCCAGCCAGTCGAGACGGTCCAAACCTTCTCGCTTTCCTGCCCCCGCCGCCGCCACGTATCGTCCTCGAATCGCGTGAGTCCGGAGATGTCGCCGGTCTCTTTCCAGAGCCTGGAGAACGCGGTGTGGAGATGGCGTTCGAGCCGCCGCAATCGCGTTTCGCCGATGTCCTCGATGTCCCGATAGGCGAGATGGGCGTCGACGAGTGAGAAGGTAGTGCTGTCGACTCGGTCGTCCAAGTCACCGTCCCCGTCATCTAATCGGAGCGCGTAGATACCCTCGTCGGGGGCCCATGCCATATCGAGCGCGTCGAAGACCTGCGTTGCCCGCGTAGCTGCGCGCTCTCTGGTGGTTGCATCGCACGTGACGGCCGCAATCGTACTGTAGGCCTGAACGAACTTCGCGGCGGTGTGCGTGAAACGGCCATTCGTATTCTCCCACGCGTTTTCGCATACCGTCGGAAAGCAATCGTCTTCCAGCGAGCTGTCGAGCCCATCGACTCCCGACTGTAATGCGCTCTCGATGGCCTCGACGGTGACGTTTCGGAGCGACTGTCGGTATGCCGAGAGGTACTCGGCGAGGAAAACGAGGACGCTCGCAGTCTGGTCGGCTTGGTACTGCGTTTCCGTGCCCTCGATGTGGCCGTTCGCCCAACCCGGCGCGAGCCGGCCGTTCATCGGCCATACTCGGTGGGGCCACCGGCCGTCAGGTAACTGCGTCCGCAAGTAGAACTCGGCGCTCTGTCGGTGTGCTTCGGCTGCGTCGAACCCGAGTGATTCGTCGGCTTCCAAGAGAAACGTCGAAACTTCTCCGTCGTCTCGAAACCACGTGTAACCATAGCCGCCGGAGTACTGGTAGAACGGATCGAAGTCCGGTCCCGCAATTCGGGCCCCAGTCGGTGCGGAGAGTAACTCAAGGACCGAAAGGTCAGTCGCGACGAGCCGATCCGTGACCGTGGGGTACTGTCCGGCCTGCCGGGCCGTCGCGAGGAGCGCGGCTGAATCGCTGTTGGGTCGTCGCGTCCGGGTCGCGACCGCAGAGAGCGCATCCGAGCGCGACTGCGTTTCGATGTCCGACAGCAGGGTGACGAGACTAGTCTCACCATCCTCGAAAGCGACGCGGACTCCAACACCGCCGGTGAGGCGACTCTCCTCGTACTCTTCGGACGCACCGAACTCCGGAAACGACCGCGATTCCGCGGCGAGTATCTCGTCGAACCGCTCGAGTACTTGGGGCGTACACTCCACGAACTCAGTCGAGGTGCCGAGATAGTCGTGCTCTCGGTTGTGATACACCTCGACGGCGTCGTCGTGGACGAGCTGCCCAACGCGCCCATCTCGCCCCTCCGGGCTGATCTCGACGAACCCGGCCAGTTCGATATCTTCGGGTGCACCGTCGCCAAGCTCAAACGCCGTCGTGTGGGCGAGCCCGTCAGTAACGTCGCGTTGTACCACGTCGAATCCGTCGAGACGGTGCGTCGTCTCGACGAGCGACCGACCCGCTCGGTACGTCTGGCTCCCCGTGTCGAACGCATCGAACCACTCGACAGCGTCGCCGACACGGACGCCGAAGCGTGAGGACACGATGCCGCCGAATCCCGAAAGTGGGTACGAGTAGTCTCGGAGCGACCCGGCTGGTGAAACGTGAACGAGGCGTTGGTCCGACCCGCTGAATCTGCCTCGCCGCGTGCGCCGTTCGCCCGGAAATACGTCGGTCGCGTCTTCGTTCTGCTTGTAATCGTCGAGTGACCGTCGGAGTCCCATACACCTACTGGCCACAGAGTTCAGATAAAGTTCTTGTGATATCTCAAAGATAATCCCTAAAGTATAAGTGGCCCTATTTTGATGAACAATTCGGACGATGACAACGAACCCAGAGACGAGCAAGACGACGAAGAGCGTCTCACGACGGCGATTTATCACCGCTGCTGGTGCGACGGGGGCCACAGCGGGCCTCTCCGGCTGTGCGAGTATGTTTGGTAACGGCTCCGACACCGGTGCACAGGTCGGTGAGTCCGAAAGCGGCGGAACGACCGTCGTCTGGGGCTTTGACGCGACTGTTGCACAGGATCACGCGGACCAGCTTCGCACAGCGCTACACGAGAAAGGAGGTCTGTCGGACGACATCCGCGTCGAGTTCCAGCCGGGCCAGCCGGACAGCGGGAAGCGTCGGGCGACGTACAACCGGCTCTTGAGCTCTCAAGAGACGACGCCGGATATGTTCATGATGGACAACGGCTGGGTGAACATCTTCATCCAGCGGGGACAGCTCGCTAACCTCTCGGAGGTTCTCCCCGAGAGCGCGCTTTCCACCATCGAAAACGAGTACTTCGGCGGGTTCACCGAGACGGCCATCGACCCCGCCAGCGGGGACCTGTTCGGTGTTCCGCTGTACCCCGACTACCCGACGATGTTGTACCGGAAAGACCTCGTCGAAGAGGCGGGTTACAACCCGACCGAGGAGAACTGGGCCACCGAGCCGATGACGTGGAAACGGTGGTCGAACATCGCTGCCGAGGCACAGGACGTCTCGGGCGTCGATTACGGCTTTACCACCCAGTGGGACATCTACGTCGGCACCGCCTGTTGTACCTTCAACGAGGTGCTGTCTTCGTGGGGCGGCGCCTACTTCGGTGGTCGTGAGAACCTGTTCGGACCCGTCGGCGAACGCCCCGTCACCGTCGATTCGGACCCGGTGGTCAACTCGTTGAATATGATGCGAAAGTTCGTCCACGACGAGAGCTTCGACGGGAAGTTCAGCGATTACGGCGGTGGCTTCACACCGACGAACATCCTCGGGTGGATCGAAGACAGTTCGCTCGCACCGTTCATCGACGGGAACGCCGTGTTCCACCGCAACTGGCCGTACGCGATTAACCAAGCAGCGTCGGAGTTCGGTGACGACCTCGGGACGATGCCGCTTCCCTACGGTGTCCCCGAAAGCGAGGCGCAGTTCCCCGGAACCGGTGGGTCCACCTCCGCACTCGGTGGCTGGCACATCACTGTCAATCCGAACAGCCAGAAGCTCGACGCTGTCACACAGGTCATCCAAGCGTCGATGCGCGAGGAGTTCCAGCTGTTCCTCCTGGAGATAGAGGGGTGGCTACCGCCGCGGGCGAGCCTGTTTAACTCCGAGACGGCTGCGGAGCTCGAACCGGCCGGCGACTACATGGACACGCTCCGCGTCGCCGGTGAGAACACGATGGCTCGACCGGTTACGGCGGTCTGGAACAACCAATCGAGCAAAATCGCGGAGCAGGCCAATCGCGCGGTCGGACAAGAGGTGACTTCGTCCGACGCGATGGCAACGCTCCAGTCCAGCCTCGAAGAGACTGAGAGAAGCAACTGACGAGCGGAGAGCTCCACACTTACCAGATCAAATCATGAGTCCCACACCTCTCGGAGGGATAGTATGAGCACCGATACGGCTGCGGAACCGGCACGTGAGTCACGGCAGTCGGGGCCAGTCGTTGGCTTCTTGCGGTGGCTGGAGAACCTGAGCGACACGCAGTACGCGTACCTACTGTTGACTCCGGTATTCGTCCTGCTCGGTATCGTGGCTATCTACCCGCTCTTACGGACGTTCGAGCTGTCACTGTACGCCGTCTCGACCGACCTCTCTAGTGTCCGTTTCGTTGGTCTCGACAACTACGTCGCGCTGTTCACCGGGGAGAAAAACCGGTTCCTCCCCGGCGGGACGACGTTTCTCCCGACCGGGCTCGACGCCGCGAGTCTCCTCGATAGCGCCCTCGTAATCACCCTCATCTTCGCCGTAGCCAGCGTATTGTTCGAGACCCTCATCGGACTGGGACAAGCGCTCGTCTTAGATCAAGACTTCTACGGCCGACGGTGGGTCCGTGCGGCGATTATCATTCCGTGGGCCGTCCCAATCGTCATCCAGGGGATGATGTTCTTCTTGATGTTCGACTCGAACGTCGGATTCGCGACGCCGATTCTCGCCGACCTCGGAGTAGTGGCACCGACCAACACACTGAACGACACGGTCAGCGCGACGTTCATCATTATCGTCGCCGACATCTGGAAGACCTCAGCGTTCATGGCGCTACTCATCCTTGCCGGGCTCCAGAGCATCAATCGCAGCCTGTACGACGTGGCCCGTGTCGCCGGGGCGAGCAAGTGGCAGCAGTTCAGATACATCACGCTCCCGCTCATCCTGCCGACCATCGGGGTTGCAGTGTTATTCCGCTCGGTGCAGGCGATGCGCGTGTACGGTATCATCGATACTGTCTCGAGCTGTACCGTAGTCCCCTCGCTCTCCTGCATGGTCGTCTCGACGTTCAACACGCACGAGGGGACGTCTGCCGCCATTGCGTTCGTGACAGCGGCCATCATCGGCGTCGTCGTGATGGGAATCATCCTGTGGCAGGGGGAGGACGCGATATAATGTCCAGCGAAACCGACGGCGCGTCAGACGACACCGGACCGCTCGCACGGTGGGCGCGGAATGCGATCCACAACCCACGTCGCGTGTATCGAGCGTTGTTCTACGTCGCGATGGCGTTTTTCATGGTCACGACAGTGTTCCCGTTCTACTGGTTACTCGTCCTCGCGGTGACACCACAAGAGAATCTACTTTCCGGGAGTTTCCTCCCGACGGTCGACCTGTTCGGCGTCAGCGGCACGTTCCCGCTCCCCGTTCCGAAGGGGTTCAATCCGACCGCGTTCGTTACCGTCTTCGAGCAGATTCCGTTCCATCTGTACGTGCTGAATAGCTTCGTGCTAGCTGCCACGACGACGGTTATCGTCCTCGTCGTCGCGAGCCTCGCAGGCTACGTGTTCGGACGAATCGAGTTCCCCGGGCGCGCGCTGTTGATGCTCGGTATCCTCGCAATCAGTTACTTCCCGCCCGCAGCGTTCGTCATCCCACTGTTTCAGGCGTTCGCCGGCAACGCCCCGATAACGATTCCGTTCGTAGGTGTCCCGCTATTCACACCGCCTCGACTGCTGAACACCCCGGGGTCGATGGTCATGCCGTTCAGCGCGCTGTTCTTGCCGCTGTCGATATTCATCCTCACGACCTTCTACGGGCAGATCCCCGACGGGTTGGAGGATGCGGCACGGGTTGAGGGAACGACCCGACTGGGCGCGCTGTTCCGCGTCATCGTGCCGCTTTCGGCACCCGGCGTGGCGACCGCGGGCGTCCTCACGTTCATCAGCGTCTACAACGAGTACTTTTTCAGCTCGATTATGGCGACCTCACCTGAAGCGTCCAAGTGGTCGCCAATTGTCGGCGGGATTCTCAGCTACCAGACCCAGTACACGACGCAGTACAACCTCATGGCCGCAGCGAGTGTTGTGGGGGTCATCCCCGTCGTCGTCCTCGTCATCATCGCACAGGAACGCATCGTCAGCGGACTGACCGCAGGAGCACTTAAAGAATAACAATGGCACGAGTACGACTCGAACACGTAAGCAAGCACTACGACGACGTAACGGCGGTCGACGACATGAACCTCGACATCGACCACGGCGAATTCATCTGTTTTGTCGGCCCGTCGGGATGTGGGAAGTCGACGACGATGGAAAGTATCGCTGGACTCACGAAGCCGAGTGAGGGCGAAATCCACATCGGCGACCGTGAGGTGACGAACCTCCCGCCGAAGGACCGCGGGGTGGCGATGGTGTTCCAGAACATCGCGCTGTTCCCCCACATGGACGTCTACGACAACATCTCCTTCGGGCTCCGCCTCCGCAACTACGACAAGGAGGAAATCGAGCGCCGCGTCGAGCGCGCCGCCGAAATCGTCCAGTTGCAGGGGATGCTCGAACGCATGCCCGACGAGATGTCCGGCGGGCAGCGACAGCGCGTCGCCATCGCCCGCGCCATCGTCCGTGAGCCCGATGTCTTTCTCATGGACGAGCCGCTGGCGAACCTCGACGCGAAGCTCAAGGTCCACATGCGGACCGAACTCCAGCGGCTACACAAGGAACTGGACACGACCATCATCTACGTCACCCACGACCAAGAGGAAGCAATGACGCTCTCGGACCGTATCGCCGTCCTCGACTCCGGACAGCTCCAGCAGATCGACCCGCCGCTCGTCTGTTACAACGAGCCAGCGAACCTGTTCGTCGCGGGCTTCATCGGCTCGCCCTCGATGAACTTCGCCGAGGCGACGGTCACAGAGGACTCGCTTTCGACGGCGAACTTCTCGCTCGCGTTCGATCCGGCGTCTGTCAAGGCTGTGGACGTGGGCGACGAGGTGACTGTCGGGATTCGTCCCGAAGATATCTATCCCGGCGGAACGCGCGTCGAAGTGGAAGACCCCTCTTCGCTCATCTCCACGCGTGTCGATATTCTCGAACCAATGGGTGACGAGATATTCGCGTACATGCTGTTGGGCGAACGCCGCACATCGATGGATCAATCGAGAACCGATGACCAGCTGCTGATGAGCGTTGAACCCGACTCGACGATTCGAGAAGACACGGACGTCGAAGTCGTGATAGACCGGGGGAACGTCCATCTCTTCGGTACGGCGTCAGGCGACGCACTCGCCCACGGCCTGTCCCCTGTTTCAGCCGAGTTAGAGACCGAGACGGCAACCGACGCAGACGACTGAAACGACCCAACGACGCTCACCGCCGTCGGCGACAAGACGCGGTAACTCTCGGAGAACACCGGAAGTACCGCTCTCTCGACTTCAGTACGGAGCGCCGCAGCTCGGACACATCGGTGGCGCGCCCTCGGGGAGGTCGACGCCGCAGTGGGGGCACTCCCCGTCGGCGTCTGGCGACGTAATCTCCGTGACCGCGTCGTCGGTCGTCGCCCGAACGCCGGCCAGCGACCCAACGCTTTCGACCGGTGACTCCGCGGAGCCCTCCTCCG
Organism: Haloferax sp. Atlit-12N; assembly: GCF_003383095.1. Classification (NCBI taxonomy): domain Archaea; kingdom Methanobacteriati; phylum Methanobacteriota; class Halobacteria; order Halobacteriales; family Haloferacaceae; genus Haloferax; species Haloferax sp. Atlit-12N. The sequence continues at coordinate 118,127 of NZ_PSYW01000003.1, forward strand.
ACGCGGCCCGGAGAAATCGGACCCGTTCGGCGACGAACTCGGCCGCCTCGTCGGATTCCGCGTCGAGCACCGGAGCCAGTACCCGAACCGCCTCGCCGCTCTCGCGGGCCAACAGTCCGAGCGCTTCGGCGGCGCGGCCCCGGACGAAGGCGTTCTCGTCAGCGAGCCGAGCCGAGAGCGCTGCCCGAGCCTCGGCGAGCGAATCCGGCGCGCCGCAGCCGACGACCACCACCGCCGTACAGAGGTGATAGCGGACGAGTTCGTCCCGGTCGTCGAGGTGTTCGGCGAGCGTCGAGACGCGGTGGCGAAGCCGGCCGGGGTCGCCGAGCGCGACGCATTCGAGCGCCTTCGCCAACTTCTGTTTCACCTCGGGTTCGTCGAACGAGAGGCCGACGCGGAGGTCCGCGAGCACCGCCGGTGAGGCGACCGCGTCGGGGTGTTCGAGCGCGACGTAGCCCAGCGCCTCGGCCGACCGGGCGCGGACGTAGTAGAACTCGTCCTCGTCGGCGAGTCGCTCGGCGAGCGACGGAACGGCGGGAGCGACCGCGTCGGGGGCGGCCGACGCGACTGTGACGAGCGCCTTCGCGGTCAGTAGTCGGACGGCGCGGTCGTCGTCAGTGAGAAACGGCGTGACGTCGGGGAGGAACGACTCGAACGCGGTCGGGTGTTCGTCCGCGAGGCGTCGAAGCGCTCGGAGCGCCCGCTTTCGGTCTTCCGGCGACGCCGTCAGGAGTTCCCCGAGAGAGTCGCTCACCGTCTCGTAGGCGCGGGCGTCGACTGACTCGACGAGGCGCTCCAGCGGGGGTGCGTGGCGTGTGTCGTCCATCGGTTCGTGCTCCTCGTTGGCGCAGTATCTCCTCGGCGCACCAATAAGTTGGTGGGTGCGCCGCGCGCCGCCACGACGCCGCGCCGCCACGACGCCGCGCCGCCAGCGCCGAGCGAGACTCAGTCCAGCGGGAACCGCGCGACTGCGCCGTCGTCGACGTACGAGGCGAACACCGACGCCTGCTCGACGCGGAGCGAAAGCCGGCTGTGCGATTCGGACTCGTACGCCCACCGCGTCTCGCCAGTCTCTCGGGCCAAAACCTCGAAGCCACGGTCCCAAGCGGGGACGACACGAGAGCCCGTGACGGCGAGCGAGTCGAGCGACGGAAGTCCGGTCACGGTGTGCCACCGCCGCGTGCCGTCGAGGCCGAAGCAGTCGACTCGGCCGAGAATCCCGCCGTCGGGGTCGTCGACGCGGCTCCCGACGAACACCGCGTCGTCCGTGGCCTCGACCGCCCGAATCTGGTAGCCGGTAGGGTTCGCCCACCGTTTCTCGCCCGTCTCGCGGTCGAACGCGAGCAGTCCCTGACGGCCGTCCGGTCGGTCGCGGGTGAGGTACACCTGCGACCCGAGGACCATCGTGCGCCCGGCGTCGCCGATGGGAGTCCGCCACCGAACGCTCCCGTCGGACGGTTCGTAGGCCACCAACGTTCCGTCCCACACGGCGACGACGAGTCGGGAGTCTGCGGCCACGTTGGGGAGCCACCGCTCAGATTCGGTCTGCCACCGGGTGCTTCCATCCGACGGTGAGAGCGAGACGACGCGCGATTCGGTCTCGTTCACCGGCACGCGAGCCACGACCGAGTCGTCGGTGACACCGTCGAGGAGATACGACGAGACGGCCAGTTCGAAGCGTCGGTCGCCGGTCTGCGGGTCGTAGCCCGTGAGCGTGTTCTCCGGGCCCGCGAAGTCGAGTTCGGCGACGAGCGACTCGGTGCGGACGAGTCGCGCTCGGTGGGCCGTGCCCTCGTCGCGCCACAGTTCGTCGCCCGACGAATCGACGGCGTAGAGGTCGCCATCGGTGCTGTGGACGTGGTATGGGCCGCCGGACGGCGGGGCGACAGGGCGCGTCTCTATCGGGCCGCCCGTCTCGAACCGAAGTTCGGTCGACCCGTCCTCGCGCCGCAGACCGTACAGCGCCTTGTCCTGCATCCCGGCGAGGACGAGCCCGTCGGTGACGGCGAGCGGGCCAGCCATGAACGCGCCGTCGATGTCGCGTCGCCAGACCGGTCGTCTCCCGCCGAGTCCGGGAATCGAACTACAGCCGGCGACGGCGAGCGAACCGACGGCCGCGAGGCCGCCGAGCACCTCGCGACGGGAGACGTTTCGGTCCCGGTTCCCGGTCGAACCCGTCCGCTCCGGGGGCTCACTCGGCATCGAGCACCTCCGGGTCGAGGCGGGCGAGTTGCCACTCCTGTCCGACGTAGACGCCGTCGCCCGCGGCGACGGCCCAGTTCACCGTGCCGCCGTCGTGGTAGCCTTCGAACCGGTAGTCGCCGAGGAGGGTTCCGTCGGTCGCGTGGACGTACAGCACGGTCGGGTCGAACGGGACGGTCCCGCTGTGTCCCCGGACGAGGATGTCCGACCCCACGACGGTCACCAGTCGGTCGCCGACGCGGGTCGGCCCGCAGGTCACGGGGCCGGCCAGTTCGCGCCGCCACAGTCGGGTCCCGGTCTCGGCGTCGAAGGCGTACAGGAAGTAGTCCGCGCCGCCGACGTACACGCGGCCGTCGGAGACGAGCGGCCGGGCGAACACGGTGTTTCGGAGTGACGCGCGCCACCGAATCTCGCCGGTCGCCGCGTCGAGCGCCAGCAGTTCCTCGGTCGCACTCCCGACGAAGACGGTGTCGCCGGCGACTGTCACCGACGACGGCGACGGACCCACGTCGACGCGCCACGATTCGGAGCCATCGGTGGCGAACCGACGGAGCGTTCCGTCGAGGACAGGCGCGACGACGCCGGCATCGGAGCTGTCACCGGCGGATACGAAAGCGGGCGCGCCGGCGAGCGAGGCCGGCAGTTCGGCGCGGAAGCGCCGGTCGCCCTCCTCGCGGGACAGTCCGAGCAGTCGGTCTACCACGTCGTTTTCCGTGCCCGAGATGGGGAAGACGACGGTGTCGTCGGCGACGACAGGTGGATACTGAACGACGCCCGGGTCGGCGCTACCGACGCCCGTCAGCCCGATGTTCCACGCTCGCTCGCCTGCCTCGTAATCGACCGCCGTGGCTCGTCCCGCCTTCGAAAACAGGTACGCATACTGGTCGTCGACGCCGAGCGGCGACCGGTAGCCCTTCCGGCCGGTCACCGCCCAGCGCTCCTCGCCGGTCTCGGGGTCGAGCGCGGACACCATCGGGTCGGCGTGAAACGGGCTCCCGGTTCCGACGAGCAAGGGCCCGGACGACGGGCGCAGGGCGCGGGTCGGAGTTCGCACGCCCGCCGTCCACGCGGTCGGCATCGGGAGCGAGTCGTCGCGGCCCGTGAGGCTCGCACAGCCGGCGAGTCCGGCGGCGAGCGCCGGAATCGTCTTCAGCGCGTCGCGTCGCGAATAGGAGGGCATCAGCGAGGACGTGTGTACCGGCTGATAATACTCCTGTTGGTTTCGACGGCGGTGCGACCGGCCGCGGCCGGCAGGCCCCGAGCGAGGAGCCACGAAGGTTTTTATCCCGCGCCGAGACGGCGGGCGTATGCTCTCCAGACGCGAGGTGCTGGCCGCCGGCGGAGCCGCGCTCGTGAGTGGCCTCGCCGGCTGTGGCGGTTCCCCGCCGACTCCGGACGCGACGTTCGACGCGCCGACGACGGCGTGGCCGACTGCCGGCTACGACCCGCAGGCGACGGGTCACGCACCCGCCGGCCCGACCGAGGGAACCGTCTCGTGGAGCGTCTCGCGGAGCACCGCCGACCCGCCGCTCTACGGCGCGCTCTCCCCGCCGGTCGTCGCCGACGGCACCGTCTACGTCGCCGGGCTCGCTACCCACTACTACAGGCCGGACGACTTCGTGAGCCCGCTGGCCGCAATCGACGCCGCGTCCGGCTCGGTCCGCTGGGTCGAAGGCTTCGCGGACGGACTCGGCGGCAGCCCCGCAGTCGCCGGCGACGGCTCCGGAACCGTCGTCATCGGCGGTTACGACGGCACGCTCCACGCCGTCGGTGCCGACGGGTCAAGCGAGTGGACTGTGGACCTCGGCGGCCGGCTCGGCACGCCGACCGCGTACGGGAACCGGCTATACGTCGAAAGCGGGAGCGGTCGCCTGCACGCCGTCGGAAGCGACGGGAGCCGGCTGTGGGCCGCCGACCGGCCGGGGCCGACGGAGCTCCTCGTCGGACCGGACGAACCGGTCGAAACCACGATGCCCGTCGCCGACGACCGCGGCGTCTACGCCGCCTTCACGCCGTTCGAGCGGGAGCGCGAGGCGGTCGTCGTCCTCGGCTACGACCACGGCGGCGGGCGGCGCTGGCGGACGGTGCTCGACGGGCGGTACGGCCGGTCGCCCAACGGTCTCGCCGTCACCGACGACGCGCTGTACGCGACCGTCGGCGGAACCGTCTACGCGCTGGACCCCGACACCGGCGAGCGACGGTGGCAGTTCGTAACCGGCTCGGCGGTGGCAGGCCCGCCGACGGTCGACGACGAGCGGGTCTACGTCGGCGCGAAGAACCTCTATGCGCTCTCGCGGAGCGAGGGCATCGAACAATGGCGCGTGGTGAACGAAGCGCCGCCGAGCCACGACCGCGACCCGACGGTACTCCCGTATCTCGCTCGTCCCCCCGTCGCCGACGGACGGGTCTACATCCGGACCGGAGCGGTCTCCGCCGCCGACGGGGCGCGGCTGTGGGGCGGCGACGCCGACGAGTGGCTCCGGACCGGGAACTACTTCGCCGAACCGTACTACAGGCGGCCGGTGGCGTCGCCGGTCGTCACCGGGGACGCGATGTATCTGACACACGCGCACCACGGGGTGGTGAAGGTCGCATGACCGACACCGGCAAGCGACCGACTCGGCGACGGTTCTTGGCGAGTCTCGGAAGCGCCGCCGCCGTTGGCGTGGCGGGCTGTCTCGGAACGCGGTCGGAGCACAACCCGACGAACGGGGAGTGCCCCGAGTACGACCCCGTCGAACCGGCGACGACAGACTGGCGCGGGGTGATGGGCCCGGCGACGAACACCGGGGCCGTCGCGGCCGAGGCGGTCCCCGAGGGCGACCTCACCGTCGACTGGACGGCCCCCGTCGAGACCTACGTGGGCCACCACGTTCCGGTCGTCGCCGATGGCACCGTCTACGTCCACGACATGGACGACGAACTCTCCGCGGTCGACGCCGCGACCGGCGAGCGGGTGTGGACCAGACCGCTCACCGACCCCGAACCCGCGCCCGCAGTCGGCGGCGGGACGCTCGTCGTCGTGACCAACGCGGAGACCCACGCGTTCGACGCGGCGACGGGAGACCGGCGCTGGAAGCGAGAAGACCTCGACGGCGACATCTTCGGCGCGAGTCCCATCGTCGCGGGCGACACCGTCTACGTCCAGTCGGGCGTGGCGACCCACGCGTTGGCGCGCTCAACCGGCGAGACCCGCTGGCGGGCCGCGACCGGGTTCCCCTCCGACTCGACGCCCGCGGTGGCCGGCGACACCGTCTACGCCGCCGGCGACGACACCTACGTCCGGGCGCTGGCCGCGGCCGACGGGACGGAGCGCTGGCGCGCGAAGACGAGCTCCCGAATCGCGTGTAACGTCTCGGTGGTCGAGGGTACCGTCCTCGTCGGGACCGGGGCCGGAAGCGTGCTCGGATTCGATGCCGAGACCGGCGAGGAGCGCTGGCGCTACCGGCTCGAACCGAGGAAGACGAGGGACGAACGCCGACCGAGGCAACCCGAGACCATCGCGACCGACGGCAGTCGAGTGTACGTCGCGACCGACGACCGACTGGTCACGCTCGCGCTGGCGGACGGGACCCGCTGTTGGGACAACCGGAGCTACGCCGGGGGCTACGCGAGCGGCATCGCCGTCGGCGCGGGGAAGGTGTTCGTCCCGACGCACGACGACGGAGGCGGCTCGATGACCGTCCTCGACGCCCCGACCGGGAATACGCAACAGGAACTAATCGGAGGCAAACGCCAACGCTTCGACATCGGCCCGAGCGTCGCCGGGGGCGGCGTCTACTTCGCCGGCCGGAGCGCCATCGTTCGGCTGAGTTAGGGCGTTCGTCGTCGGGGTCGGTGAGGACGAGACTCCCGCCCTGTGCCCGAACCAGTCACGCGTGAGTTAGATGATTACAGGGGTACACGTGTAATCACGATTTCGGGGAGATAGCCCGTCTCGTGCCCGCCTACACTCAGTTTTCGTGCCGGTGAGCGGACGGGTGAGAAGACCTGTCAACCAAACTTTCTTTGCTCGATGTGGAGACGTGACCAGTATGGCAGCCCTCCAAGCCATCGGCACAGCCGCCGGCTCTCTCAGGCGGAACCCGATACTGTTCGTCGTCGCCGCAGCGTTCAGCCTCGTCCAACTCCCGTCGATGTTCGCGCAGGCGGTCAGCCCGGTCATCGGAAGCATCATCTCGCTGGGGTTCAGCGGCCTCACCGTGTTCGTCGTCCCGTTCTTCCTCGGCGGCGTCCTCGGCATGGCCAACGAGGCCATCGACGGTCGAACCTCGCTCGGCACGCTCGTCAGCGAGGGGAAGTCGAACTACGTCTCGCTGCTCGCGGTCTACTTCGGCCTCCTTGCCGTCAACCTCGTGTTGGCGTTCGTCGGCGTCTTCGCGACGCTGTTCTTGGGCCTCCTCGTCATCGGCAGTAGCACCCAGCCGGGGACCGCCACGCTCGCGGTTCTGGGCATCATCGTCCTCGCCGTGACCCTCACCTACCTCGCCGTGGTGTTCGTCTCGCAGTTCTTCGGCCACGCCATCGTCATCGACGACCTCGGCGCGGTCGACGGCATCAAGCGCAGCATCTCATGCGTCAGGAACAACCTCGTGTCGGTGTTCGGTTACTCCATCATCGTCGGCCTCGGCGGCCTTCTGGCCGGCATGGTCGGCGGCGTGGCCTCACTCCTTCTCACCCCGTCGCTCCAGCATCAGGGGGCGGCGGTGGCCGGGTCGGGAACCGGCGCGACCGCCGCGTCGGCGTTTTCGAGTCTCCCGGCGGTCGGCGTCGTCGGCATGGTCGCCATCGCGGTCGGACTCGTGCTCGTCAGCGGTCTCGTCGGTGGTTTCTTCGCCGCCTACTCGACCGCATTCTACCGGTCGATTCGACCGGCGAACTCCGAGGGAGTAAGCGCCTGACGCCGCCGCGAACCACCGCCATTTCTGTCGGTCGTGTATCAATTCGCAACCGTTAGGCGTCCGGGGGGCGAAACGCGGGCCGTCCCATGCCCTCCACCAACGCGGACGTCGCCATCGAAGCGACTGACCTCAGGAAGTCCTACGGTTCCGAGGTCGCGCTCGACGACGTCTCGCTGTCGATTCCGAGCGGAACGGTGTACGGATTCCTCGGGCCGAACGGCGCGGGGAAGACGACGACGATGCGCATCCTGACGGGGCTCTCACAGCCCACCTCGGGGTCGGTCCGTATCTGTGGACTCGACGTGAGCGACCGTAGGAAACTCGCGCCGCACGTCGGCTACCTCCCGGAGACGCCGCCGCTGTACGACGAGTTCAGCGCCCGCGAGCAGCTCGACTACGTCGCCGACCTGCGCGACATCCCGTCGGAGACCGCCGAGGCACGCATCGACGACCTGCTCGACCAGTTCGGTCTCGTCGGCGACGCGAACAAGCGCATCGGCACGTACTCGAAGGGGATGAAACAGAAGACCGCGTTCATCCAGAGCGTGCTCCACGAACCGGACGTGCTGTTTCTCGACGAGCCGACCTCCGGACTCGACCCCCGCGCGGCGAGACAGATTCGGACCTCCATCGGCGACGTAGCCGACTCGGGGGCGACGGTCTTCCTCTCGACGCACATCCTCCCCGTAGTCGAGGCCGTCGCCGACGAGGTCGGCGTCCTGTTCGACGGTCGCGTCGTCGCCGAGGGGACGCCCGACGAGGTGAAATCGCGCGCCCAGACGGGCGGCGAGGGCTCGCTCGAAGACGCGTTCCTCGCGGTCACGAGCGACGAGACGCAACTGTCGGGTGTCGCCGACGAATGAGCCTCCGACGAGACGTTCGCCACGGCCTGCGAATCGGGCGCGCCGAGTTCGTGCGGAGTCTCCGGGGGTACGCCTCCGAGACGCGCCGAATCATCGGCCTCCTGTTGCTCTTGCTGTTCTTCGGTGGCACCCTCCTGTTTTCGCTCCCAGCCGTCTACGTCGTCGGCCGGGGCGCGCAGTCCGTGACCGAGATTCCCTTCTTCGACCTCGTCGCCACCGCGATACCGGTGGGGCTCACGCTCCTCGCGGCGTTCCGAACGCTCGAACGCATCGGCCGCGTCGAAAACGAGTCGCTCGTGCTCACGACGGTTCATCCGCGGGCCGTCGTCATCGGGCTTATCACCGCCGAAATCGGTCGGATTGGTCTCTGGTTCGGACTCCCGCTGGCAGTCGTCGCCGCGACGTTCACGGCCGGTCTCGGCGCGCCGTCGCTGTTGCTCACGGCGGCCGTCGTCGCGGCCCCGCTGGCGTGCTGTACGACCGTCTGGGGCTACGCGGTCGGCGTCGCCGTGCTTCGCGGGTTCAAGCGCCTGCCCGGCGTCCGGCGCACGCTCAAGGTCGTCGGCTTCGTCGCGATGGTGGGACTCGTCCTCGTCTCGCAGTCGTTCGGTCGGTTGCTGGCCGAGGGGTTGCTCCCGCTCGAGTGGCTGGCGGCGACGCTGACGTTCGGGCCGCTCGCAGACTACCTCGCGTTCGCATTCGTCGGGACCCCGCTCGCCCGACCGTTCTCGGCGGCCGCCATCGTCACCTTCGTGGCTATCGTCGCACTCACGCCCGTCGGCCTCGTCGTCGCCACCCGGCAGGCGAGCGCCCTCTGGTTCACCGACCGCACGAGCGGAAGCGACCGAGTCTCGTCGGTGCCGAGCGCGAAGGCTGATAGCTCGTCCGGCGGCTTCTCGACGCCGAAACCGCTCGCAGGGACGAACGGGGGCCACGTCGCGTGGGGCCTGCTCGTCCGCGGCGTCCGCCACCCGCAGAAGTTCACGCACCTCGTGATGCTGGTATTCTTCCTCGGCCCGCTCGGGACGACCATCGTCCAGTCCTCGGCCGACGGCCTCGGCCCGCTGCTCGCCGCGAGCGGGGCCGGCCTAGGAACCTACCTCGCGGGCGCGACGTTCGGCCTCAACCCCATCGGCGACGACCACCCGCAGTTTCCGATGTTGCTGTTGACTCCGACCGCGCCCCGGACGCTGGTCCGCGGTCGCGTGCTCGCCGGCGTGATTCTCGGCGTTCCGGTCGCCACGGCGCTCCCGCTGGCGACTGTCGCCCTCGGCACGTCGCCGCTGTCCGCGGTCGGGTTCGCGTTCGTCGGCGTCCTCATGTGCGTCGCCGCGGCGGCCTTCTCGGTCGGCATCGGCGCGGCGTACCCGATATACGAGGAACGCGAGTTCTGGGGCACGACGACCGTCGTTCCCTCGACGCTCGTGCTGATGGCGTTCATGTTCGTCGTCGGCCCCGGTACCGTCATCGGCCTCGTCGCCACGTGGTTCGGCGTGACCGGTCACCTCTCCGCGACGCCGCTTCTCGCCGCCGGACTCGGGCTGTACCTCGTGGTGACCGTCGGCGTCACCTACGGCTCGTACCGGTACGCGGTTCGACGGTACCGGACGTACACGTTCGAGTGACGACGAGCGCGTCGTTCGGGCGCGAAACTCGGCGTCCGCAACTCCTGTGACGGCCCGCTGGCGTCAGTCCGCCACGCGGAACACGCCGGGGGCACGTCCCATTCCGGCGAAGTAAATCTCGGAACCGCGGACCGACAGGCCGCCAGTAGGCCGCGTGTCGAGCGCCTTCGACCACAGTTCATCGCTGGACGCCGCCGAAATCGCGTAGAGGCGGTCGTCGCTCGCCACGAATCGGGTGTCGCCCGCGACGACCGGCGGTCGGGGGAACGTATCCGCATCGAGCGACAGCGTCCACTTCGTCGCACCGTCAGCCACGTCGAACGCGGCGAGACTCCCCCGCGAGGTCTGGACGTGGAGCGTGTCGCCCGCGACGGCGGTCCGTGGGCTGCCGTTCTCCGGGAGCGGGATTGACGCCCGCCACTGCGTCGACCCGTCTTCGAGGGCGAGGGCGAACACGTTCCCGCGGTGGGCGTTGTAGTACAGGTGAGAGCCGCCTACCGCGAGCGGGACGCCGCTCTGCGGGAGATCCTCGCGTCGCCACCGCTCCTCACCGGTTGCGGCGTCGACTGCGGCGACGCCGGTCTGCTCGTGGTCGACGCCGATTGGCGTGTAGACGACGCCGTCACGGGCGACGAGTCCGGGAGACGCCTCGCCGGCGTCGTAGCTCCATTGCTCTTTTCCGGTCACCGGGTCGCGCCCGAAGACGGTCGAACCGCCGCCGTCGACGAGCACACCCGCTGCGAGTACCGGCGCGTTCCCGGAGGTCCCGTAGCCACCGTTTCTCGTCCGCCAGCACCGCTCGCCAGTCCGGGCGTCGTAGGCCGCGACGAACTCGGCGGTCGAGACGAACATCGCGTCCCCGGCGAGCGTGGGCGTGGACTTGCCGTGCGCGTAATCGACGGTCCACGCGTCGTCGGACTCGGCGGGAGCGGTCTCGGAATCGAGGTCGAGCGCGCGGTAGACGCCGTCCTCCCCGTCGCCGTCGCTGTGGCCGAGCACGCCCCGCCCGTCGGCGAGCGCGACCGAGGTGGCGAGCGCGGCGTCGCCCGACGCGATTCGCTCGATGCTCGCGTCCGCCGACGGACCAGAGTCGGTGGTGTAACCGGTGTTGGCGAAGTCGTGCTGGTACGTCGGCCACGCGCCAGTCACGTCGCCGACCGGCGCGTCGCGTCGGTAGTCGCGCTCGACATCGAGGGCACCGATTGCGCGGGCGACACAACCTGAGAGCGATGCGAGAGCGGTCGCACCGCCGGCCGCGAGGACGGCTCTGCGCGTCTGCATGTTGGAGGGCATACATGTTTGTGTCCCGGTGCTACCGTACTAACAGTTTCCCCGGCCGCATCCCGACGACTCGCCCTACCGGTTTTCCACGAGCGCGTCGACCGGGTTGTCGAGAGCGAAATCGACGTTCTCGGAGGGGTCGCCGGTCCGGGCTTCGAGGTCCGAGACGACCGACTCGGCGCGGTGTCGGAACGCGCGGAGCGTCTGTCTGCCCTCCTCCGTGAGTTCGAGGTAGCGACGGGTTCCGCGCTGGGTGACGGTGACGTAGCCCTGATGTTCGAGCGTCGCGGTGACGCGGTTGTCGAGGACGTTGTAGTCGCCGGTGACGGGTTCGTAGTCGGCCGCCTCGCCGTCGACGCGGCCGCGCATGAACTCGAGGCCGTAACGGGCCGCTTCGGTGATGAGCGTCTTCTTTTTCGCGTGTTTGGCGTCGGTGTCGTGGGCCTCGATGATGGCGAGCGCGGCGACTTGGTCCGGGGAGGGCGAGTCGATTTGGTAGGTCGTCAGGAGCGACGCCTGTGCGAACCCCTCCGTGACCGGTTCGTCGAGGCCGTGCGGCCGGACCTCCGGGTCGACGACATACGGTTCGGCGTCAGTGCGTTCGTCCATGCAGGCCATCGTCGCGCCGACAGCAGCGCGCTTTGTACCGGCGGTGACGTTGACGCGGACGAAGTCGTCGGGGTGCCAGTCGGCGATGGTCGTAATCGCGCCCATCACCTCGTACATGTCGAAGAGGTCGAGATACTCGACGTCGGGTGGGGTGCCGACAACGTCGGCGATTCGGTCGACGACCGCATCGTGGTAGGTCGGGCGCTCGACCGCGGGGTCCTCGTGTTCGAGGAGGTAGACCTTGTCCGGTCGGTCGTCCTCGATGGGACCGACGATGCGGTCGTGTTCGCGCCACAGGGGGACGATGTGAACGCGGAGGTGTCGTTTCATTTGTCACTCTCGGCCACGACCGCCCGTGTCGAAAGTCATTCGATTAGGATATTCTGCCGTGAGTGAACGATAGAACGTCCATAAACGTCGAATCGCGAGAAACACACGGTACTCATGCTACTCACGTAACTTACGGTAGTTACCGAGGAACCGCCAATATGGGTTACCGACTACGAATAGTTGCCGCCGGCCGCGGTCCAACGGACCGGCGGTTGCGACCCGCCGACGGCGGCGCGACCAGCGGTCCCCGGTCGCGCCCCCGCGGCGGAACCCGCGTCGGCGGACGACCCCCGGAACCCTCGTTCGGTGCGCTCGGGGCGTCGGCCAGTCCGCCGACACGCGCCCTCCAGCCCCCCTCGCTTCGGCCCTCCACCGCCGGCCGACGCCCTGACAGCACCGGCTTTTCTTTCTCCGAATCACCACTCGTCACCCGACGAGCGCGACGCTCTCGAATCACAGCAGGCGCACGAAAAAGTGACCGAGTGCCCGCACCGCGAATCGCTCGGTCTGGTTCAGTTCGGTTTAGTTCGGCTCAGTTCGCTCCGGGCCGGACCAGGCCAGTTCAGATGTCGAACACGTCGAGACCGGTCTGTTCGTCGAGGTGGTGGGTCAGCGGCGTCTCGCCGAGGTGGATGACGACCTCGAACGTCCCGGAGACCCGCGCGCCGGAGCAGTGGCCGCCGAGCGTCTCGAAGTCGCGCGTACCGACCTGGATGTGCGTGTGAATCTTGTCGGGGCCGATGTTGCCGAGGAAGCTCGTCACCTCGAACTGGCCCGTGAACTCCTCTTCGAGGTACTCCTGGTCGCCCACGTCGTAGTGGCCGAGTGTGACGGAATCGACCGCGCCGATACCCGTGAGAAAGCCGTGTTCGATGTCGAACTCGTCGCGCACCGTCGCGAGCGAGTCGAGGACCTGTTCGCCGGGGTCCAGCCTGACGACGACCGTGTCGTCTTCTTTGACGTAGTCCATAGTTGTGCCCGAGCGTCCGGTACAGCGCCGGCGGCGTAATATGTTGTGAAAGGCTCAACGTTGCGGGACGACCGACGGAATTAAATTATAAATTCTTTGAGATTTCGATGAGACAATCAATTTCAATATGTGTTTTTCATGAGTCCTCTCGTCCGGCATCCCAATCGACCGATTTCGCATCGACCAGATGACTGCGGCTTCGTCCCCTATTCGCCGGATCTCTCCGGTCTCACACCTGTTATCGACGGCTTGGTTCTCGGATAGCAGATTCAGTCGGCAGTCATCGTCGAAACAGCAGACTACCGCCGACCACCGCGGACACGGGAACTCAGTTCGACCGCAGTCGTCCGGTCGCCACCTCGATACACAGGACGTTGAGAGCGGTTCAGAAGCCGATACGGAGCGGTTCACTGTGTGCTCTCGCCAGGCCGCGCTACCACGACTAACGCGCGAGACGTGTCGGGGCCACCGGCGAGACGCACCGGACAGAGCCACCGATGGCGAGTCGCGCGAAATCGTTCGAGTGAAGAACAATGATTACAGTATTCAAGTATGAATAGTATTCCGATATGTTTAGACACTCGCTCGACTCAGTCGGCGTGGTGCAGAGTTGTCCACGACCGCGTCGCACAACGCGTCACCGGAGCATCGACCCGCCGTCGACCGTCAGCACCGTCCCCGTCATGTAGCCCGCGCCGTCGCAGAGGAACGCGACAACGTCGGCGACTTCCTCGGGCGTTCCGATGCGTTCGAGCGGGAGTTCGGCGGCGTACTCGGCGAGCGCCTCCTCGGTCCAGAGGTTCGACTCGGTGAGAAGCGACGTCTCGACGAGTCCCGGCGCGACGCAGTTGACGCGTACCTCGGGGCCGAGCTGTTTCGCCAGCCCCTTCGTCAACCCGAAGACGCCCGCTTTCGACGAGGAGTAGTGGACGCCGCCGGTGGCGCTCCCGCGGAGGCCGGCGACGCTCGACACGTTGACGATGGCACCCTCGCCGCGCTCGACCATACCCGGGGCGACGGCGCGAGCGACGACGTACTGGCCCTTGAGGTTCACGCCGAGGACTCGGTCCCACTCGTCGGGGTCGAGGTCCACGAGGGAGATGGCCCGCGAGATACCCGCGTTGTTCACGAGCGCCGCCACGTCGGCGACCGATTCGACTGCCGCTACGGCGTCCGCGACCGCGTCGGGGTCACGAACGTCGACCGCGAACTCGTGGACGCCTTCGTCGTCCCAGTCGATCTCGCCGGTCTCGATGTCGAAGCAGGCGACGTAGTCGTAGTCCGCTCGGAGCCGCTCGACAACCGCTCGCCCGATACCGCTGGACGCGCCGGTCACGATTGCCGCGCGCTGGTGGTCCGTCATGTGGGTCGAGACGGCCCGAACCGTAGTACGTGTTGGGGTGGCGGCGAGCGATACTGTCGTGGTCGAGAGTGGTGCGGGTGGTGCGATTGAGAGTAGCGAGTGTGGATGGCGCGAGCGACGCCGCCGAGGCGAGTGAAGTGGTAACTGTTTTCGTGGTCGCGCGTGAGCCGTTCGTATGCAGTTCGCAGTCAACGTTCCGACCAGCGCCGGCGACTCCGTTCACTCCCAGTTGGCGTTCTGCGACGAGATTTCGTGGGACGCGCAGGTGGAGTTCGCCGTGGCGATGGAGGACCTCGGCTTCGACGGTGTCGCCGTCCCCGACCACGTCATGACCGGCACCGGCCCCACGACGGAGTGCTTCGTCACGCTGGCCGCTATCGCCCGCGAGACGGAGGACGTGTACCTCTACCCGAAGACGGTGAACAACCACTTCCGAAACCCCGCGCTCCTCGCCAAGCAGGCCGCCACGCTCGACGCCGTGAGCGACGGCCGACTGAAACTCGGCATGGGAGCCGGCTGGAAGGAGAGCGAGGCGCGGGCCTACGGCTACGACTGGCCGGACGCGCCGACTCGGCTCCGGATGCTGGAGGAGTCGATTCGGATGCTCAAGCGCCTGTGGACCGAGGAGACGGTCAGCTTCGACGGCGACTACTACACCCTCGACGAGGCGATGTGCCAGCCCCACCCCGTCCAAGACCCGCACCCGCCCATCATGGTCGGCGGCGGCGGCGAGTCGTTCACGCTCCGAATCACCGCTCAGTTCGCCGACTCGTGGAACTTCTGGGGGCCGCCGGAAGTGATGCAACACAAACTGGACGTGCTGGAACGCCACTGCGAGGGCTACGGCCGGCCGTTCGAGGAGATAGAGCGCTCGTGGTTCGCGCGGTGTCTGATACGCGAAGACGGGGCAGAACTCGACGCCCTGCTGGATGAGCACTTCCCGCGGTTCAAGCTCGAGAACGTCGCCGACAGCGAGTACCCGCTCGTCGGCACGCCCGAACAGGTCCGCGAGCGACTGGAGACGTTCGCCGAGATGGGCTTCGACGAAGTCGTCGTGGAGTTCGTCGACTTTCCCGAGACGACGAGCGCCGAACTGTTCGCCGAGCGCGTCGCACCGGCGTTTCGATAAGTCGGGGCGGGGGACGGAGGTCCACGTCCGCCGAGTGAGGCATGGAAACAGCTATCACATCGATTTTCGTACGTCGAAACGTGACTCACCACAGCGTCTGCCTCACGTTCGATTTCGACGGCGTCTCCTCGTGGATACACTCCTTCGAGTCGCCGGACAGCCCGACGAAACTGTCGAGAGGACTCTTCGGCGTCGACGTGGGCGCGCCCCGCGTCCTCGACCTCTTGGACGAGTTTGGCGTCGAGACCACGTGGTTCACGCCGGGCCACACCATCGATAGCTTCCCCGAGGCCGCCGAGGAGGTGTGGAGCCGTGGCCACGACATCCAGCACCACGGCTGGTCGCACACCCGCCCGCGACAGTACGAGTCGCGAGAGGCCGAGTACGACGACGTGAAACGCGGCGTCGAGAGCATCGTGGACCTCACGGGGCGTCGGCCGACCGGCTACCGCTCGCCGTCGTGGGATTTTTCGACCCACACGCTCGGCATCCTCGACGAACTCGGCTTCGAGTGGGACTCCAGCCAGATGGCGACCGACTTCGAGCCGTACCGCGTCCGCGAGGGGTGGGCCGCGCCCGCCGACGCCCCCTTCGAACGCGGCACCGAGACCGACATCGTCGAGGTGCCCGTCTCGTGGCAACGCGACGACTTCCCGGCGTTCGCCTTCAACCGCGAGCGGGGCTACGCGAACGAGAAAGCGGTGTTCCGCCAGTGGCGCGAGCAGTTCGACTGGATGGTCGACAACGTCGATGACGGCGTCTTCGTCCTCACGATGCACCCGCAGGTCATCGGGCAGTCACACCGGCTCGCTCGGCTCGAATCGTTCGTCGAACACGTCGCCGACGCGCCGGGTGTCGTCTTCGAAACCGTGGACGAAGTCGCCGACCGATTCGGGTCGGCGTGAGGTAAGGTAAGGTAAGGTAAGGTAAGGTAAGGTAAGGTAAGGTAAGGTAAGGTAAGGTAAGGTAAGGTAAGGTAAGGTAAGGTAAGGTAAGGTAAGGTAACGACTGCGACGCTTTTTCAGGAGTAGTGGTGACAGCTGACGATACGGTCGAGTTCGTCGGGCGACTCCAGCGCCGGTACCTCGGAGGTGCAGACGCTCGGCTCGACGAAGGTCTCCGTCAGGAGCGACGCGGCGTCGCGCCACGCGCCGTCGGCCGCGAGCGAGAGCGCGTGCTCCACGGTCGTACCGGCGTCGCCGGCGGGGAGCCCGTCGGGGAAGTAGGTCGCGCGAGCGTCGTCAGCGACGACATCCGGGGATTCGCGCTGGACGGCTCTGACGAACCGGCGCACGCGGTCCCATTCCTCGTCGCCGAGGTCGAGTTCCGCCGGGGCGACGAGGCTCGGACACCGGGTGTGGAACCGACAGCCGCTCGGCGGGTGAATCGGCGACGGCACGTCGCCGGACAGCGGGACGGTCTCTCGGGATACCCGCGGGTCGGGCACCGGAATCGACGAGAGGAGCGCCCGCGTGTAGGGGTGCTTCGGCGACTCGAACAGGTCGTCCTTGTCGGCGAGTTCGACCAGTTCGCCGAGGTACATCACGGCCACGCGGTCGCAGACGTGGCGGATGACGCTCAGGTCGTGGCTGATGAAGAGGTACGTCAGGCCGAACTCCTCCTGAAGCGCTTTCATCGTGTTGAGCACCTGCGCCTGTACTGACGCGTCGAGCGCCGAGGTCGGCTCGTCGCAGACGATGAAGTCGGGGTCGACCGAGAGCGCCCGCGCGAGGTTGACCCGCTGGCGCTGGCCGCCGGAGAACTGGTGCGGGTAGCGGTTGTAGTGGTCGGCGTCGAGGCCGACCGTCTCCAGCAGTTCGCGCGCCCGCCCCTCGCGGTTGCCCTCGTAGAGGCCGTGGGCCTGCATCGGCTCCTCGACGATTTCACCGACAGTCATCCGGGGGTCGAGCGACGCCTGCGGGTCCTGAAAGACGAACTGCATGCGCTTGCGGCGCTTCCGAAGCTCCTCTTTCGACAGTTCGGCGAGATTCTCCCCGTCGAAGACGATGTCGCCGGAGGTCGGGTCGACCAGCCGGAGGAGCGTCCGCGCGAGCGTGGACTTCCCGCAGCCGGACTCGCCGACGAGACCGAGGGTCTCGCCGGGCAGGATATCGAACGAGACGCCGTCGACCGCACGGACGTGCTCGCGCTCGACCGAGAAGGGGAGCGGCCCCGCGTCGCGGTCGAACCGAAGGCGGTCGAGGAAGCCGTCGCTCGCGTCGAAGTACTTCCGCAGGTCGCGCACGCTGAGGAGCGGGTCGGCGTCGGGGTCGAAGGTGGACCCGGTGGCGGTATCGGCGGCGTCGGCAGTGTCACCCGCGGAGGCGGAAGCAGACACCGACGCCGATTCGGCGGCGGTCGAAGCCGACTCCGACCCAGCGCCGTCGAGTGGGGCGCTCTCCCAGTAGCCCGCCTCGGCGAACGCGTCGTTGCGCAGGCACGCCGCCCGATGCGGCGCGGCGGCAACTTCGGTGAGGGCCGTTCCGTCAGCGGTGGTGGAGGCGGTGGTTGGACCGTCGCCAGCGGAGGCCGCGGCGCTCGCATCGCGGGAGCCCTTGCCCCCGCCGTCAACGCGCCGAGCGTCGGGGTGGGCGTGCAGACACGCCTCTCGGGCGTGCGGGCACCGCGTGTGGAAGCGACAGCCCTGCGGCGGGTTGATGGCTTCCGGCATGATGCCCTCGATGGGCGACAGGCCGTCCACGTCGCGGTCGGGTCGCGGAATCGACCCGAGGAGCGCCTCGGTGTAGGGGTGTTTCGTGTCGTGAAAGAGGTCGTCGACGGTCGCCTGCTCGACGATTTCGCCGAGGTACATCACGGCCACGCGGTCGCATATCTCGGCGACGACGCCCATGTCGTGGGTGACCCAGACGAACGACGTGTCGTAGCGCGCCGCGAGGTCCTTCACGAGGTCGAGAATCTGCGCCTCGACGGTCACGTCGAGCGCGGTCGTCGGCTCGTCGGCGATGACGAGGCTCGGTTCGCACGCGAACGCCATCGCGATAAGGACGCGCTGGCGCATCCCGCCGGAGAACTCGTGCGGGTAGTCGTCCATCCGGCGTTCGGCCTCGGGGATGCCGACCTCGCGGAGGCGCTCGACGGCGATGGCCTCGGCTTCGGCCGCCGACACGTCGCGGTTGAGCCCGATAATCTCGCTCAACTGCTCGCCGACGGTGAACACCGGGTTGAGGCTCTCCGTCGGGTCCTGAAATATCATCGCGATTTCGCGGCCCCGGATGCGCTCGCGAATCTCGCGGCTCGACAGCATCTCGGGGTCCTGCTTGGGTTCGTCGTCGGGGCCGTCGCCGCGCTCGACGCCGACGAGCAGGTCGTCTTCGAAACGGACCTCGCCGTTGACGATGAGGCCCGGCGAGTCGATGAGGCGCATGATGCTCCGCGCCGCGACGCTCTTTCCGGCGCCGCTCTCGCCGACTAACCCGAGCACTTCGCCGCGCTGTACCTCGAACGAGATACCGTCGACGGCCCGGACGGTTCCCGCGTCGGTGCGGAAGTGGGTGTGCAGGTCGCGGACGGTGAGTAGCGTATCAGACATTGGTCGTGGAATCGTGGGGGGCGTCGGTGCGTGAGATGGGTGCCTCTGCAGAACCGCAAGAGCGAGTTCCGACGCCGCCCCGAGTAGGGAGCGATAGTTCGGCGGGCGAGCGACTGGCGGAAGCCGGGCGACTCCCGGCCCCGCGGCGAACGGTCGGTGAGATGTGTCGTCCGTTCATCGTCAGTCGTTCGACCGCGGGTCGATTGCGTCGCGCAGGCCGTCGCCCAGCAGGTTGAAGCCGATGACCGTCGCGAGAATCGCGAGGCCCGGCCAGATGCTGAACCACGGGTTGACGATCATATACTGCCGCGAGTGGGCGAGCATCTGCCCCCACGACGGCGTCGGGGGTTGGACCCCGAACCCGAGGAACGACAGCGACGCGACGATGAGGATGTTCACGCCGACCTGCAGCGTCGATTGGACGAGCACCGGCGCGAAACTGTTCGGGATGATGTGGCGGAAGATGATGTGGCGGTCGCGCACGCCGGCGGCCTTCGCGGCCTCGACGTACTCCATCTCCCGGACGCTCAGCACCTGCGAGCGAATCAGGCGCGTGAACACCGGAATCGTCGTGATGGAGACGCCGACGATGGCGATGCCGAGTTCCTTGCCGAACGCGGACATGATGGCGATGACGAGGATGAGGAACGGAATCGCGTACAGCGATTCGACGAACCGCTGGAGCACGTCGTCGACCCACCCGCCGTAGTAGCCCGAGACCGCACCGACGACCGTCCCGATGGTCATCCCGATGCCCGTCGCGATGAGACCCACCTGAACGGCGATGCGGGTGCCGTAGACCAGCCTGACGAGTACGTCGCGGCCGCGGTGGTCCGTCCCGAGCGGATGCGCCCACGTTCCCGTCCCGAAACTGTTTTCGATGCCGACCGGCGGGAGCAGGATTGTGCTCCCGGCCGGGTCGTTCTCCGGGTGGTACCAGAACGTCGCCGCGAACTGGTAGTCGAACAGGTCGGCGTCGATAGTCGTCAACAGCGCGACGAGCGTCACGAGCCCGATGACGTAGAGGCCGACGCGCGACGCCGAGTTGCGCTTCAGCTGTCGAAGCACCTGCGAGGTGCGCGAGACGGCGGAGCGCTCGTCGGCGTCCGCGACGCCGCCCGTGCGGGTCGAGTCGCCGACGGCGGCCGTCGAATCACTCACCGGCACCACCCCCGTAGGAGATGCGCGGGTCGATGACCGCGTACAGCACGTCCACGACGAGCACGCCGAGGACGAACACGATGGCGAAGAATATCGTCGTGCCCATGATAAGTTGGTAGTCCTGCGCCCGGACCGCGGTGATGATGAGGTTCCCCATCCCGTTGATGTTGAAGACCGTCTCGGTCAGCACCGCGCCGCCGAGGGCGGTCGTCATCTGGATGCCGATGACGGTGAGCACCGGCAGTTGCGCGTTCTTGAACGCCTGCCGTCGGAGAATCGTCCGCTCGGAGACGCCGTAGGCGCGGGCGAGCTGAACGTAGTCCTTGTTGAGCACTTCGAGCATCGACGACCGCTCGATGCGCGTGATAGCCGCCATCTGAAGCGTCCCCAGCGTGATAGAGGGGAGTATCAGATGCGACGCGGCAGTCGTGAGCACATCCAGTCTCGACGTCGCGCCGTCGACCGACGCGGGGTCGGCCCACGGCATGACGAGCCCGCTCGGCGGCAGGAGGTCGCCGTAGTACGCGAACACGATGATGAGCAGCAGGCCGACCCAGAAGCTCGGCGTGCTGACGCCGATGAGCGACGTGACGCGGGCGAGGTGGTCGTAGCCGTTGTTACGGTTCTTGGCGGCGAAGATGCCCAGCGGAATCGCAGAGCCGATGGCGAGCGTGAAACTCGACGCGAGGAGCAGCAGCGTCACCGGAAGCCGCTCCAGAATCTTCTCCGTCACCGCGACTCCACCGTAGTGGATGCTCGTCCCGAAGTCGCCCGTCGCGACCGCCGCGAGGTACCGGACGTACCGGACGTACAGCGGTTGGTCGAGGCCGTACTTCGCGCGGGCGGCCTCGATGGCCGCCGCGTCGGCGGCCGGCCCGACGAGGATGCGAACCGGGTCGCCGGGTATCGAGTTGATGAGGACGAACGTGACCGTAACGACGAACAGCAAGACCGGAACGATTTGGAGTAATCGCCGTCCGATGTAACCGGTTGTCGTCATGAGTGGAGTGGATGGGGAGTGAGCATATAACGTTTGGTAACTGTTACCGACAGAACAACGTCATCTGTCGACGGAGACGTTGTTGTAGCCGGTGAGGAGCCGCGGGTTCTGTGGCGAGACCGGGTGGACTTGGAACTCGCTGACGGCGGACTTCACGCCGTAGGAGTTCTTGTAGTTGAACGCCGGGAGGTGAACTTTGTCCTCCAGAAGCGTCGAGATGGCGGACTGGTAGAGCTGTTGGCGCTCGTCGCGGTCGGTCGACTCGCGCGCGCCCTTAATCTGCTCCATGACCTCGTCGTTCTTGTAGTAGACGCCCTGGTTCACGCCCTCAGACTCCTCGTGGAACAGGTTGAACATGAAGTCGTCCGGGTCGGGGTAGCGGACCCACCCGAGGACGTAGATGTTGTAGTCCGAGGCGTTGCCGGTGTACGCGCGGCTGAGCATCGCGCCCCAGTCGAGCCGTTCGACGTGGGCCTCGTAGCCGGCCTCCTTGATGCCGTTGGCGATGGAGAGGCCGATGTTCTCGCGGTTGTCGTCCGGGGGGACGATAATCTTCGCGTCCCAGTCGGCGGGGACGCCGGCCTCCTCGAACAGCGCCGTCGCCTGCTCGATATCTTTGTCGTTCGGAATCTCCATCCACTCTTCGAGCGGCATGTCCCACTCTTCGACCATTGGGCCCGGGAGCGGACCGTACTGGCGGAGTCCAGCCGGGTCGATGTAGCGCTCGACCGCGTCGTCCATCGAGAAGCTGTAGTCGATGGCCTCGCGGACACGCTTGTCGGCGGTCGGCCCCTCGTTGCAGTTGAACGCGACGTAGAAGTACCCGACGCTCTCCACCTCGGAGATACTCGTGTCTTCGGTGCTCTCGACGGTGTCCCAGAGCCGTGGCGGAATCGTCTCGATGACGTCCACGTCGCCCGTCCGGAGGTTGGTGACGCGCGTGGTCGACTCCGTGATGGGCGTGAACTCGACACCCGCGACGTTGGGCAGTTCGTCGCCCCAGTAGTCGTCCCAGCGTTCGAGCGTGACGTAGTTGCTCTCTTCCCACTCGACGAACTTGAACGGCCCCGACCCGATGGGCTGTTGGGTGCTGAACGCCTCTTTGTCCTCCTCGCGGACGGCCTCCGGCACGACCTGATGGGTGAGGACGTGCTGGAACATCGCGTAGGGGTTCGAGAGGTCGAACTGAACCGTCGTCTCGTCGATGGCCTCAACGGAGTCGATGACGCTGAAGATGCCCAGAAGAGGAGTCTCCTCCTCTATCGGCGCACGGAACGAGTAGGCCACGTCCTCAGCGGTGACCGGGTCGCCGTTGTGGAACATCGCGTTATCGACGATTTCGACGATGTAACGGGTGTTGTCCCGCTCGATGGTCGGCATGCTCGTCGCGAGGTTCGGAACCACGTCGGTCCCCTCGCCGTAGGTGTACAGCTGGCTGAACACCCGGTTCGCGACGAGCGCGTCGGGGTTCGAAAGCTGCGTTATCGGGTCGAATCGGACGGGGTTCAGCGACTGTCCGATGTTTATCGTCGCGTCGGAGCTCCCGGAGGACGTCTCCGTTCCGCCGCTCGTGGTCGTTCCGCCGCCGCCGTCGCCCTCGGTCGTCGTTTCGGAACCGGAGTCGGACGTACAGCCGGCGAGTAAGACAGGTATCGACGCACCCGTCGCTTTCAGTATGTTTCTACGTGAGACACTCTCTCTCATCATTGACGCCGAATCATTTCGGCATCACCGACATAAGCGTTTGCATACTGTGCGTTTGTTTCCCCTTATCCACTCATGCTGCCGCTTCGTGAAGTATTATATACGACAACTGTGCGTATCTCCGTATGGACTCAACGGAGTCACAGTCACTCCTAGCGGAGATGACGTGGCAGGAAGCCGAAACCGCGTTCGACGAGGCGGACTTCGTCGTGCTCCCCTGCGGAGCAACCGAACAGCACTCGACGCACCTCCCGACCTCGGTCGACTCCATCCGAGCGGAGAACCTGACCGCGGAACTCGCCGCGGCGGCCCCGGAACACGACTTGAACCTCCTCGTTCTGCCGGTCCTCCCGTACGGCTACTCGGAGCACCACATCAACTACGCAGGGACCGTCTCGCTCGGAGCCGACACGTACCAAGAGATAATCATCGACGTGGGCCGGTCGGTCCAGCGCCACGGCGCGACCCGGTTTCTCGTCGCCAACTTCCACGGAGGCAACATCGAGCCGCACAAACTCGCGCTCGACCGGCTTCAACGCGACCACGGACTCGACTCGTACTACGCCCACTGGACCGATTTCGCCCGCGACCAGTTAGAAGAGCGGTTCGGCACCGAGTGGGGTCACGCCGGTGAGTACGAGACGAGCGTCATCGAACACTACCGCCCCGAACTCGTCCACGGCGACCGCAAGACGCCGCAGACGAAGAAGAACCGCTACGAGGTCCGCCAGTACGTCCACTTCGACGACCTGACCGTGGAGGGCGGCCTCGGCGACCCGACGCAGTCCGACCCCGAGTTCCTCGAAGCAGTCATCGAGACGACGACCGAGCGAATCCTGACGCACCTCCAGTCGGAACTGGAGTAACGCGACGCTCGACGACCGAGAAACGGACGATAGCGAGCGAACCCCCGAACGAAACGAGATTTTACCGACCACCACCACCTACAGCGTGAGGTGGAACGGCGGTTCCATCCCCTCCGGGAGCGCACACTCGTACTCGCCGGGCACCGACGCCTCGAACTCCTCGCGGGCCGCCGCCACCAGCGCCTCGTCCGAAAGGAGGTCGAGCGTCGTCGCCGCGAGGACCTTCGCGGCGTACACGGCCGCCTTCGACCCGAAACTCCCGTTGGCGGCGACCGCCTGCCACGTGTGCGAGGGCGTCCCCACCGGCCACGACGCCGCCCAGAACTGCGCGGTCGGCGTAATCCAGCTCACGTCCCCAACGTCCGTGGAGCCGTTGAGGACCGTCCCCACGTCGTAAGAGGGCTGCGCGTCCGGATACAGCACCGACGAGCGCGCCGCCTCGCGTCGCTCCTCGGGGAGTTGCGCCGTCCGCGCCTCGATGGTCTCCGCCGAGAGCGTCTCCTGAAGCTCCGCGGCGAACTCGCGGTCCTCGTCGGTGTACGGGATGGGGCCGGCGAGTCGCATGTTCTCCAGCAGTTTATCCGATAGCGCGTGGTTCGCCACGTAGTCGTAACAGCCGGTGTGGAACCGCCGCGACACCGTCGTCTGGGTCATGAGCGCCGCGCCCTCGGCCACGTCGTCGAGCCAGTCGGTGATACGGTCGACCTCGTCGCGGGTCGGCGCGCGGACGTAGAACCACGCCGTCGCCTCCGCGGGGACGACGTTCGGCGCGCCGCCGCCGTCGGGGATGGTGTAGTGGATGCGGGCGTCGTCGGAGACGTGCTCGCGCATGAACTCCGACCCGGTGTTCAGCAGTTCGACTGCGTCGAGCGCGCTCCGACCCGACTGGGGGCTGTCGGCGGCGTGGGCTGACTCCCCGTGAAACGTGTACTCGACGGAGTTCATCGCGAGCGTCTGCGCCATGAACGGCGCGCTGAGGTGGCTCGGATGCCACGTGAGCGCGGCGTCGAGGTCGTCGAACGCCCCGTCGCGGGCCATGAACACCTTGCCGACGAGTATCTCCTCGGCGGGACAGCCGAAGAACGTGACCGTCCCCTCGGCCCGACCGTCGTCGATGGCGCGCTTCGCGGCGAGAGCGGCCCCGACGCCGGCGACGCCGAACAAATTGTGTCCACAGCCGTGGCCCGGTGCGCCGGCCTCGACGGGGTCCCTACTCGACGACACCGTCTGCGACAGTCCGGGCAGGGCGTCGTACTCGCCGAGGATACCGACGTGTGGCTCGCCCTCGCCGTAGGTCGCGCTGAACGCCGTCGGCATCCCGCCGATACCCTCGGTGACGTCGAACCCGGCGTCGCGGAGGACCGACGAGAGCAACTCGGCTGATTCGGTCTCGTGAAGCCCGAGTTCGGGCGTCTCCCAGAGCGACTCGGTGAGCGAGACGAGTTCCGCCTCCAGCGACTCGACCGTCTCGAACGTCTCGTTGTGATTCATTGCGTCTCGTGCGTTTCGACTGGAGAAACGATAATAACACTTCCGGAACAGTGGACGTTCTGGCGCTATGTTCGGGTTAAGAATTGAGATTCACGAGGAACGAATGTAAACGACGGGAGAGTCGAAACCGATAGAACGACCAAATCCCGGCAGTTCGAGGGTTCTCGAACCGCTCCCTCCCGGATTCGCTCGTCAGCCTCGCCGACTCCGGTGAGGGGAGCCACCCCCTCGAATCAGGCGCATGCCGTGCGTATCGTTCACAAACGACTCGTTTCGGCGTCTGGGGGACATGTATTCGTCATCTAACAAGCATCATTCGGGAGCGCCGAAAATACTATGTGCGATGGTGACGACCCGCAGGTAATGACCGAAAACGCGAACGACCGCTCGCTCAAAACAACGGTCACAACCCTCAGAATCGTCGAATTACTCAGGGAACGCGACGGTGCCGGCGTGACCGAGATCGCCCGCGAACTCGACATCGCACCGAGCACCGCACACACCCACGTGACGACTCTCGAATCCCAGGAATACGTGGTTAAAGAGGGTGATACCTATCATCTCGGGCTTCGATTTCTCGGCCTCGGGAACTTCGTCCGGACGCGGAAACGCCGTTTCGGGAAAGCCGAACACTACACCAACGTGCTCGCCGAGGAGTCCGAGCGGCGCTCCATCTTCACCGTCGAAGAGCACGGCCGAGGAGTGTACGTCCACACCTCACCCGGAAAACACGGCGTCTGGACGCAGTCGACAGTGGGAAAGCGTGTCTACCTCCACTCGACGGCGAGCGGGAAGGCCATCCTCGCCCACATGCCGACAGAACGAGTCCGCGAGATCGTCGAGCGAGTCGGCCTCCCGAAGGAGACGGAACAGACGATTCACGACGAGGAGGCGCTGTTCGACGAACTCGCCGAAATCAGAGAGCGCGGCTACGCGCTGAACGTCGAAGAGCAGATTAGCGGCGTCCGCGCGGTCGGAGCCCCGGTCATGGGACCGGACGGCGACGTGTTCGGCGCGCTGAGCGTCGCCGGCCCGTCCAATCGGATGAAAGGCGAGCAGTTCGACCGCCTCACCGAGGTCCTCCTCGGCATCGCCGAGGAGCTCGAACTGAGCATCGCGCTCTCCTGAGCGCGCCGCCTCGTCGCCGTCGGGGGCGTTTCGTGACACACCTAATAGTGTAACTCGAAACGAGAAGTGCCGTCCGCGACGCGACTCAGCGGGGGTGCGAAAAAACGAGAAAAACAAACGCTGTCGGCGACGTTACGCCGGCGAGTAGCGCGGGTAGGAACTGTCGACCGCCTGCGCGTCCTCTTCGAGAAGGGCGACGGCGAGGAAGTCGGCGTAGTCCGCGAAGTAGTCCACGAGTCGCGAGATGCGGTTCGAGTCGATGGCCTCGAGCGAGTCGAGGACCATGAACGGAACCGTCTCGTAGACGTCGTGGATGAGGTAGCCCGCGAGCGCGAACACGAGGCCGGTCACCTCGCGCTCGGACTCAGAGAGGTGGGCGACGGAGTCCTCGTAGCTCACGCCGTCTTCGTTCGTCCGGATGACGTGGAGGTCGAACACCGACTTCTTGACCTTCTTTCGGCCCTCCCGAACCCGCTTTTCGGTGCGTTCGATCCAGATGCGGTCGAGGTTGTCGTATTCGAGCACCTCGAGCACGTCGTCCATGTGGGTGTTGAACTCCTCGACGGCCTCGGATTCGAGGCGCTTGATGCGCGTCCGAAGCTCTGCGAGTTCATCCTCGATGTCCTCGCGGGCCGCTTCGAGTTCGTCGCGCTCGTCGAGTTTGCGCTCGATGTCCGCGATTTCGTCTTCGACGTCCTCGAGGTCGCTGCGGAGGCGGCCGAGGTCGTATTCGAGCTGGTTCGCCTCGCGGTGGAGGTCGAGCAGGTCGCCGTGTTCCTCGCTTTCGAGTTCGTCGACGGTCTGTTCGAGCGAGTCGATTTCGTCTTCGAGGTCCGAGCGGTCGGATTTGAGCTCCTCGATGCGCTCTTGGCGCGTCTCGCGTTCGCTTTCGATTTCGGACAGGCGGCGCTCGATGCGGTCGCGCTCGCGCTGGCGGCGCTCGTAGGTGGACTTCTCGTCTTCGAGTTCGGAGAGCTGCTCGCGGTGTGCGCGGTTGTCCTCGAGTTTCTCCTCGCGGAGCGTCCGGAGGCGCTCGAGCGTGCCCTCGATTTCGGACTTATCGACTTCGGAACCGCACGTCCAGCAGACGACCTGGTCGTCGCCGAGCAGTTGGTCGGTGACGCTGCCGCCGGAGTCGTCGGCGTCGCGGAGCGCGTCAACGACGTCAGAGGAGGTACCAGAGAGCATCTCCTCGTTGAACTGAATCACGGACTGAAGCTCGTTGACGGTCGACTGAATCTGCTGGCGGCGCGTCCGGAGGCGGCTGATTTCGGACTCGATTTCGTCGATTTTGCCGCCGGCGACCTCGGGGAGGTCCTCGGCGTCGTCCTCCAGTTCGTCCTCCTCGGATTCGAGGGCGTCGAGGCTCTGTTTTTCCGTCTCGATGCGGCGGTCCACGTCGTTGATGTCGCGACGCTTGCTCCGGAGGTCGCCGAGTTTGGATTCGAGTTCGCTCTCGACTTCCTGCCGCTCGCTGACGCTGGCGTCGTACTCCTCGACTTCCTGTTCTTTCTCGGCGAGTTCGTCTTCCTTCTCCTCGATTTGGTCTTCGAGTTTCGTCCGCCGGCGTTCGAGTTGCGGCAGGCGGTCCGAGAGGTTGCTGAGCGTCGAGAGCTCGTCGGCGATGTCGCGTTTCTCCTGCTGGAGCGACTCGATCTGCTCGTTGATGGACTCGACGTCCACCGGACGCATGATGAGGTCGCGGAGGTCGTCGCCGCGGGCGACCGCCTGTCGGGCGTCGTTCGTCTCGAGCAGGAACGCGAAGAGGTCCGCGAGGTCCGGGTCGTCGAGGACCGGATTCCCGCCGGAGATGACCGTGTCGCCCTGCCGCTCGAACGTCCGGGTGTACGTCTCGTCACCGATGGTGAGTTCGACCGACCCCTCGTCGGCGTCGCCCTTGAGCGCCACGTCGTCGCTCCCGTGGGCAGCCATGATGGACCGCAAAAGCGACGTTCGGTTCGTAGCGTTCCGTCCCGCCAGGACCGTCACGCCCGGCTCGAACGACGTGGACAGGTTGTCGATGCCACCGATGTTTTCGACCGAAAGGTGGACTTTGGATTTTGACACTTGTTCTGAACTCATACCTTGACCAAATAGGTACACCAATATAAAATCATCCGTTGAATCGAACAGAATGTGACAGAACTAATTATGTAACCCCTAGTTCGACGCGTCCTCGTCGCAGTCGCACCCGCCCCGCCGGAGCAGTTCGATGACCTCGTACTGCGTCCCGCAGTCGCGGCAGTACACCTGCGTGTCCACGAGGACGTCGAAATCGCCGAGCCGGAGCTTGCTCGTGTTACGGAGCGAACTCAGGCTCTGTTCGATGACCGCGACCAGTCGGCCGCGGAGCCGCTGGATGGACTCGACGACGTTGTCGACTCTGTTCCCGGACGAGGACTCTTTCGAGACGCCGCGAATCTCCGTCAAATAGGTGTAGACCGCCTGGTGAGAGACGAAATCGGAGAGCAGTTGGTCGACGTCGACGCCGCGGGACTGGAGCGTGTTTTTCGCCTGAACGCGCATCCCCTCCGTGGTCTCGTCCCCGGTGAGGAGCGTGTACAGGTTCTCCACCTCGCCTTCGAGAACGTCCTCGCCCGCCTCGCGGAGTGCGGCGTCGAGCACCTTCTCGTTCATCAGGTCCGCGAGGTCACGGAGACTGTCGCTGTCCTCGGGAGCCGTCCAGCGGTCGGCGAGTTGCTCGCCGAATCCGTCCAAGTCGTACGCCTCGATGACCCGTTCTACCTTGCTCAGGCGACGGTTCGTGCTTTGGTCGGTACCCATTACCCGTGATTCACACGGTAACGTAAAATATCTTCAGGTTTGGAGAGCGATTCGTCACACTCGGTGAGGCGCGTTCGTCGGAACCGGACCGCTACTATCCGGCAATGTCGGATGAGATAGGGTTGGATGAGATGGGGTTCGGTGACTCACGCGGAGACCGAATAGTGACGCGGAGCTGAGTCGAGAGTGCAGAGGCTACGTAACCGACGGGAGACGGCCGAAAAATGGAGCATCAATGGGACGTTGTGCTCGATGAGGTAGCCACCCCACGCGTTCATGAGTACCAGTTGGGCAGGCGTACTCGGTGGGGGCTACCGCGCGTACAGTATGACTGACGTACTGATGGCTATCGTGCTGGTCGCACGGGATGCTGATCACACATGGGTCAGATTGCTCCGACCATATGCTACTACGAATCACACCCATATAATAATTATGTACTTGGCAACCGTTGTGAGTAGCATGTGAATCCCGCCCGGAGCCGCCGGTTCGACGCCGATTCTCGAAGGCGACCGGGGGCCGCCGGGCATTGGCGACATTCCGCGACGCGGGTCGAGACGGCCCATCACGGGCGTCTCGGGAACCCCGGCCCCGCGCCGTCGCGTCAGTTCGCGTCGGGCCTCCGGACCGACTGACTGCCGAGATACGACGCAAAGTACGTCCGACGATGCCGGACGAGAATTGCTCGTCGTGAGCATCGATTCGAAACCGACGTATTGAATCCTAAAGCATTGATTTCGGCCGTATCAGAGTCTCCAGACAGCAGTCGTCGAAGTGGACGTATCGAAGCGAATAAAACGGGACGCCGGCGGTGGTGGTTGCGGTGAAACGTCTCGAAGCCCGTCGAAAGAGGCGTTATTGCTTGAGGTAGCCGCCGTCGACGGCGATGGACTCGCCGGTGATCCAGTCGCCCTCCTCGGAGAGCAGGAGGACCGCGACGTGACCGACTTCCTCGGGTTGACCGATTCGGTCGAGGATGTGCACGTCGAGCGTCTCCGCGAGGATTTCGTCCGGCGACTTGCCCGACTGCTCGGCGTGTTCGTCGAGCCACGCTTCGACCATCGGCGTCTCGACGGTGCCGGGCTTGAGCGCGTTGACGGTGATGCCGTGGTCGCTCAGTTCCTTCGCCAGCACGGTCGTGAAGGCGAGGACAGCCGCCTTGGACGCGCCGTACGCGCCCTGTCCGGCGAACGGTCGCTCCGCGCCGACCGACGAGATGTTGACGATGCTCCCCTCGATTTCGCGGTCGACCATCCGGGCGGCGACGGCCTTGGAGACGAGGAACGTCCCCTTGGCGTTCACTTCGAAGTGGAGGTCCCAGTCGTCTTCGGTCGTTTCGAGAAGCGGGATGGCCTGCTGGACGCCCGCGTTGTTCACGAGGCCGTGGATGTCACCGAGCGAGTCGATAGCGGCGTCGACGGCGGTTTCCACGCCCTCGGCGTCGGTCACGTCGACCTCGTACACCTCGGCCTCGCCACCCAGCTCGCGAACGAGTTCAGCTGTCTCCGCGGCCACTTCGGGCTTCGTGTCGAAAATCGATACGTCGGCTCCGGCCCGGGCGCAGCGGACCGCGATGCCGCGGCCGATGCCGCGCGCGCCGCCGGTGACGACGATATGCCTGTCTCTCAGTCGGGTGTCTGTGTGCGTGCTCATAGTCGGTAGTACCGGGATATCGTATAAATAATTGCGCTGTACGCCGGCCGGTTACTCGTCGCGCTCGGCGACGACGGGGTTGGTGAGCGTACCGATGCCCTCGATTTCCACGTCGACGCTGTCGCCCGGTGCGAGCAGTTCCGGCGGGTCGCGGAAGATGCCGACGCCGCCGGGCGTGCCGGTGGAGATAACGTCGCCGGGTCGGAGCGTGGTGATGTTACTGATGTACTCGACGACCTCGTCGACGCCGAAAATGAACTCGGAGGTGTTGGACTCCTGTTTCGTCTCGCCGTTGACGCGGCAGGCGACGTCGAGGTTGTGCGGGTCGAGGTCGGCCTCGGGAACGAACGTCGGCCCCATCGGGGCGAACGTGTCGTAGCTCTTGCCGCGGAAGAACTGGCCGTCGTCGAACTGGGCGTCGCGGCCGCTCACGTCGTTGATAGCGGTGTAGCCCGCGACGTAGTCGAAGGCGTCCTCGGCGTCGACGTTCTTGGCCGTCTGGCCGATGACGACGCCGAGTTCGACCTCGTAGTCGACCTCGTCGATGGCCGCCGGGTGGACGATGGGGTCGCCGGGGTTCGTGACGGACGTGCCGGCCTTCCCGAACAGAAGCGGACGTTCGGGCACCTCTTCGTCCTGTTCTTCGGCGTGGTCGTGGTAGTTGAGTCCGACACAGACGATTTTTCCGGGGCGCGGGACGGGCGCGAGGAGTTTTACCTCCTCGACGGGGACCGACTGGTCCTCGGCGGCGTCCGCGGCGTCCTCGACGACGGTGAGGAAGCCGGGGCTGTTCAGATTCTGGACGGTGACGTCTTCGCGGAGGCCGGAGAGCGGGACGACTTCGTCGTCGCGGCGGACGCCCCATTCGGGGGCACCGCCCGCGGTGTATCGAACGAGTTGCATCGTTACACTCTGCCACACCGTGATACGTAACTGTTGCGCTCTACGCAGCATTGCGACGGCCGAGGTGGGTCCGCAGTCAGCCGACTACGAGTACGTCAGATTCACTTCGATGACGTTCGCGCTCTTGAGAATCTGGTTCGGCAGTTCCTCGGTAAAGCGCTCCTCGCGCATCCGGCTTTTCGGCCCCGAGACGCTCACGGCGGCGATGGCGTAGTCGTCCTCGTTGAGTATCGGCGCGGCCACACAGCGCATGCCCTTAACGCGCTCTTCGTCGTCGTACGAGTAGCCGCGCTCGCGGACCTGTTCCAACACGTCGAACAGCTCCTCGCGGTCCGTGATAGAGCGGTCCGTCACTGACTCCAGTCCGTGACGGTCCAAGATGCGCTCGACTTCCTCCCGCGGCCGGTTCGCCATGATTGACTTCCCGAGGGCCGTCGTCTGCAGCGGGACGCGCATCCCCGAGTGGGTGTCCAACCGGACGGCGTCGGGGCCCCGCGACCGGTACAGGAAGACGCCGACGCCGTGTTCCTCTATCATCAGGTTTGCGTGCTCGCCGGTCACCTGCGCGAGTTCGTTTATCTCGGGACGCGCGATTTTGAACACCTTCTGGCGGGACCGCGCGTGAGCGCCCAACTGGAGGAACCGCGTGCTGACGTAGTAGGTGTCGCCCTCCTTGACGAGGTACTCCTGTTGCTCCAGCGTCCGCAGATGGTCGTGAATCGTGCTGGTCGGCTTGTCCAGTCGCTTGGCTACCTCCGAGACGCCCGCCCCGTCGAGCTCCCGCAGGAGGTCGACGAGTTCGAGCGAGATTTTGACCGCGTTGACCGGAACGTCCTTCGCCATAGTTAGTTATGAATCCTCATCCCTCAAATGTCTTTCCGCTATGGCCGGAAATGATGGGCGTCACGAGCGACGAACTCCGAGTGAGAAATATGAATAATCTAAATAATTTAGATGTTGTAGATATTCTGGTAAACGAATCGCACGAGGATAGCAACAAAGAAAGCGAGTATCCGAAGCGACCGAGCGCGGCGCGCTCGACCCGTGGGGCGTCTCAGCTAAACTGCGGGATGACTTCGTCCGCGAACAGTTCCATGCCGTCGGTGTCGGGGAAGTCGATGAACCAGCCCTGGAACTTCGTCACGCCCGCGTCGATACGGCGCTCGATGGCCTCCGCGCACTCCTCGGGCGTCCCCATGATGAAGTACTCGCGGGCGTCTTCCTCCGTCACGATGGGCGCTTGGTCCTGATACTCCTCTTCGAACTGGATGGGCGTCATCAGGTCGAGCAGGCGGTCGAACTTCTCTTCGTCGCGCGTGCAGATGACGTGCCCGTCCCACGAGTACTCGATTTCGTCGGGGTCGCGGCCGACGGTCTCGCAGTGGTCTTCGATGACGCTGATTTTGTGTTCGAGCGTCTCCACGTCGCCGTTGAACACGTCGGTGTTCCACACGTCGGCGTGCTTGGCGACGAGTTTGAGCGTGACCTCCTCGCCCTGTCCGCCGACGAGAATCGGCGGGTGCGGGTCCTGCACGGGGCCCGGCACGCAGTAGGCGTCCTCGATTTGGTAGTGCTTCCCGTCGAAGCTCGCGCCGTCGGTGCCAGCGTCCCACATGCGCTTCATGAGGCGGATAGACTCGTCGAGGCGCATCAGGCGCTCGAAGCCGTCGCGGTACTCCCAGCCGTAGGCGTCGTACTCCGGTTCGTGCCAGCCCGCGCCGAGGCCGAGTTCCAGCCGCCCGTCGGAAATCACGTCGAGCGTGGCCGCCATCTTGGCGACGAGCGCCGGGTTGCGGTAGTCGTTACAGAGGACGAGCGAGCCGAGGTTGATGTCCTCGGTGAAACCGGCGATGGCCGACAGCAGCGTCCAGCACTCGTACTCGGCGTGGTCGCGGCCCAACAGCAGGTGGTCGGGTGCCCACGCCGCATCGAAGCCGAGTTCCTCCGCCTTCTGGACGCCCATCTTGGTCGTCTCCCAGTCGAGCGCCTCGTACGCCGGGGTGTCGCGGTGCGTCGGCTCGGTCCCCTCGTCGGGCGCGCCGGCGAAGACGGGGACGTTGTACTCGAAGCTGATGTCAGACATCGTTACTCGATGGCGAAGTGTTCGAGCGCCTCGCGGTTCAGTTGCGTGCTGACACCGGGCTCGTCAGGGAGCGGAATCGACCCGTTTTCGGGCGACGGCGGGTTCTGGAAGATGGCGTCGGCGTAGGTGGACTCGCGTTTCTCCTGGCGCTCTTCGAACCACTCGGGGGTCGGGAAGTACTCCGCCATCGGCATGTTCGTGTGGCCGGCGATGGCGTGGAGCGTCGGGTTCGTGCCGGCGTGCGGGATGACGGGCACGTCGTGGACTTCGGCCATGTCGGCGACCTTCTGGAGTTCCGTGATACCGCCGACGCGACCCACGTCGGGCTGGAGGATGTCGACCGCACCTTCTTCGAGGAGGTCCTCGTGGCCCCAGCGGGTGAACTCGTGTTCGCCGCCCGAAATCGGCATCGGCGCGGCCTCGCGGACCTCGGCGTAGCCGGAGATGTCGTCGGCGATGACCGGCTCCTCGACCCACGCCATATCGTACTTGCCGAGGCGCTGGGTCATCTCCTTGGCGTACTTGACCGACCAGCCCATGTAGGCGTCGCCCGCGATTTCGATGTCGTCGCCGACGGCGTCGCGGACCGTCGCGACGATTTCTTCGTTCTTCTTCATGCCCTCACGGCCGTCCTCGGGGCCGTGGAGGAAGCGGAGCTTCATCGCGTCGAAGCCCTCTTCGACGTACTGGATGGCCTCGCGTTCGAGTTTCTCCATGTCGACGGGGTGGAGGTTCGACGCGTAGGCGGGAATCTCGTCTTTGGTGGGGCCGCCGAGCAGTTCGTACACCGGCTTTCCGGCGTCCTTCCCGGCGATGTCCCACAGCGCCTGGTCGACCGCGCTGATGGCCATGACCGCGACGCCCTTCCGGCCGAACGGAAGCGTGGCGCGGTACATCTGCTCCCAGAGCAGTTCGCGCTGCATCGGGTCCTTGCCGACGACGATTTTCGAGAGCGTCTCCTCGACGACGGTGGCGATGGCTCCGGTGCCCCAGTTACCGACGCCGACGCCGGTGATGCCCGCGTCCGTCTCGACTTCGACGACCACGTCGCCCACGGGGCCCATCCACTTGCGGCGGGCCTGCGGGTTCTCGCCGTCGACGTTGCGGTACTCGTCGTACTTCGACATGATGGTGACGAGCGGGAATTCGATGAACTCGCCCCACGACTCGTTGCTGATTTTCGTCGCTGAGATGTCTGTAATCTCCATGATTTGTTTGGTACGACCTCACATCCAATCGGCACGGGTAAAATAGTTTCTGTCGTTGAGCGACCGGTGGCCCGGAGAGGTCGCTGTTTCGTCAGTCGGTCGGCCCCGCCGTCAGTCGGTCAAAGAGTCCGAATCGGTCGGTGATACGACGGCGACGCCTCGGTGGGGTGCCTCGTTCGCGTCGTTTCAGCCGTCGAACTGGAAGACCGGCTTGCAGGTCTCGGAGTCGAGGAACGCCTCGAACGCCTCGGCGGGTTCGTCGACGCTGTAGGAGGTGTCGAGAATCTTGTCGACCGCGATTTCGCCGCGCTCCATCAGGCGGAGCGCCTGCTCGAAGTTCGTCCACGTCGAGCCGTAGGAGGTGTTGATATCGATTTCACCGCGAACGGTCGAGGTGAGGCTGAGTTCGCTCGGCGAGTTCGGGATGCCGACGACGACGATTTGGCCGCCCTTGCGGACCACGTCGTTCCCGGAGACGACGCCGCTGTGGTGGCCGGTGGCGTCGAAGACCACGTCGAAGCCGATGCCGTCGGTCTGGCTCTCGACCCGCTCGTCGAGGCCGCCTTCCTCCTGGAGGTTCACCGTGTCGATGCCGAGGTCTTCGAGCAGCGGGAGGCGATACGCCGCGTCCTGTCCGAGCCCGGAGACGACGACGTTCGCGCCGAGCGAGTCGGCGACGGCGGCGACGAGCATGCCGATTGGGCCCGGTCCCTCGACGAGGACGTTGTCGCCGGGCGTCGTCACCGACTGGTCGAGGACCGCGCGCGTGGCGATGCTCGTCGGCTCGGTGATGGCGGCGTGCCGGAGGGGAACGCCCTCGGGCACCGCGTGGACGTGCTCGGGCGTGACGGTGACGTACTCCGTGTACGCGCCGTCGCGGTGCATGCCCGTAATAGAGAAGTTCTGGCAGACGTTGGGCTGGCCGTTCTGACACTGGAAGCAGTGGCCGCAGTCGTGAATCGGCTCCTCGACGACCTTGTCGCCCACCTCGAACGTCTCGACGTTCTCGCCGACTTCCGTGACCGTCCCGGAGTACTCGTGACCCATGATACGCGGGATGGGAATCCACTCGTAGCCGCCGTCGTACTTGTAGGCGTGGGCGTCGCTACCGCAGAGACCCGCGGTGTGGACCTTGATGAGCAGTTCGTCTGCACTGGGAGTGGGGACCTCTCGCTCTTGTGTCTCTACCGAGCGCGGCCCGGTCTGAATAATGGCTTTCATAGTTGCGAATAACCGTGTGAGTTCGTCTCGTTTACACCATGTGAACACACCGATTAATATGTTTGGGTGCGGGCGGAAGATTTCGGCCGTAGCGCGGCTGAAGCCGCGGCTAAGTGGGCTTCGAAAGCCCGTACGATAGGCGAAGGTGATGTCTCCCGGACGTTCGGCTCAGATTTCGACGCCGTCGGACTCGGACGACTGAGACTGCGACTGGACGGACGCGCGGTTCTCGATGCGCCGGCCCTTGCGCAGCGCCTCCGTCTCGGCGTCGAACAGGTAGACGTGTTCGGGCGCGATAGAGAGCGACAGCGTGTCGCCGGACGACAGCCCGTGGAACTCACCGATTTCGGCCGTGAGGTCGCCCATCGGTCCGTTCCCGTGGACGATTGCTTTCGTGCCGACCGGCTCGACGACGCGGACCTCCACGTCGAACGTCAGCCCGTCGGCGCGGCGCTTGTTCGTCTGATAGAAGTCCTGCGGGCGGAACCCGACGTTGACGCGCCCGGGCGGCACCTCCGTGTCGAGGGCGTCGCTCGGCAGTTCGAAGTTCACGCCGTCGAGTTCGACGCGAGCGCCGCCGTCGGCGTCAGCGACGACGCCGTCGTAGATGTTCATGTCCGGGCTGCCGACGAACTGCGCGACGAAGAGGTTCGCGGGCTCGTTGAACACCTCCTCCGGACGCCCCAGCTGCTGGAGCGCGCCGTCGTTGAGAACGGCGATTTTGTCGGCGATGGTCATCGCCTCCTCCTGGTTGTGGGTCACGTACGCGGACGTGATTCCGACCTCGGACTGCAGTTCGTCGATTTCGGTCCGCATCGTCTTGCGAAGCTTGGCGTCGAGGTTCGCAAGCGGCTCGTCGAACAGGAACAGCCGCGGCTCGCGGATGATAGCCCGGCCGAGCGCAACGCGCTGTTTCTGCCCGCCCGAGAGCTGTGCGGGCTTGTTGTTCAGGAGCTGTTCGATTTCGAGCATCGTCGCGACCTCCTCGACGCGCTCGTCGATGTCCGCCTTCGACATCCCGTTGTCCTCCCGCTTGAGGCCGAACCCGAGGTTCTCCCGGACGGTCATGTGCGGATAGAGCGCGAAGTCCTGGAACACCATCGCCACGTCGCGGTTTCGGGCTTTGATGTCGTTGACGACGACGTCGTCGAAGCGAATCTCACCGGACGTCGGCGTCTCTAGTCCGCCGATCATCCGGAGCGTCGTCGTCTTCCCGCAACCGCTCGGTCCGAGCAGAACGAGGAACTCCCCGTCTTCGACGTCGATGTCGAGGCTGTCGACCGCGACGACTCCGTCCTTGTCGGGGTCGCCGAAAATCTTCGTGACACCGTCTACTGTGAGGTGTGTCATTGTAAAACATTACCGTAGAACGCCCCTTAAAGCTAGCGACTGAATACGAAAATTGGCCGCGGTGTGCGGCACCGAAAGACGGCGACTGAGAGGGTATTATCCCTTGATAGCGCCGCCGGTGAGTCCCTGCACGAAGTAGCGCTGGATGTAGGCCAGTCCGAGCAGGACGGGGAGCGAGATGATAATCGAGGCCGCGGCGACGACGTTCCACTGGGTGTTGAACCCCTGCACGAACGTCAGGAGCCCCGGCGGAACCGTGTACCGCGAGTTGTCGAGGAGCGTCAGTGCGAACACCAACTCGTTCCACGCGAGGAGGAACGCGAAGATGAACGACGCGATGAGCGAGTTCCGCGCCATCGGCACGATGACGTACCAGAACGTCTCTATCGAGCTACACTGGTCGATGCGGGAGGCCTCGATAATCGAGTCCGGGAAGTCGTCGAAGAAGCCCTTCATCAGCCAGACGACGAACGGCGCGGTCATCGCGCCGTAGATGAGGATCAACACGAGGTGCGTGTTGAACAGGCCGAGCGCCGAGACGAGTTCCCACTCGGGGACCATGATAGCGGTCCCGGGGAACATCAGCGACGCGAGGAAGATGCTCATGAGCGCGTTCTTCCCGACGAAGTCGCGGCGTGAGAGCACGTACGACGCGGCCGTCCCGAGGACGAGCGCGATTGCGCCCGCGCCGACGGCGACTTTCAGGCTGTTCAGCACGAGCGACAGGATGTCGATGTCGATGGCCGACGACGCCTGCCATCCGAACAGGTTGGCGAATAGCGAGGTGTAGCCGCCCGCCTGAATCGACGACTCGACGACGAGCCGGAAGCCCTCCAACGAGAACTGGTTCGGGAAGACCGTCGGCGGAATCTGTTGAATCTCCGCAGTGGTTTTGAACGCCGTCACGACCATCCAGTACAGCGGGAAGAGGACGAACGCGAAGACGACGAGCGTGAGTAGCGCGACCGCCGTCTTACGGACGTACGCGCCCGCCGTGGTGTCGAACAGCCACGACTCGTTCCGCCGGAACTCGGCGGCCGGGTCGGAGTCTTGCGACGCCATCAGACGTCACCCCGCACTTGGTCGTACACCTGGATGTAGTAGTACGAGAACACCAGCAGGACGACGAACAGGATGAGCGAGAGCGCCGACGCCAGCCCCACGTCGAAGTCGATGAACGCCGTCCGGTAGATCATG
This sequence comes from Haloferax sp. Atlit-12N, assembly GCF_003383095.1. Lineage (NCBI taxonomy): Archaea > Methanobacteriati > Methanobacteriota > Halobacteria > Halobacteriales > Haloferacaceae > Haloferax > Haloferax sp. Atlit-12N. The sequence continues at coordinate 156,699 of NZ_PSYW01000003.1, forward strand.
ACCGGGAGCGTGCTGCTGGAGACGCCGGGGCCGCCCTTCGTCATCACCCAAATCATCGAGAAGTTCCTGATGTTGTAGATGAGCATCAGGAGGAACCCGATGGCGAGGTTGTATCGCATCATCGGGATGGTGATGAACCGGAACTGCTCCCAGGGCGTCGCGCCGTCCATGCGCGCGGCCTCGTAGAGGTGCTCGTCGATTCCCTGCAGGGACGTGAGCGTCAACAGCGCGAACAGGGGTGCGAGCCGCCAAATCATCCCGATGATGGGCGGCCACAGCGAGAGCTCCGTCGAGCCGAGCATGACGATGTACTCGTCGATAACGCCGAGTTGGACGAGCAGTTCGTTGATGATGCCCTGCGACCCGCCGAACATGAACTGCCAGATGGACGCGCCGACGACCCGCGGAAGGACCCACGGGATGAGCACGATTGCGCTCGCGACGCTCGTGTACGGGAGCTTCTCGTGGAGGAGCCAACCCATCAGGAAGCCGAGGACGATAGCGGCGGAACTGCCGACGACGACCCACACGAGCGTGTTCCACAGGACCTGGTGGATGGTCGGACTCGACCAGATTTCGGCGTAGTTCGCCAGTCCGATGAACTCGGCCTCGCTGGGCGCGAGCAGGTCCTTGTTGAAGAAGCTCGAGTAGATGGCCTGCGCGATAGGGTAGAGGATGAACAGCCCGACGAGCGCCGTCACCGGCAGGACCGGGAGGTACACTTTGACACCCTCGGGAATCCGCTCGGAGACGCTCTCGAACGACCCCCTCGCCTGCTTCGAGTAGCTCATGGCCTCGTCTCACCACCGCAGGCCCGCGGTTGTTCGAGCGACGGTTCGAGTCGCATTGTCAGGCCAGCTCCTCGTCGATGACTTCCTGAACCGACTCGTTTGCGGCGCTACAGGCCTCTTCGGCCGTCGCGTTGCCGAGGACGACCGGCTGGATGACCTCGGTGTTGATGATACTCTGGACCGACGCGATGCCCGAGAACGACGGGAACCGCGAGGTGCGCGTGAACAGGTCGTCGTTCTCGTACAGCGTCACGAGGTCACCGAACTGGCTCCGGAAGAGGTCGCTCGGGTCCTCGAAGGCGCTTTCGAGCGTCGGGACGCGCCCGCGGATACCCACGTCGTTCTCCGCGTCGTAGGTCCACGCTGCGAGCTGTTCTTCGGAGTTCCACCAGTCGGTGAATTCGAACGCAGCCTGTAGCTCGGCCTCCGATTCGGTGCCGTTACCGAGCATGAAGCCCTGCGCGTTCTGCAGGAGCAGGTCGCGGGGTTCGAAGCTCCCCGACGGGCTGTCCGGTAGCGGCGCGCGGGTGACGGTGTGGCCCTCGCCGTCGAGCCACGCCTGCGGCGCGCCGGTCGTCTGGTAGACCGCGTTGGCGTGGGAGTACGTGATGAAGATGCCGGACTCGCCCTCGCGGAGGAGACGTCCAGCTCCGATGTGGTCGTTCTCGGCCATCGAGTTGGGGAACAACCCGGCCTCGGCGATGTCCTGATAGAGCCTGACGGCGTCGACGAAGCCGGGTTGGTCGACCGTCGCCTCCAGCGTCTCGGGGTCGAAGTACCGACCGCCGTTGGCGTAGACGAAGCCGATGAAATACCCGGTCGTCAGGCCGAAGTCGGTCCCTGGCGCGGTAATTGCCGCCGACACCTCGTCTAGCTCCTGCATCTCCTCGCCGAGTTGGATGAGTTCCTCCCAGTTGCGCGGCGGGCTGTCGAAGCTCGTCTGTTCGAGGTAGTCGGTTCGGATGTCCACGAACGGACCGAGGTCGGCGTAGCCGCCGGGGAGGCCCCACTGCCGCTCCCCTTCAGTGTCGCCGAGGCTGTCGTAAATCTGTGTGTCGACGTTCGCCTGGATGAACCGGCTGTTTATCTCCTCCAACTGGTCGGCAAACTGCTCTTGGTCGAGCGGTTGGATGGCGCTCGCACCGACGTAGTCCGGAATCTGCTGCGTCTGGCCCGCCATCACGTCCGGGAGATTGTTGTTGGCCGCCGCGGACGCGATAATCTGGTACTTCTGTCCCCACTCTTGGTGCTGGTAGGTGACGTCGTGGTCGCCGTAGTTGCTGTAGTGGTTACTGATGTATTCCCGTTCGGCGGGGATGCCGCCGAACAGCCAGAAGTCGAGCGACTGAGAGCCCGAACCGCCTCCACCTCCACCGGAACCCCCGCCGTTGCCACCGTCGTTTCCGCCACCCATACAACCTGCCAGCGCCGCGGTGAGACCCGCTCCGAGCCCAGTCACATAGCGCCGCCTGCTGAGCCGGTTCGATGAACTACTGCCTGTCATGGTGTGCCATTACAAACCAATATATTCATTATAATAAATATACCGGTGCAAGCCGAGAGACCGGGGGACCTAGTCGCCGGAAAGACGGTGAAAACACGCGACAGAGCGACGACGACGACTCACCCGAGGTCGACGTGCCGCCGGAACGACTTCCCGGTCAGCCACGACCGGTCGGCCGTCGACAGCGAGTCGACCTGTTTGAGCCAGTTGCACGCCTCCGCGTAGCTGGCAACGTCGCTGACGTTGGGGTAGTCCGAGCCCCAGATGACCCGCTCGCGCCCGAAGGTGTCGAGGAGCCACCGGACGTGGTCGTGCATATCAGCGTAGGGGAACGCCGAGTCCGACATGTGGACGATCTCCGAGACCTTCACCGCGACCGAGTCGTGTTCCGCGAGGTCGGCGAACCGGCTGAACGTGCCCTCGTCGGTGGGCGTCTCCGGGCCCGCGTGAGCGAAGTGGTCGAACAGGTAGGTGAGTTCCGGATACGACTCGACGAGTTCGAGCGCCTGGTCGAGTTGGCCGTGGTCGCAGAGAATCTGGACGGCGGCGTCGTGCTCGACCGCGGCCTCCCAAAAGGCGGTCTCCTCGACGCTCTCTCGGAGCCACGTCACGCTCGGGTCGAACGTCTCCCACATCTGGTCGTACGGGCAGGCCGCGCCGAGTCGGAAGCCGAGGACGCCGTCAGTCTCCATACAGCGGTCGAGGCGCTCGACGGCGTCGTCGGCGAAGGGGTCGAGCATCACGATGCCGTGGAGTCGGTCGTACTCCGCGGCGACCCGTCGGGTGTACCAGTTGTCCGTCCAGTCGCAGATGGGATAGCCCACGACGACGGCCTCGTCCACGCCGTGTCGGTCCATGTCGGCGAGCAGGCGCTCGGCGGTGTAGACGGTGTGTACGTCGAAGCTATCCACGAGGTCCAAGATGGGGCCGTTGGTCCACGGGTGTTCCGAACTCGCCGCACCCCACGCGTGGGTATGGGTGTCTATCATTACAATCGACGACGGGCGTTCCCGTACTAAATCTTACCCGCCGAAAAGCTAAGACGGGTGCCGCCGAATCGGAGACCGTATGGCGCGAATCGCGTTCCACCTGGAGATTAAGGACGGCAAGCGAGAGGAGTACCGAACGAAACACGAGAACGTCCCCGAGGCGCTCGAATCCGCCTACCTGGACTCCGACGCCGGCCTGCAGACGTACAGCGTCTTCGAGAAAGACGGACACGTCTTCGGCTTCATGGAAGTCGACGACCCGGAAGCCATCCAAGAGGTAATGGACAACAGCGAGGCGCAAGCCGACTGGGCGGAGGTCATGAGCGGCATCACCGTCGAGACCGACGACAGTTGGATGGACGAAGTCTACCGGATGGTCTGACGCTCGAAGGCGAATATTATCCGGCCATGGCGGAGAGCCCGCCATCCACAACGAATTTCTCACCGAGAATACTACTGGACGAATTACCCCAAGTTCGCAGTTACCGTGAGGTAGCGGCGCACAAGTAGCCGTATCTTGGGTAAATTTCTCACTCCGGTCCTTCCGGATGCTCATCCGCCACTGGCGGAAACCCGGTTCGGCTCGAATCGACCGTGGAGCGTCACCCGCTAACCGAGTGGTACGACGACTCAATGTACGTGACTGCCCTCCAAGCGGGTTGTACGGCCCTAATCATTACTACCATAGAATTGTAATTTTGAATTGATTCTATGCGGAGTGCCACGGATATATCTCGGACGCAACTTCGACTGGCCGGACTGAAAGACCACCGCGAGAGAGAGCAATCAAAAACTCGATACTGCACTATTTAGGCTTCTACCAGCCATATACGGACGGTTCAGTTCGAGAACCGGAGACAGACACTTGTCCGGCCATACCGGATGCCTTTCCGGCGTGAGCGACTGACCGACCGACCGCGGCTCACCACGACGTGATTGGAACCTCACGGAGCGGTCCCGGAAGCGGGATATCGACCGTCGAATCGGTGTAGTGCGAGAGGTAGAACCCGACGATGATTTCGAGCGAACGAGTCGCCGCGACGCCGGGCGAGTAGTTCTCCGCCTGTCCGTCGAGGAGGTCCTGTACGTGGGCCGCCGCGTTGGCGAACGACCCCTTGTAGTCGGACTCCCACGTCCACGCGCCCTCGATACCGGGGAGCGGTTGCTCGACGTGTTCGCCGTCTTCGAGTGACCAGTAGCGCCACTCGCCGTCGTCGTTGTTCATGTAGAGTTTGCCCTCCGTGCCGATGAAGCTCAGCGTCATCGAGGAGACGTCGCGCGGAATCGTGCAGTCCACGGTGACGAACGTGCCGTCGTCCATGACGACGTGCCCGCCGCCGCCGGCGTCGACGACCGACTCCGTGGCGTCCAGCGCGTCGAGCGCCTCGTTCTCCCCGGTGATGTGCCCGCTTACCCGCGACGCCCGCGCGTCGAGGAGGTAGACGAGCGTGTCGAGGACGTGCGTGGAGTTCCGCATGAGTTCCATCCGGTACTGCGCGCTCACGGACTTCACGTCGCCGAGGATGCCCTCCTCGCGGACGAGGTCACGGAGTCGCCGAAGCTTGTCGGTGAACCGAAAGGAGTGGTTGATGACGAGTTCCGCGTCGGTCTCGTCGCAGACGTCGACCATCTCCTCGGCGTCGCTGACGGACGACGCGATGGGTTTCTCGCACCAGATGACCGAGGGGTCGGCGGCGGAGCGCGCGGCGTCGACGACGTGGTCGCGGTGGAGGAACGACGGCGTGCAGACCGACACGACATCGAGGTCCTCGGCTTCGAGCATCGCCTCGTGGCCGACGTACCGGCGGTCCGCGGGGATGTCCCACGCCTCGCCGAAGGTGTCCAGTTTCGACTCGTCCACGTCGGCGACGGCGACGAGTTCGATATCGTCGGTCGCGGCGTAGCCGCCCGCGTGGCTCGCGTCGATTTTCTCTCTGCCGATGGCCTCCTCGTCGTGCATGCCGAGGATGCCCATCCCTGCGATACCGCCCGTGCCGATGATGCCTGCGTGGTAGGTCATGGTGTCTTCTGTCGCTCGCGTTCGTTCGTCAATGTTCGCCGGAGCGCATAACTGTGGTGTCGGCCCAGAAAGAGTCGAGAAGGATACCGGGAGGTTAGTCGAGCGCGGCCGCGGCCATGAGGAACCAGCCCTGCCCGTAGGGCGTGTCCGTCAGGGGTGCTTCGGGGCCGCCCGGCGGCCCAGCGACGCGGTTGACTGCGCCGTCCTCGCCGACGACGCGGGAGACGGCCGCAAGTCCGTCTTCGGCGGGTTGGCGGTAGGTCTCCTCGTCGAGGATGCCGAGGTCGATGCCGCGGGCGAACGCGTAGGCGAACATGAGCGTCCCCGACGACTCAAGCGGCGTGTGCGGGTCGTCGACGAGGTTGTGCCAGAAGCCGCTACCGTCCTGCAGCGGGAGGAGCGCCTCGCAGTGCGACCGGAACAGGTCGACGAGGTCGTCGCGCTTCGGGTGGTCCTCGGGGAGCCGTTCGAGCACGTCAGCCGACGCGGCGGCGGCCCAGCCGTTGCCGCGGGCCCAAAACGCGCCCTGCGGGTAGTGGTTCGGCTGTTCGACCCAGATGTGACGGAACAGGCCCGTGTGGCCGTCGCGGAGGTGCGCGGCGTGAATCAGAATCTGCTCGACCGCCTCGTCGAAGGCGTCGTCGTCGCCCGCGGCCTCGCCGTAGCGCGCGAGGAACGGGCACATCATGTAGACGGAGTCGATCCACAGCGACTTGATGCCCGCGAGTTCGGGGTCGTGGTGGGGGATACCTCCGTCTTCGGTTCGCTCGAAGGACAGAAGAGACTCGTAAGCGCGCTCGGCCGCCTCGAGGTAGCGGTCCTCGCCCGTGCTGTCGTAGAAGTCGAGGACGCCGTGGCCGATGGCGGTGCTGTTGTTCGTGTTCATGCACTTCTTGACGGTCAGCTCCCAGCTCGCCTCGTACTCGCGACCGTGGCTGAAAACCTCAATCGGATAGCTCGGGCCGTAACTCAACTGCCCGGCGTCGTTCTGGGTCGCCACCGCGGTGTCGACGAAGTGCTTCGCGCGCTCGACCGACTCGTCTCCACCCTCGGCGAGCAGGCCGTTGATGGCGACGCCGGCAATCCACGACTGTCCGTCGATGTCCAACGACCGGAGATACGACGCGGCGCGCTGGACTGGTGTAGGCTCGTCTGTTGGCATGAGTACAGTACCCACACGAACACGTGCGAGGATGAAAAATGTATCCCATGCCGTCGCGCCACCACCTGACGGCGGCCGTGCGCGCCGGTCGGGCAGCCAGTCCGAAACCGAGGAGCGCTCGTTCGTCGTAACAAACACGTTCCCCAGGCGGGAACAGATATATACGGCTCGGGTCCGACTGTCACACCATGACCCCCCAACCGAACAAACGCCCCGGCCGAACGATCCGCTCGGTCCAGATAGCGTTCAATATCATCGACCTCCTGCAGGAGGAGGCGGGCATCGGGGTGACGCGAATCGCCGACGAGCTCGGCCACTCGAAGAGCACGGTCCACAGCCACCTCCGAACGCTCGAAGAGCGGCGCATCATCGTCCGCGAGGGCGACGGCTACCGTCTCGGTCTGCGCTTTCTCAACGTCGCCTCGCACGTCCGCGACCAGATAGGCAACTTCGACATCGTCCAAAAGGAGGTCGACTCGCTGGCCGAGGAGACGGGCGAAATCGTCCAGTTCGGCGTCGAGGAGTACGGGATGGTCTCGTACCTCCACAAGGCGCAGGGCGAACACGCCGTCGAGACGCTGTCGCGGGTGGGAACCCAACAGCCGATGTACTCCACGTCGCTCGGCAAGACGATTCTCGCGTACCTCCCTCCCGAGCGTATCGAGGAGATCGCGGCGGCGATGGAGTACGAACCCAAGACGGCGAACACCATCACCGGGCCCGAGGAATTGTTCGAGGAACTCGAGACCATCCGCGAACAGGGGTACGGCATCGACGACGAGGAGAACATCAACGGCCTGCGCTGCGTCTCCGCGCCGGTCAAGAACGACGAGACAATCCTCGGCGCAATTAGCATCACCGGCCCGTCGAGTCGGTTCACCGAGGACCGCCTGCACGGCGAACTCGCGGACTACGTCCGGAGCGCCGCGAACGTCATCGAACTGAATACGAAGTTCTCCTGAGCGCGGAGGGGCCCGCGGCTCAGTAGTTCTCGTAGATGGTCTTCACCGAGGAGAAGAAGTCGAGGCCGGCGTCGCCCTGCTCGCGGTACGTGTTGGTGGACGAGTCCTTGTAGCCGCCGAAGGGGACGTGGAGTTCGAGGCCGGTCGTCTTCTCGTTGATTTTCGCGACGCCCGCTTCGACCTCGTTGACGAAGCGCTTGCCTTCGCTGAGGTCCTGCGTGACGATGCTGGCCGACAGGCCGTAGTCAACGTCGTTGGCGAGGTCGAGCGCGTCCTCGAACGAGTCGGCCTTGACGACCGCCAGCACGGGGCCGAAAATCTCCTCTTGGGCGATGCGAGCGTCGTTTTCGACGCCGGAGAACACGGTCGGCTCGACGAAGTAGCCGTCGTCGTAGTCGTCGCCGGAGAGTCGGCTGCCGCCGGCTTCGAGCGTCGCGCCCTCCGAGGCACCGATGTCGATGTATTCGAGCGTCGAAGAGAGTTCGTTCTCGGAGACGTGCGGGCCCATGTCGGGGTCGTCGAGGCCGTCGCCGACGACGAGCGACTCGGCGTAGTCAGAGACGGCCGCGACGAACTCGTCGTACACGTCCTCGTGGACGATGGCGCGCGAGGTGGCCGTACACGACTGGCCGGTCGTCCCGAACGCGCCGACGCCGACGGTCTCGGCGGCGTCTTCGATGTCCGCGCTGGGCATCACGACGGTCGGGTTCTTCCCACCCATCTCACACTGGACGCGCTTGAGGTCGACCGCGGCCGTCTCGGCGACCATCGTTCCCACGGCGGTGCTGCCGGTGAAGGAGACGCCGTCGATGCGCTCGCTCTCGATGAGCGGGCCGCCGACCTCGCTGCCGGAGCCGGTGATGGTGTTCGCCACGCCGGCCGGGAGGCCCGCGTCGTCGAGGCATTCGAGGACGATGGAGACGACGGCCGGAGCTTCGGACGCCGGCTTGAGGACGACCGTGTTTCCGGCGGCGAGCGCCGGGGCGAGCTTCCAGACCGGGATGGCGATGGGGTAGTTCCACGGCGTGATGAGCGCGACCGTGCCGAGGGGTTCGTGCTTCGTGTAGAGGTCCTTTCCGGGGGCGCTGGCGGACTTGACGGTGCCGCCGAAGTCCCGAGCCTTCGCGCCGTAGTAGTGGAAGATGTCGATGGCGCGCTGTACCTCGCCACCCGCCTCGGAGCGCGTCTTGCCCTCCTCGCGGACGAGTACCTCGGTCGCCTCTTCCTTCCGGGCTTCGAGGTTGTTGCCGGCCTCGCGGAGAATCGCGCCGCGGGACGGGCCGGGTGTCGACGCCCACTCGTCCTGCGCGGCGACGGCCGCGTCGAGCGCCGCCTCGACGTCCGCTTCGGAGGACGCCGGGTGGATACTGACGACTTCGTCGGCCGCCGCGGGGTTCGTCACTTCGAACGTCTCTCCCGACTGGGAGTCTGTCCATTCACCGTCGATGAAGTTACCGTAAGTTCTCGACATTCGTCCTAGCCATGCACACCCATCACTAAGTAAGCTTCTCATGCCGAACGGCGAGGTTCGCCGCGCGCTCCTGACCGTCGCAAGGCGTGGGAGAAGCGAACTCGTGAGGTTCGGAAGGGATACCGACGAGGCGCCGCCGCCTCAGAGCAGGAACTGGAGGACGACGAAGAGCGTCGCGACCGAGACGGCGGTGGTGGCGAACACGTTCATCGACGCGAGGTCGGCGTCACCACCGAGTTCGTTCGCGTAGATGAACGACGAGACGGCGGTCGGCGTCGCGAGCATCGTCACGCCGGCTTGGACCGTCGTCCAACTCGACGCGAGCGTCGAGAACACTGCGAAGGCGACGAGCGGCATCAGGATGACCTTGCTGCCGACGACGGCCCCGACGGTGCGGAAGTCGAACGACTCGGCGGAGACGGTGAGCGACGCGCCGATGGAGAGCAGCGCCACGGGGAGGGCGAGCGAGGCGAGCGCGTCGAGGCCCGTCACGAGAACGCCGGGGACGCCGAGACCGAGCCCGGAAAAGGAGAGTCCCAGCACGAGCGCCGGGATGACCGGCGTCTTGAGCACGCCGACGAACTCCTCTTTGAACGACACGTCGGCACCGTTGACGAGCACGAGAACGGTGATGGTGAGCGGGACGTGAGTGAGTGCGCCGACGCCGAGGATGACACTCGCCTTCGCCGTCGTCAGCGAGCCGAACGTCGAGGCGACGAGCGGCAGGCCGAGGAAACCGAGGTTCGAGTAGTACGACTGGACGATGGCGACGCTCCGGACCGAGTCGGGCGACACCCGGCGGTGGACGACCCACCCGACGGCGAGCATCGTGAAGAGGACGAGCCAGAAGCCCACGAGGAGCGTCGGCTCGATGACCTCGCGAATCGGCTGGTCGTACGTCGAGGTGAACACGAGCGCGGGGAGCGCGAAGGCGAACGCGAAGAACGTGAGTTTGTCGCGGCGGCTACTGTCGAGGAGGCCGAGACGCTTCGCTAGCGCCCCGAGGCAGAGCACCCCGAGCATGTAGCCCAGATTTGCGGCGACGGTCATACCCTTCCATCGAACAGGGGGGTCCTTCCGTGTTACGCTCGCGGAGATTCCGTTCGGGTAATTCGACCACGAGAGCGCCTGAGTCGAGCATATCCCAGTTAATCGTCCATGAGAGATTCGAGCTCGCGCGCGAGGCGCTCCCCGATGCGAATCATCGCGTCGTCGCCGGGGTGGACGAGGTCGGTCGTCATCCCGCTGGCGGTCGGCAGGAGGTCGGGGCCCTCCACGAGGTGGACGTTGTCGTAGCCGCACTCGTCGACCACGTCACGAAGGTGCTGGCGGAACGTCTCGGAGAGCGTCGCTTCCTCGTGGTCGCGCTTGTACTCGCGCACGTGCGGGAACAGTGTGATGCAGGCGACGGGTTTCGTCGGGTTCGCCGCGGCGACGGTCTCGACCATGTCCGCGGCCCGTTCGCGGAACTCGTCGGGCGAGAACCGACCGACCATGTTCACCGACAGCGAGAGCGTCGCCACGTCCCAGTCGTCGCGGGCGGCGATGTGCTCGGCCATCGCAGGGTCACAATAGGCGGTCCCGCAGGAGCCGAGGTTTATCGGGTCCGCTCCGAGTCTCCGGGCCGTCTGGTTGACGTACGTGAGCATCTCCGCCGACGGGTCCTCACCCTCGGTAATCGACGTGCCGTACGCGAGGTATCGGAGGCTTGGCACCTCGTCTGCGGTCGGCGGCCGCCGCGCGCCCTCGACGTCGTGGTAGTAGATGTGGCCGCCGCGGTGGTCGCCGGGGAAGACGAGCCGGCACACCTCGGGCGCGTAGCGCATCTCGCCGGTGGCGTCGGGGTCGAGGTCGGAAAGCGATTCCGGGGGAGACAGTTCGACTGTCTTCGGTTCCGGCCCGAGCGTGAACTCCTCGCCCGCCGCCTGAAAGTCCCCCCAGAACGGCCGGACGAGGCTGTCGCGCTCCTCGGAGGAGAGCGTGATACGGACCGTCCCCTCCTCTGGGACGAACCGTATCTCGGTCCCCGCCGGGTGAGACATCCGCGTCTGCGCGCCGGTGTTCAGGCCGCTCCTGACCGCCTCCGGAACGCGGAGCAATCGAAGTCCCTCGCGGGGTCGAACCCGCTGGAGCGCCCTGACGTTGTGGAACTGAATGTCGTCGTGCTGGATATCGTCGTGCTGCATACCGTGTGAGTCTCGCACACGCCACACCTACTTATCGCTACCTCCGGCGACCGACGCGCGGCGATGGGCGCGACGGAGCTGGACGGAGACTGACGCCGAATTGGCATCGTCGGTTCCCGAGGCGGGAAAATTACAGACATATGTTTGTAATATATTGGCGACTATAGCGCCGAATTCACGCGTACGTCGTATGGGTCACACAGCCGATCAAAATCTCAAACCCACTAAACACCATCATAAGCCCACTTAGAGTCCAAAACTCCTGAGTTCGCCACCGGGGAACGCAAAACCCATCCAGAGTGAATAATTGGGCACAATTCGCCGAATGTTCGTTCCCCACCGGCGAACAAAATAGGCTGTGACGCCGACCTCGTGCGGTCAATCTCGGGGATATAGTCGCTCAACTGCCGGAATTAAGGGTGCATCGCGATTGTTTCGGGTCGGCAGTCCGGCGAGACACGAACGGACCAGTGAGGCGTGAAAACGTCTCAACAGCGAAGCGAGGGAACGGCGAGGCGACGAAAAATGGGGTAGGACGCTTCCAACGGATGTCGTCGGGCGGCGTCAGACAGGTGTGGTGAGCGTGGTCAGTCGGTGTCGTTGCGGTCGGAACCGTCGGTGTGCGCGCCGGTCGAAGTCGCCGATTCAGTCGATGACGCGGGCGATGCCGTCGTCGAGTTCCTCGTACAGTTCCTCGGCGCGGCGCTCGTCGCCGGCCGACAGCGGGCGGATCGGCTCGCGGACGTTCCCCCCGTGCAGGCCGGCCAGTTCGAGGCCTTTCTTCACCGCGGAGACGCTTATCGCGCCGGGAAGGTCGTTGTCCTCGCCCGTCTCGCCGCGGAAGTCTTGGAAGGGAAGCGTCAGGTCGCGAATCTCGCGGGCGTGCTCCCAGTTCTCCTCGGTGAGCGCCTCGAACAGCGAGAGGCCGATTTCCGGGCGGAAGTTACTGACGCCGGCCGAGAAGCCCTCGATACCCTCGTTCCAGAACGAGACGGCGTACGGTTCCGCGAGGCCGTCCACCCAGACCACGTCGTCGTCCGCGACGGCGACGGCGGAGCCGAGTTTGACCGGGTCCTCGATGGCGTACTTGACGCCGACGACGCCGTCGATGCGCGAGAGGTCGCGGAGGAAGGAGACCGAGGGATCGAAGCCGCGGACGTAGGGAACGAGCGGCGTGTCGGTCGCGGCGTCGAGTTTCTCGTAGTAGCGGAGCAGTCCGCGCTCGTGGACGTAGGTGTGGTCCGGCGGCATGACCATCATCGCGTCCACGCCGATGCGGTCGTAGGCTTCCATCAGGTCGGTCGCGGCCTTCGTCGACCCGCCGACGCCGGCGAGGACGCAGGCGCTGTCGGGGAGGGCTTCGACGCTCGTCTCCGTCACGTCGACGCGCTCCTGTTGGGACAGGGAGTGGTATTCGCTGATGTTCGCGGCCGCGAGGAACGACGAGATACCGTCGCCGGAAAGCGACTTCGCGTTGGCTTCGAGTTTGTCGTGTTCTATCTCCAGGTCGTCGTCGAACGGCGTGAGCAAGCCGACGGCGACGCCACGGAGACGACTACGTACACGGTCGTCTGCGAGTGGCATGGTAGAGTCAATCTTGGTCAACCCTGATAAAGCCATCGTCAGTCTCGAACGGCGTTCTCGCGCGCTCGGGGGCGCCCGCGAGTTACGTCTTCGGGACACAATAGTCAGGCTACGCGAACGAACGACGCTGTCGACGCGGGAGAGTTCACCGCGGGTGTGGACGTCGGCGCGAAGTCGGATTTCGCGGTCACCCATCAATTTATTACGATTTGGTCAGAGTGGATTCGTATGGACGTCTTGATGACCGGCGTCTATGGCCGGTGCGGCACCGCAGTCATAGACCACCTGCACGACGACGACGACTACGACTTCACGTACTTCAACCGCTCTGACCGCCCCGACGACCACCCCTACGGTGGCTACGACACCGTCGTCGGTGACGTGTCCGACTACGACGCGCTCAACGACGCTGCGGAGGGACAGGACGCCATGATCCACATGGCGGCGTACCCCTACACCGACGGCACGTGGGAGGACATCTTCGAGCCCAACATCATCGGGATGTACAACGCGCTCGAAGTCGCCCGCGAAAACGAAATCGAATCGTTCGTCTTCCTCTCGACCAACCACGTCATGGGCGGCTACGAGGACGAGTTCTCCCCCGAGATTTACGAACCGGGCCACGGACTCGTCATCGGCCACGACGACCCCGTCCGCCCCGACTCGTTCTACGGCGCGTCGAAGGCCTACGGCGAGGACATGGGCCGGTACTACGTCGAGAACTACGAATACCCCAAGCAGTTCTACGCCCTCCGGGTGTGCAGCGTCCGGATGCCCGAGTACGACCACCCGTACGGCGACGCCGAGCAGGCCGTCGAGAACGGCGAGTTCGAGCGCGGGAGCGCCGAGTATGAAGAGACCGTCGGGCGCATGAAGGCGATGTGGCAGTCCCGCCGCGACTTCGCCCACGAAATCGACTGCTGTCTGCAGGACGACGACGTCGAGTTCGGCATCTTCAGCGGCGTGAGCGACAACCAGCGCCGGTGGTACGACCTCGAACACGCCCGCTCGCAGATCGGTTACCACCCGCAGGACGACGGCGAGGAGTGGGACAGCCCGCCGGAGTAATCCCGAAGTCCGAGCCACGTCCCGCTGTCTGTCCCGCCTGTTCCGTTTTCGGTTCTTCCATCGACGCGTCGTTGCTGACGCAAGCAAATCTGATTCTGCAATTAAATTTATGTATATTTGTTAAAAATGGGTTCGTGGGTATGAAAGACACACCCACAGTCAACGATTCGAACCGAGTCTCGCTCACCAGACGAACCGCGCTCGCGCTCCTCGGGGGCACCGGCGTCGCGGCGCTGTCCGGCACCGCGGCCGCCCAGTCCGACGACGAACGCGAGGACGACGGCGAAGAGGACCGCGGGAACGGCCGCGGAAACGACGGAAAGCCGTGGAATCGAGACGTCGATGCGAATGGCAACAGTCTGTATAACCTCGCGTCGCTCGACGTGGACCGCGTCTACACCTCGGCGCGCGACGCCGACGTCATCGTCTGGAAGGACGACGACGGGACGTTCCACGCGGACGGCGCGGACGGCGAAGTCGCGTCGGGCGACGGCGTCGTACCGGTCGCGCAGGCGGCCATCGACAGCCTCACCGAGGGGCGGACGTGGAACGAGAAGGTGCTCATCGCCTCGCCCGGCGAGATTACGGGCGAGGACGGCAGCCTCGAACTCCCGAGCTACACGACCCTCGACGCGCCAACCACGCTCTCGATTCCCGACGGGGAGTCGGTGCCACCGGTCGTTCGGGCCGTCGGCGCGGAACACATCGAAGTGGAATCCCTCGTCGTCGAGGGGCCCGCGGCGATGGGTGTCCGACTCACCAGTTGTTCGAACGTCCGCCTCGGCGACATCCGTATCACAGGCGTGACCAGCGACGGCATCCGTATCGACGGCCGGGGCGACGCGCCCCGATCGACCGACATCCAGATGGGGCAGATATACATCGAGGGGAACGGCCACCACGGCGTCGAGACCTACGGGGTCGACCGCATCCAAATCGAGCAGGTCGTCGGCAACGACCCCGCAAGCTGCGTCGTCCTCCTCAACGACACCGTCGACGCGACGGTGAACAGCGTCGTCGGCCTCGAACCGGGCGGTCCCGCGGGCTACGCGACGTTCCGCGTCGCCAACGGCGCGCACGACGTGACAGTCGGCGAAGTCGTCAGCCGCGGCGGCAACCGAGGCGTCTTCGGCGTCTCCGAGTGTTACGACATCACCATCGGCCACGTCAACATCGAGGGCGCGGAGGACCAGGGCATTCTCATCCAGAACTGCCGGGACTTCACCGTGCAGGGCGGCGTCGTCAAGAACACGAACGGCGACGGCGTCCGCATCGACTCGCGGAACGACGGGGAACAGCTTCCCGCGGAAGGCATCTCGATTAGCAATCTCCGCGTCTACGACGACCGCGACGAGCCGAAACAGACGTGGGGCATCCTCGAAACCGGGCCGGCGTGCAACCACAACCGCATCGTCAACAACGACGTACGGAGCGGCGGGACGACCCGGAACATCGGGATTTTCTCGAACACGACGGTCGTGCGGGACAACGTCGGCGGCGGCTTCGCCGACGGCGAGGTGACGCTGTCGGCCGGCGAATCGCCCGCGGCCCGCGTCGAGGGCGTCAGCGAGTTCCCCGACGTGACCATCCCGGGGAGCGTCGACGAACCGGAAGACTTCGAGGCGTCGGCACTGTCGGTCCGCGCGAAGCCCGCGACGACGGGGTCGTCGGAGACGTACGCGTGGGAGAGCTACGTGGAGTGGAACGGCTCCACCGGGAGTTGGGACCTCGTCTTCGAGTGGCGTACCGACCCCGGCGTCGACGTGACGCTCGACTACGTCGTGGACAAGACGCGCTGAAGCGGCCGTCGCACCCGGCGGCTGACGGTTGACGTGGGCGACTACCGGCGACTGCCGGCGACTGATGACGAACGACTGCGCCGGTCGATGAGTCCGAAAAAACGAGGGTGACGGTTCAGGCCGACGCGGCGACGCTCACTCGGTGTGAAGCGTCACGTAGCCGTCGAAGTTGAGAATCACGAACTGCGCGAGGTCGCCGAACAGCGCCTTCCCGGTCGGCGAGCGGTTCCGGCCGAGGATGAACACGTGGTCCGCGCCCTCCTCTTCTGCGACTTCGATGACCGTCTCGGCGCGCTCTTTCTCACTCGCTATTCGCGGGACGATTTCGTAGGACACCTCGTCGTCGGTCCCGAAGACCTCTCGGGCGACTTCCTCGGCGTCGTTCATCGCACCCTTGAACGCGTCCTGTTCCGTGTATGACGTGTGCTCGACGTCGCCGATGGTGTCGAGGACCTCCTGGGTCTCCTCGAACTCGTCTTCGGTGAGCGTGACGAGGAGGACGAGGTCGGCGTCCGCGCCGAGTGCGTGTTCTCTGGCCTCCCGGAGGAGGTCCGCGTGTAAGTCAGTGTTCTCGATGAGTACTAATCCTCTGTCCATGCACCTGCATTTCATCTCGTCTTATCTAAGTCTACCGCAGGAACGGACGGCACGGACGGGGTTGGCGGGAGTACGAGCCACCAGGCCGACCTTCTCCCCGCGTGCGACGCGCGACTCGTCGCCTGGCGGAGCAGTCGCCCGGCGGGGCAGTATACTGAAATACACCGCGGTACTCTACGTAGGCATGCCCGAAACGAGTCTCGCCGACGTGCTCCGCGACTACGAGACCCGGATGAAGTTCGTCCTCGTCATCTCGCTGGCCTCTATCGTCCTGCTACTCATCTCGCTTCCGTCTATCGAACCGGGGACGACGACCCACGCGCTCGTCTACCTCCAACTGACGACGTTCGGCGGGTTGGCGGTCGCGATGCTCGGACTGCTCTTGTGGACGGCCAGAAGCGCGTGAGAGACGTTCATCGAACCCTGATAGTCAGGAATTACAACTAGGATAGTTATTTTCTCTGGCATGGCCAGTATGGACAAATCCAGTATCTATATTAACCGGGAGTATCATGATAGATGATACCGCATGGCTGGAAAACGTTCAACCAACTGGAAGAGACGAGACCTTATCAAATACGGGGCGGTCGCTGGCACAGCGGGACTGGCTGGCTGTTTCGATAGCTCGGGGCAGACGACCGAAGACGGCAGCACCGAAGACGGCACGGACAGCGGTACGAGCACCGAGGGCGGTGCGACCATCGCCGACGACACCCTCGACTACCCCGCGGGCCGACCCGCGACGGACGTGCAGTTCAACCGCTACAGCCTCGGCAACTACGCACACACCCTGCAGGACCAACTGTTCGAGGAAGTCGCGCGCGGCTACGCCGACGGGACGGTCCGACCCGACCTGCTCGAAGACATGAGCGTCGACGGGCGGACGCTCACGCTGACGTTCCCCGAGGGGTTCAAGTGGTGGAACGGCGACGACCTGACGGCCGAAGACTACTACATCGGCCTCGAAATCGACCGCCTGCAGTCGCCCGAGGAGTCGCCCATCGAGAGCAACACGCTGGTGGACGACTACACCATCGAGCGGACGTTCAAGACGGCCGTCTCGCCCAACCTCATGAAGGCGAACGTTGCAGAGACGTTCGTCAACACCCCGCGGTCGGTCTACCGCGAATACCTCACGCGCTACGAGGAAGCATCGAGTGACAGCGAGCGCGAGAGCGTGACGAGCGACCTCCTCGACATGAGCATCACCACCCAACAGCTCATCGACGAGGGACTCGGCAACGCGCTGTACCGCGTCACCGGCTTCAACTCCTCGGAGACCATCCTCGAGAAGTTCGAAGACCACCCGTACGCGAGCCGCACGGACATCCCGAACGTCCGTATCATCCCCGAGACGACCTCCGACGTGGAGTCGCTGTCGGTGAACGACCAGCTCGACATGAACCCCGACGTGCTCATGTCGGAGTCCCAGCAGTCCCGGTACCCGGACAACATCGAGAACGTCTACCGGCTCAACTGGTTCCGCACGCAGAAGTTCACGTTCAACTTCAAGAACGAGCACATCGCGAAGCTCCCCGTCCGACGCGCCATCGTCAACGCGGTGGACTTCGAGTCGATGGTCGCCGCGATGCGGCAGGCCGGAACCGTCGGCGCGCCCGCCGAGAACCAGACGGCGCTGCGCTCGACGATTCACGAGGAGTACCTCGGTGAGGACTTCGTCGACCAGCTCATCGACTACCCGGTCGGCAAAGACCTCGAAGCCGCGACGCAGCTGCTCGAAGACGCCGGCTACACCAAGGAGAACGGCACGTGGGTCGACCCGGACGGCGAGTCGTTCACCTTCACGGTCCTCACGCAGAACAACAACACCCAGGTGCAGGCCACGAAGGTCTTCAACGACCAGCTCAACGCGTTCGGCATCCAGACGAAGATTAGCACGGTCAGTTCGACCGACTACTACCAGCGCCTCCAAACGTACGAGGCGGACATCTTCTGGATATGGCACGTCGCGAAGGCGCTTTGGCACCCGACGGCGTACTTCTCGAACAACTTCTACGGCATCGAGGTCGGCAACCCCTCCAGCGGGAACGAGACCGGCCCGACGGGCAAGCCGTTCACGACGACCATCCCGAGCGAGGTCGGCGCGACCGAGATTTCGGGCAGCGGCAAGGAAATCCAGCCCGCACAGCTGATGAACGACCTGCCGAACTCCGAGTCGGCAGAGCAGGTCAGAGAACGGACCCGCGACCTCGTCCAGTGGTTCAACTACGCGCTTCCCGACTTCGTCTTCGTCGAGGAAGACTCCGGCTACTGGGGCGACACGCAGGACTTCTCCATGCCGACCGGCGACGACTACGAACTCAACACGAACCGGCCGGGCGAGTTCTCGTTCAAGAACGGATGGATTAGCTCGAACTCTGAGTAAGGTCAGACGGCACCCCCAACGGGCTTAACCACCACAATTAAGCCCTCTCACGCTAGAAGCCAAACTATTAATAATGACACCAAAGTATTTGTTGAAACGTCTCGGGCAAGCGATACTGACGTTTCTCGTCACGATGACGGTCTCGTTTCTGCTGTACCAAGCCATGCCGGGTGGTCCGACGGAGGCGATGCGGAGTGTGATTCTCTCGCAGAGCGGCGGGAGCGTCGACATCGACCGACTGAACAGGATGATACAGCTCTACACGAACGTGAATCCGGACCAGCCGATGCACGTACAGTATTTCAACTACGCGTCTGACGTGATTCTCCGGCAGGACCTGGGCACTTCGTTCTTCAAGAACGAGAAGGTCACGACGCTCATCATGCAGCGCATCCCGTGGTCGATGTTCATCAGCGTCTACGCGCTCGCGCTGGGCTACTCGCTGAGTATCTTCCTCGGCGTGATGACGGCCTACCGCGAGAAGTCGCGGTTCGACTCCACGGTGTCATCTCTCATCATCGGACTCAACTCGATTCCGTACTACATCGTCGGCGTCGTGCTCATCTACTTCCTCGCCATCCAGAACAACTACTTCCCGACGGGCGGCCGCATCGGCTCGGGAATCACGGCGGGGTACAACCCCGAGTTCATGCTCAGCCTCGTGAAGCACGCGGCGCTCCCGGCGATTTCGATGGGCGCGCTCGCGACCTCCGGGGCGCTCGCCATGCGCGGCAACGCGATTCGCGTCCTCGGCGAGGACTACATCCGCGTGGCACAGCTCCGCGGGCTCCGCGAGACCCGCATCGCCACGCAGTACCTCGGGCACAACTCCATCCTCCCGATGTACACGCAGTTCATGATCGGCATCGCCGGCGTCTTCAGTAGCGCAGTCATCGTCGAGGAGGTCTTCGCGTACCCGGGCATGGGCCTCCTGATGTTCGAGGCTGTCAAGACGCAAGACTACCCGCTGTTGATGGGCACGCTCATCGTGTTCACGGCGATTTCGCTGACCGCCATCTTCATCGCTGACCTCACGTACACGCTCATCGACCCGCGCATCTCGGTGGGTGAGGAGTAACTATGAGCGAAGCACATTCCGACACGTTCGACCTGAAGGACCTCTACGACGAAGATATCGACCCGGACCCCGAATCGCGGGCCGACCGCGCAAAGCGGTTCCTCGAGATGAACGTCGTCGCACCCGCGCGCATCGCGGTCGACGACTGGCGCGCGCTCGTCGGCGGCGCGATTCTCGCGTTCTTCCTCCTCATGGGAACCGTCGGCGTCTGGCTCGTCGAGCGGCCGACAAGCGGTGACGCTCCCGTTCTCGCCGCGCCGTTCGAATCGCTCGCGTACCCGCTCGGCACCGACGTGTTCGGCCAGCCGATTCACGCCCAGCTCATCCACGCGACGCCGGGCATGTTCAAGATGATCTTCGCGGGCGCGGTCGTGAGCGTCGGTTTCGCCGCCCTCGTGGGCGTCGTCGCCGGCTTCGAACACGGCACGCGCATCGACTCGTTCCTGATGACCATCACCGACGTGGTCATCACGATTCCGGGCCTGCCGCTCATCATCGTCATCACGGCCATCTTCCAGCCCGAGAACCCCTACATCGTCGGGGTCTTCCTCGGTATCGACAACTGGCCGGGACTGGCGCGGACCGTCCGCTCCCAAGTGCTGAGCATCCGCGAGGAGTCCTACGTCGAGGCGTCCGAAATCATGGGCATCCCGCTGTCGTCGATTCTCCGGCGGGACATCCTCTCGCAGCTCATGCCGTACGTGATGATAAACGGGGCGCTCACCTCCCGGCGCATCATCTTCGAATCCGTGGGCCTGTACTTCCTCGGTATCCTGCCGTTCACCACGTTCAACTGGGGCGTGATGATGAACCTCGCGTACGAGGGCAACGCGCTCACCCGACCGGACATGCTCCCGTGGATGGTCGCGCCCATGGTCTGTATCTTCCTGCTGTCGTTCGGGCTCGTCCTGCTATCGCAGGGCCTCGACAGCCTGTTCAACGTCCGCCTCCGGGCACGCCACGCGAAAACCTCGAAGAAGAAAGGCACCTCGAAGAACAACCAATCGCAGGCGACCGGCGGGGACTGACCCCGTGCCAACACCTATTACCAGACGATGACTACCAACCAAACAATGCGAACGTCGAATCAGAACGACTCGGACCCGGACCAAGACGTCGTGTTCGAAGTCCGCGACCTAGAGGTCACCTTCGGGACCAACCGAGGCGAATCGAGAGTCGTCCGCAACGTCGACTTCGATATCTACCGCAACGAGACGCTCGGTATGGTCGGCGAAAGCGGCAGCGGGAAGTCGATGACGTCCTCCGCGTTGATGAACGCGGTCGTCAGCCCGGGCGAGACCTCCGGCGAGGTTACCTACTACCCGCCTGACGGCGGCGAGCCGATTTCCGTGCTCGACCTCGACGAAGAGGAGCTTCGGAAGTTCCGCTGGGGCGAAGTCGCCATGGTGTTCCAGGGCGCGATGAGCTCGTTTAACCCCGTCAAGAAAGTCCGCGGTCACTTCCGGGAGACCCTCGAAGACCACAACCGCGACGTGGAAGCGGGGCTCGAACGCGCACGCCAGATTCTGGGCGACCTCTACTTAGACCCCGACCGCGTCCTCGACTCGTACCCCTACGAGCTCTCGGGCGGGATGAAACAGCGCGCGCTCGTCGCGCTCGCGCTCATCCTCGAACCGGAGGTGCTCGTGATGGACGAGCCGACCGCCGCGCTCGACCTCCTGATGCAGCGCTCTATCGTCTCGCTGCTCAAGGAGCTCAAAGAGGAGTACGACCTGACGATTATCTTCATCACGCACGACCTGCCGCTTCTCACCAAGCTCGCCGACCGGCTCGTCGTGATGTACGCGTTCGACATCGTCGAAATCGGCTCGACGGAAGAGATTCTCTACGACGCGGCGCACCCCTACACGCGGTCGCTCCTCAACGCGACGCCGGACCTGAACGCACCCATCGAGGAGATGCAGTCCATCTCGGGAGCGAAGCCCGACCCGGTGACCAACATCCCGGGCTGTTCGTACCGGCCGCGGTGCCCGATGGCCGACGAGTCCTGCGCGGAGGCGGAGCCGCCGATGGCAGACCGCGGAAGCGGTCACCGAACCGCGTGTTTCTACCACGACGACGTGGCCGACGAGATTCCGATTCCCGCGATGGAAGCGGCCGAAAAAGGCGGTGAGTCGGAATGAGCGTCGACAACTCCATCCTCTCGGTGGACGACGTATCAGTCCACTTCACGGACAGTAGCGGCTTCCTCGGCCTGTTCGGCGAGCGGCAGACGGTCCGCGCCGTCGACGGCATCTCGCTCGACATCGGCGAAAACGATGTGGTCACGCTCATCGGCGAGTCCGGCTGCGGCAAATCGACGCTCGGGAAGACCATCATCGGCGCGCAGGAGCCGACCCACGGCTCGATTACCTTCCGCGGACAGGACATCTGGGAGGCGAAAAACAGCCGCGACCCCGACATCCCGTTCTCGGAAATTCGGCGGTCGCTCCAGATCATCCACCAGGACCCCGGCAGCGCGCTGAACCCGAACCAGCGCATCCTCACCTCGCTGATGCTCCCGCTGAAGAAGTGGAACCCGAACCTCGGCGAGGAGGAGCGCCGAAAGCGCATCTACGCGCTCCTCGAACGCGTCGGACTCACGCCCGCCGAGGACTTCGTCGAGCGGTTCCCCCACCAGCTTTCGGGCGGCGAGAAACAGCGCGTCGTACTCGTTCGGTCGCTGCTGTTGAACCCGGACGTTATCCTCGCCGACGAGGCCATCAGCGCACTCGACGTGAGCCTTCGGGTGGAGATGATGGACCTGATGCTCGAGCTGCAGGACCTGTTCAACACCTCCTACGTCTTCATCAGCCACGACCTCTCGAACGCCCGGTACATCGCCGAGAAGTCCGGCGGCCGCATCGCCGTCATGTACCTCGGCCGCATCGTCGAAGTCGGGCCGATAGAGCAGGTTATCGGCGACCCACAGCACCCCTACACGCAGGCGCTGAAGTGGGCGACGCCGAACCTCTACGAGGGCGACGAGGACGACGACCTCCCGATTCGGAAGATCGACATCCCCGACCCGACGAACCGGCCCAGCGGCTGTCACTTCCACCCGCGCTGTCCGAAGGCGCGCGAGGTCTGCAAGACGAACGACCCGGGCGCGTTCGAAGACGAGAACGGCCACGCCGCGCGGTGTTTCCGCGCCGACGACACCCACGAGTACTGGGACAGTCCGAGCATCGTCGACGACTGAACCACACCCGTCCGCAACCGCCGCAACCGCTCGCCCCGTTTTCCGACCGACCCGTTTTCGTCCCGCAGAGCCGTGCGAGCCGGTCGAACGACCTCCGCGCGAACAGTATCTATTTGTGTGCGGAGAGCTACCGTGTGAGTACGTATGTCAGTCAACGCATCGCGCGTGCCTTCGCTCCGGAAGGTCGCGTCGTCGAACCGGAACTTCATCATAACCGTGCTCTCCGGCGTCTTCATGGTCCTCCTCGCGCGGTTCGTCCTCGACGGGACGCTCGCGGGGATGTTCGGCGTCTGGGGCATCTCGCTCGTCGGCGTCGGCATCGGCGGCTTCCTGCTGCTCCGACTCTGGGGCTCGTACAATTGACCGCGGGGGTCCGACACCAGCACCGACCGTCGAACTGAATCACCGACCCGAAAAGCAGCGTGCAGCGTTCCGCGAGTGACCGCCGTCGATTCTGTTTCGTAGCGGCCCTCGTCGGTTGTTCCGTACTCCGTTTCGCCGCGCGTTCTCGCGCGGTTACTCGACGCGGTTGGCGTCGATGTAGTCCCAGTCGAACGCGTAGCCGAGGCCGGGTGTCTGCGGCAGTTCGACCACGCCGTTCTCGTCGATTTCGTCCGGCGGGTGTTCGAGGCCGGGGAAGTACGTCTCGTAGTCGTGTTTCGGATGCAGGAGGCCGCGCTCGTAGTACCGGCCGGGGAACGCCATCGTCCCGAGCAGTTGGAGGTTGGGCGCGTCGCGACCGTGAATCTCGCACTCGATGTTGAACGACTCGCAGAGGCCGACCGCCTTCAACGCCGGCGTGATACCGCCCACGTCGTAGACGCCGACGCGGATGATGTCGGCGATGTCCCGCTTAATCCACTCCGCGCGGGTGTGCATCCGACCCTCGGCGGTCTCGGGGCCGACGACGGCGATGTCGAGTTCGTTCGAGAGCCACTCGTAGGAGGACATCGAGTGTTCGTCCATCGGCTCCTCGATCCAGCGGAAGTCGAGGTCTTCGAGCGCCTTCCCGATCTTCTTGGCCTCGCTTCGGCTGTAGAAGTGGTGGGCGTCGAGCATGAGGTCGATGTCGTCGCCGACGCGCTCGCGGACCGCCCGACAGGCGGCGATGTCCTGTTCGGGGTCGTCACCGAACGGCGGCATCCACGTGTGGAGCTTGACGGCCTGATAGCCCTCCTCGACGAGTTCCTCGGCGAAGTCGGCGTACGCCTCGGGCGAGCCGAGTCCGTCGGGGTCGTCGTCGCCGACCATCGTACTGCCATACGCCGGGACCGAATCGCGGGCCGCGCCGATAAGTTGGTAGACGGGGAGGCCGGCGTCCTTGCCAGCGATGTCCCAGAGCGCGCAGTCGATGGGCGCGACGCGCTTGTCGGTGAGCGTTCCCTTGTTCAGTCGCTCGGCGCGGCAGAGCAGTTGCCAGAGCTTCTCGCGGTACAGCGGGTTCTCGCCGACGAGGTGCTTCTTGGCGAACTCGTTGGCCGCCTCGTGGCCGCCGCGGCAGTAGCCGTCGGGGCCGCCGTCGACGACGACGTGCGTGATGGTCCGCGTCGACTCCCTCGGCTCGCCGGGGTGGCCGTGGCCCTTCTCGTCGGGGTCGATGTGGGACTCACAGCTGAACCGGATGGTACGGATGTCGCTGATCTCCATTCGTGGTAGTCGGTTACGCGGAACGCTCATAAAAGTACGGCGGGACCGGCGATTTCGGGGACCAGACGGCGGGGAGAGCAGGGGGGAGAACCCGGCGACGCCGGGCCGTCAGTCCAGCACGTCGGCTGGCTCCTCGGGGTACGGCTCGCGGACGAGCCGACCCATGTCGATTTCCTGGTACGGCGCGCGTCGGAGCGTCCCGTTCTCGACGAACTCGTCCGCGCCCGCGTCGGTCAGCTTCGCCGCCAGCGCGTCGCGGAGTTCGGCGACGACCTCGGGGTTGTCGGCGGCGCACTCGTCGAGTTCGTTCGGGTCGGCCGCGAGGTCGAACAGCTGTTCGCGGCCGCCGTTGCGCATGAACACGTACTTCCAGCGACCCTCGCGGACCATTCCGGTGAAGTTCGGCGGGAGCCGCGGCGTCCGGTGGTAGCCGAACAGCCGCTCTCTCGGGTCCGCGTCGCCCCGAATCGTCCCGAGCACGTCGACGCCATCTCGGAGTTCCTGGTCTCCCGCGGCGGTCGTCGCGATACCGAACAGGTCGGTGAGTGCCACGAGGTCGTCGCGGCGGTCGCCCTCCGGTAGCTCCGCGGGCCAACTCACGAGGAACGGGACGCGACACGACGACTCGAAGAACGACGATTTCTCCCAGCCGCGGTGGTCGCCGAGGAGTTCGCCGTGGTCCGAGAAGAAACAGATGAGCGTGTTGTCCGCGTCGTCGCGGGCTTCGACCGCGTCGAGCAGGCGACCGATTCGGCGGTCGACCTCCGAAATCATCCCGTAGTAGTACGCCTTGATGACCCGGACGGTGGTGTCGTCGATGCCGCCCTCGCGGGTCGTCCAGAAGTGGTGGTTCTGGGCGGGAATCTTCTCGTCCATGTGGTCGGTTTCGAGGTCACCTTTCACCGGGTTTCCGAGGCGCTCGGGGTCGTACATCCGGTCGAAGGGCGGCGACGGCGCGAACGGCGGGTGCGGCGGTTCGTACGAGACGAGACCGAAAAACGGCTCGTCGGCGTCGCGGCCGATGAGGTCGACCGCACGGTCGGTCATCCACGCCTCGTAGTTGTCGTCCGGCGGGAGCCGGTTCTGCTGGGGGAGGTGGACCATCGCGCCCTGTCGGGCGGTCGTCTTGACCTCGTGGCCGGTCTCCTCGCGGAACGCCTCGAAACTCAGGTGGTGGTCGTAGCCGAGGTCGATGTCGCGCGGGTGGGCGTGGTACTTCCCGACGAGGAACGTCCGGTAGCCCCGCTCGCGCATGCTCCGTGCGAGGAAGGGGCCGCACCGGTCTTCGAGGTGTCGTGCGTCCCGCTTTTCGTTCCCGAGATAGCCCGTCGTGATGGCCTCACAGCCGGTTCGAATCGTGTGTCGCGCCGGGATGCAGATTGGGTCCGGCGAGTAGGCGTTGGTGAAGGAGACGCCGCGGTCGACCAGTCGGTCGATGTTCGGGGTGTGGATTCGACTGTTTCCGAGCGCCTGAATCGTGTCCGACCGCTGCTGGTCAGTCATCACGAACAGGACGTTTGGGCGAGCATCACTCACGGCCGAACTCCGACCACCAGTAGTATAAAGATAGGTCACCGCGACGGTACGGGTACATGCCACCCGCAGCGAGTGCCTTCGACGTGACAGCCTACGCCGACGAGACAGACGACCTCCAGACCGAGGCGTTCCAGACGGCCATCGACGACTGCTCGGAGTCCGGCGGCGGAACCGTCACCGTCCCCAGCGGGACGTACACCGTTGGAACCGTTCACCTCCGAAGTAACGTGACGCTCTATCTGGAAGCCGGCGCAGTCGTCAGCCCCGCGAAAGACGAGTCCGAGTACACGGACAAGTTCATCGGGCCCGACAACGAACGCATCTTCTTCCTCGCCGAGGACGTGGAAAACGTCACCATCGCCGGCGAAGGCGAGTTCGACGGCCTCGGGACCGAGTTCATGCGGATGGACACGCCCATTCAGGGCCACTCCAACGAGAGCGCATCGCACCCGCTCATCTCGAACGGCCCCCACGAGGCGAGGCAGGGCGACGCCTACCTCTCGCGGACTGAGGGGACGGACGGCTGGCCGGTCGCGAAACCCGACTTCCGGCCCGGCCCGATGTTCCGGTTCAACAACTGCACGAACGTCCGCATCCGCGACGTGACCATCCGCGACATGCCCGCGTGGACGCTGTCGTTCCACGGGACCGAGGAGGTCGATATCCGCGGCGTCGACATCCTCAACCACCTGCTCATCCCGAACTGCGACGGCATCGCGCTCGGCGACACGAAGAACGTCCACATCTCCGACTGCACCATCCAGTCGTGCGACGACAGCATCACCTTCGGCGCGCGCCCCGACGAACCGGTGACCTGCGAGGGCATCGTCGTGACGAACTGCACGCTCCGGTCGAGCGCCTGCGCCATCAAGTTCGGCTCGGGCACCGACGACACGATTCGCGACTGCCTGTTCCAGAACATCGTCGTGCAGGAGTCGAACCGCGGCCTCGGCATCCAGCACCGCGACTCGGGCGTCGTCGAGAACGTGCTTTTCACCGACATCGTCGTCAACTCCAACATGCTCCCCGGCCCGTGGTGGGGCAAGGGCGAGCCCATCTACGTCACGTCGGTCCCGCGGGACGACGACACCGACCTCGGCGGGATTCGGAACGTGCGCTTCTCGAACATCGTCGCGCGCAGCGAGAACGGGGCACTCGTCTACGGCTCTGAAGACTCCGACATCGAGACCATCGAGTTCGACAACGTTCGCATCGAACTCACCGGAAGCGAGCACGCCGACGAGGTGGGCGGCAACTTCGACCTCCAGCCGAGTTCGGTCGTCACGCCAATCTTCGCCAACGACATCGCCGGCGTCCACGTCGAGAACGCCCGCGACGTGACGATGCGCGACGTGACCGTCGAGTGGGACGAAGGCGACGACCTGCCCGACTACTACCGGAGCGGACTGGCCTGCGAAGACGTGGACGGCCTGCTCGTCGACGGCTTCGTCGGTCGACAGGCCCACCGCGACGACGACGCGGCGGCGGTTTCGCTCGTCGACACGACGGACATCACGGTTCGGAACTCCCGGGCGACCGAGGGAACGGGGACGTTCCTCTCGCTTTCGAACACGGACGGCGAACGCCTGTTCGTGAACAACGACCTCATCGACGCCGCCGACGCCGGCGACGTGGAGTCGTTCGAGCGGTCGGGGAACGCCCTCCCGCGATAACCCGTACGTTCAAGCCGACGCGACCACGACGGACGAACGCGAAAACGCGCAGTCGAGCCCGCGGCGTTCGATTCGGTTCGAATAGCCGTATTGCCGTCTGTGGCCGTTCCAGCGGCGTTTCTCCCCGTGAACGGTGGGTTTTTGCTCCGAGCCGCCGACGGTCGAGTCGATGGTACAAGAGCTGACGCTAGCCGAAGCCAAGACGATTCTCGACGCGATGGAGGAGAAAGCCGAGGAACTCGGCGTCCCGCTGAACCTCGCGGTGACGAACAGCGAGGGCAACCTCCTCGGCTTCCGCCGGATGGACGGCGCGAAGCTCGTCGCGAGCAACATCGCACAGAACAAGGCCTACACCGCGGCCGCGGTCAAGAAGCCCACCCACGAACTGAAGGAAGGAGCCGAACCCGGCGGCGACGTGTACGGCCTCCACACGACCGACAACGGTCGCGTCGTCGTCTTCGGCGGCGGGTTCCCCGTCGAACACGACGGCGTCGTCGTCGGCGCGGTCGGCGCGAGCGGCGGTGCGGTGTCCGAAGACATGGAAGCGTCCCAAGCGGGGCTCGACGCGTTCGAACCGCTCCGCTGAGACGCCCGCGTCGGAGTCGCCGAGTTCAGTTTCGGTTTCGGTTCCGACGACATCCAATCCAGCGTATCTGTCCTCACGGTCCCTTTTCGGTCAGAAGCGAACGTACGCCGAGCGATTGGTCTCGGCCGCGTAGAGGCTGCCCGTCATGTCCGCGACGTAGAGCGTCGAGCCGTCCGGCCCGCCGAGCGTGCAGTTCGTCGGGCGGTTCTCGGGGAACGGGTGGCGTTCGAGCACCTCGCCCGACGGAGAGAACACGTAAATCGACGGCCCCGGACCGCTTTTTTCCCAGCCGGCACAGGCGACGATTTCGCCCGACTGCGTGAGCGTCATGCCGTCGATGCCGCGGTGGTCGCCGAAGTCGTGCAGTATCTCGCGGGGACCGAGCGAGCCGTCGTCGCGAATCGGGTAGGCTCGCAGGTCGGTCTCTTGGTTCGGACCGTAGGTGCATTCTGCGACGTACAGTCGCGATTCGTCCGGGGAGAGGAGGATGCCGTTCGGGCGGTCCATCTCGTCGGTGAGGTGGACGAGTCGCCACTCATCGCCCGCGTCCCCGTCGGCCCGCTCCGCGTGGAAGACGGAGGTATGCCCGAGCAACCCCCGGTCCTTGTCGTCGGGGTCGGTGAACCAGACGTCGCCGTCGCGGTCGATTTCGAGGTCGTTCGGTCCGTTGAGCGGCGTCCCCTCGAACTCGTCGACGACGGCCGACGCGGGTTCGTCCGGGGCCAGCGCGGCGATGCGGTGGCCCTCGGCCTCGCAGGCGTACAGTTCGCCGTCGAGTCCCTCGTGGAGGCCGACCGCGCCGGCGGTCGAGTCGATGTAGACGCTCGTCTCTCCCGTCTCCGGGTCGTATTCGAGGA
Source organism: Haloferax sp. Atlit-12N (assembly GCF_003383095.1). Classification (NCBI taxonomy): domain Archaea; kingdom Methanobacteriati; phylum Methanobacteriota; class Halobacteria; order Halobacteriales; family Haloferacaceae; genus Haloferax; species Haloferax sp. Atlit-12N. The sequence goes on from NZ_PSYW01000003.1 coordinate 185,797, forward strand.
CCTGATGCTCCTTTATCTCCGTGAATCGAACCGCGTCGCCGGTCCAAATCGGACCCTCGGTCGCCCGGAACGGACCCGCGACTCGCTCGAACTCCCATGCCATCGAGTGGTCGTTCTTCCCACGGGGACTTAAACGTCGTCCGACTCAGTTCACGTGCCAAATTGTCAACTGAATTTCCGATTTCAGAATCACTTCTGCGAGATGGAACGGGGCGAACAAGTCGGTCACAACTACGCCGGAGACACGGTTCGGAACAGAGTTCTGAGCGGGAAGGCAGAATAGCAATTGAAAATATAGCTTTAGAAAAGTATAAATTATCTAGTATTTTTGGAGATCTAGTTGCTGAACCACAATACCTGAGTAATATCTCTATTATAGGAATAATTTTTAAATACTCGCCCCCATTATGAGAATTTAAATTCCTTTTTGTGAATCTATATCGAGTGTGTCGAACCCCCTAGCTAAAACTCATCAAATATCGATATACAACTATTTTCTGATAATAATTCGTGTCTGAACGACCGACAACTGTATAGCCGGGAGCGGACTCTCGTCGCAGTAACGAGGGAAGTGCAGTCGAGAGCGGCGAGCGTGCGCCAGCGGGCGGGAAACTAATCCTCCAGTCATCCACGACAGCCGGCGAAGTTCTGTGGAAGGTCGTGCAGTCTATCGATTGCGGAGACGCGACCGGTCGTGTGGTAGACGACAGACAACCACATTGTTCCAGATTGTTTACTACGTATTCCGTTTTGAACCGAGAATATTGTTTTAGGTTACTATACGGTATCTTTATGTTCCATTGCACCTCTGTGAGAATGAGTAACGTATGTCGAGAAAGGACATCACACAGACGCGGTCGCAGGTGGGGTCGAAATCGGAGTCAATCCGCGCTCGGTTCGGAGACGCGGCGAGTCGTCGAAACTTCCTCAAGGCCCTCGGGACGGCCGGCATCGCAGGTCTCGCCGGCTGTTCCGGCGGTGGTGAGAGCTACAACGGCGAAGAACAGACCACGGCCTCGGGCGGCGACGGTGAGAACACGGAGACGGAAACGTCGTCCGGCGGCGACTCGGGCAGTTCGACGCTCCGCATGAGCGCGACCCAGCGCTTCGGGACCGTCGACCCCGCGAAGGGGACGGACTACACGCAGGTGCTCGCGTTGGTCAACCTCTACGACCCGCTCGTGTTCCCCGACACGGAGGGGAACCTACAGGGACACCTCGCCGAGGACTGGACCGTCTCGGACGACAACCAGACCTACACGTTCACGCTCCGCGAGGGCGCGACATTCCACAGCGGCAACCCTGTCACGGCGGAGGACGTGCAGTTCTCGGCCGAGCGGTTCCTCGATATTAACCAAGGCTACTCGTCGCTGCTCGGGAACGTGCTCTCGAAGGAAAACGTGACCGTCGAGGACGAACGGACCGTGTCGTTCACGCTCGACCGCGTCCACTCGCCGTTCCTCGCGACGCTCGTGTTACTGTTCGTCGTCGACAAACAGCAGGTCCTCGACAACGCCGAGGACGGCGACTTCGGCGACCGTGGCGACTACGGCCAGTCGTTCCTCAACGACAACGACGCCGGCTCCGGCCCGTACGAACTCGCCGGCTTCGAGCGGCAGGCCCAGATTTCGTTCAGCCGCTACGCGGACTACTGGGGTTCGTTCAAAGACGGCGCGTACGACAACGTCGTCGTCCAGATAATCACCAACGACCCGACGGTTCGCTCGCTGATGAAGACGGGCGAACTCGACATGTCGAGCCAGTACCAAAGCGAGGAGACCTACGAGGCCCTCGCGGCCGAAGACGACATCCGCGTCGAGTCGGTGCCGACGGTGACGACGTTCTACTTCAAAATCAACACCCAGAAGGCCCCGACCGACGACCCCGCCGTCCGCGAGGCGATGGCCTACGGCTTCGACTACGAGACGGCGCGAAACGAAATCGCGCCGGGGTCGCTCCCCGCGCAGGGGCCGCTCCCGACCTCGTTCGGCGTCCACAACGACGACATCGTCCAGCCGACCTACGACCCAGAGAAGGCGCGGCAGATTCTCGCCGACGCCGGCTACGAGGAGGGCGATATCACCGTCCAGAACACCTACGTGAAGGACTACGGCCTCGAAGAGAAGATGGGCCTGCTGTTCCAGCAGAACATGGACGAAATCGGCATCAACGTCGAGTTGAACCCGCAGACGTGGGGTACGATGACCGAACTCGCGACGAGCGTCGAGGGGACGCCCCACATCAACCAGGTGTTCTACGGGCCGGTGTATCCCTCGCCCGACACGGTGTTCTACAACCAGTACCACTCTGAAGCCGCCTCAACGTGGATGAGCATGGAGCACCTCGAAGACGAGAACGTCGATTCCCTCATCGACGAGGCGCGCTCGACGGTCGACGCCGACGCTCGCGCCGAGCTGTACGCCGAAGTCCAAGAACGCATCGCGAACCAGTACCCCGACCTGTTCATCTTCGTCCAGTCGAAGAAGCACGCCTTCGCCGACGACGTGAAGGGCTACACCTTCCGGCCGTCGATGAGTTTCGACTACTGGTTCCCCGACTTCTACCAAGAATGAAATACTGGCAGTATCTCGTGCGCCGGCTCGCGGGCATCCTCGTGAGTCTCATCGGCCTGTCGATAATCATCTTCACCACGTCACGAGTGCTTCCCGGGAACCCCGCTCGAATGGCCCTCGGCGCGCTCGCGTCGGAAGAACAGGTGCAGGCGCTCGCCGCCGAGATGGGCCTGAACAAGCCGATTCCGCTGCAGTACCTCGATTACATGCGAGGACTTCTCGTCGGCGACCTCGGGACGAGCCTCGAGACGAAGCGCGCGGTCAGCACCGACATCGTCTACTACCTGCCGGCGACGCTCGAACTCATCACGGTGTCGATGTTCCTCACCATCGTCATCGGGATTCCGCTCGGCGTCATCGCCGCGCAGAACAAAGACGGGTTCGCGGACAACGCGACGCGGCTCGTCGCGTTCTTCAGCGTGAGCGTGCCCGGCTTCTTCATCGCAATCATGTTCCAGCTGATATTCGGCTACCTGCTCGAATGGCTCCCCATCACGGGGCGACTCGGCTCGGAGTTCGGCTCGGGCGTCTCGCGGTTCACGGGCTTCCTGCTCGTGGACACCCTGCTGTCGGGGAACCTCGCGGCCCACGTCGACGCGTGGGCGCACATCATCCTCCCGGCACTCGCGCTCTCGCTCGCCGGCATCGGACAGGTGATGCGCATCACTCGGTCGAGCATGATTGACGTGAAAGACCAGGACTACGTCGAGGCCGAACGCGGCTTCGGCCTCCCCTCGTGGCTCGTTACGTACAAGTACACGCTCAAGAACGCGTTCATCCCGACGCTCACGATTCTGGGGCTGCTGTACGCCTCGCTGCTTGGGAACGCGTTCCTCATCGAACTCGTCTACTCGTGGCCCGGACTGGCGTCCTACGGCGTCACCGCGGTGCTGAACAACGACTTCAACGCCGTCGTCGGCGTCACGATGACCATCGGCGTCGCGTTCGTGAGCATCAACTTCCTCGTCGACGTGCTGCTGGGTCGCGTTGACCCCCGCATCAGACTGGCGATGGAGGAGGCGACATGAGCGCCGAGTCAGCGGGCGTCCTCGACCGGGTCGTCTCGGCCGAGCGCCGCGAACTCTGGCAGCGGTCGTGGAAACGCTTTACGAGCAGGCCGATGAGCGTCGTCGGTCTCGGAATCATCATCGCCATCATCTTGCTCGCCGTCTTCGCACCCGTCGTCGCGCCGTACCCCGAACACGCCGGGAAGTTCACCGACTTCTCGAACACGCTCCAGCCGCCGAGCCTCGACCACCCGCTGGGGACCGACCACGTCGGCCGCGACGTGCTCTCGCGCATCCTCTTCGGCTACCGACTGTCGCTCATGCTCGTGGCCGTCGTCCTCGGCTTCGGCGTCCCCGTGGGCGTGCTGCTCGGCCTCGTCGCCGGCTACTACGGCGGCTGGACTGAGACGATTATCATGCGGGCGACCGACACGGCGCTCGCCTTACCGCCGCTCGTGATGGCGTTGGCAATCACCTCGGCCTTAGAGCCGACGCTGACGAACGCGATGATAGCCATCGCGGCGCTGTGGTGGACGTGGCACGCCCGCCTCGTCCAGAGCATCGTCGCCAGCGAGCGCGGCGAGGAGTACGTGCAGGCCGCGAAACTCGCCGGCGCGAGCACGCCGCACATCCTCTTCCGGGAGATTCTCCCGAACACGCTGTCGCCGATTCTGGTCAAGGTGACCCTGGACGCTGGCTTCGTCATCCTCATCGGTGCGGGCCTGTCGTTCATCGGCGTCGGCGTCCAGCCGCCCCAGCCCGGCCTCGGGACGATGGTCAGCCAAGGAACGTCTTACCTGCCCGACTCGTGGTGGGTGAGCGTCTTCGCCGGGCTCGCCATCTTCGTCCTCGTGATGGGGTTCAACATGCTCGGCGACGGGCTTCGTGACCTCTTCGACGTGGAGGTGAACCGATGAAACTCGACGAGCCGGTCGCCGAGAACCCGCTTTTGACCGTCGAGGACCTCGAAGTCGGCTTCGAGTCGTTCGACGGCTTCGCGGAGGTCATCGACGGCGTCAACCTCTCTATCGGCAAGGGTGAGGTCGTGACTATCGCCGGCGAGACCGGCTGCGGTAAGTCGGTGACCATGAAGTCTATCCTCCGCCTGCTCAACCAGCCGCCCGCCCGCGTGAACGGTGAAATCACGTTCGACGGAACGGAACTGCTGTCGCTTTCGGACCGCGAGTTCGAGCGCGTCAAGGGCCAGCGGATGAGCCTCGTCTTCCAGGACCCGATGTCGAGTCTGAACCCGACGTTCACCATCGGGGAACAGCTCACCGACACCGCGCAGTTCGGCGGCGACAGCGACACGGGCGTCGTGGAGTTCTTCCGCCGCCGCTTCAGCGGCGAGCGCGACGAGGCGCGCGAGCGCGTCTTGGAGATGCTCCGCGAGGTCCAGATGCCGGACCCCGAGAACATCATGGACTCGTATCCCACCCAGCTGTCCGGCGGGATGCGCCAGCGCGCGCTCATCGCGCAGGCCCTGCTGAACGAGCCGGACCTGCTCATCGCCGACGAAATCGGCACCGCGCTGGACGTGACGATTCACGACCAGATTCTCGACCTGCTGAAGGACCTCATCGAGAACCACGACCTGAGCGTCCTGATGATTACCCACAACCTCGGCGTCGCCCGACAGGTGAGCGACCGCGTGTACGTCATGTACGGCGGCCGCATCGTCGAGACCGCGCCGACAGAAGAGCTGTTCGAGAACCCGAAACACCCCTACACGCAGGGGCTCATCGCGTCGATTCCGCGCCTGACGGGCGACGAGATGGCGACCGGTATCGACGGCTCGATTCCCGAGTACCTCGACCCGCCGCCGGGCTGTCGGTTCGCGCCGCGGTGTCCCTACGCCACCGCCGAGTGCGAGGAGGCCCGCCCGGAGATGTACAAGCGCGGCCCGCAGACCGGCGTCGAGTGCGTCCTCTACGACGAGGCCGCCCCGGCGTCCGAGCGGCCGACCGTCGAGGAAACCCGGAGTCACATGACCCGGCGACCGGGCAAGCAGACGGGGGGTGACTGACGTGTCCGAACCCCTGCTCGAAGTCGACGACCTCGAGAAGTACTTCCCCGTCAAAAGCGGCATCATCAAGCGCACGTCAGACTACGTGAAAGCGGTCGACGGCGTCTCGTTCGACATCGACCGCGGGGAGACCCTCGCGCTCATCGGCGAGTCCGGGTCCGGCAAAAGCACCGTCGCTCGGACGATTATCGGCCTGACCGGCGCGACCGGCGGGACCGTCAGATTCGACGGCGAGGACATCACGAACGCGACCGACGAGCAACTGGCTCGCCTCCGGTCGCGCGTCCAGATGGTGTTTCAGGACCCCACGTCGAGTCTGAATCCCCGGCGGACCATCGGCAAGTCGCTCGCGGTCCCGCTGAAGGCCCGCGGCGTGCCGACGTCCGACCTCCGGGAGCGCGTGGTCGAACTGCTCGAACGCGTGGAACTGAACGACGAGTACTGGAACAAGTACCCCCACGAACTCTCCGGCGGGCAGAAACAGCGGGTGAACATCGCCCGCGCGCTCGCGGTCGAACCGGAACTGCTCTTGCTCGACGAGCCGACGAGCGCCCTCGACGTGAGCGTGCAGGCGAAGATTATCGCGCTTCTCGAGGACTTACAGGAGGAGTTCGGACTCACCTACCTGTTCATCACCCACGACCTCTCTTTGGTCCGCAACTTCGCCGACGAGACGGCCGTGATGTACCTCGGCGAGATTCAGGAACGCGGCCCCACGGAGGAGGTTTTCCAGCGGCCGCGACACCCCTACTCGCGGGCGCTTCTCTCCGCGATTCCGGTCACCACCGACGAGGAAGAGGCGTACAAGCCGCGACACGAACCGCTCCGGGGCGAAATCCCGAGCCCGCGGGACGTACCCTCGGGCTGTCGGTTCCACACGCGCTGTCCCTACGCGACCGACGCGTGTTCGGCCGACGAACCGCAGTTCGTCGCGGTCGACGCCGGCCCTAACGTCCGGTGTCACATCTACGACGAGGCGTACGCCAATGCGTTCGACGACGTGCCCGACGTGGCCGTCGCGGCGGTCGCCGACGAGACAGTCGCATCGAACACCAACGAGCCATGAAGATAACCACAGACAACATCGACGACTTCGCAACCGGCGCGACTGTCCTCGGGACGGGCGGCGGAGGCGACCCCTACATCGGGAAGCTGATGGCACAGCAGGCAATCGAAGAGCACGGTCCCGTCGATCTCATCGACCCGCGAGACGTGCCCGACGACGCGCTCGTCATCCCGAGCGCGATGCTCGGCGCGCCGACCGTGATGGTCGAGAAAATGCCGAAGGGAACCGAGGCGCTGTCCGCCTTCGAGGCGCTCGAAACGCACCTCGGACAGGAGGCATACGCGACGATGAGCATCGAGGCGGGCGGGCTGAACAGCACCGTCCCCATCGCCGTCGCCGCCGCGCTCGGGCTTCCCCTCGTGGACGCCGACGGCATGGGCCGGGCGTTCCCCGAGGTGCAGATGGTGACGCTCACGATGGGCGGCGTCAGCGCCACCCCGATGAGCATCGCCGACGAGAAGGGCAACTCGCTTCTCGTGAACACCGTCAGCAACGAGTACGCCGAGGCGTTCGCCCGCGTGACGAGCATCGAGATGGGCGGCGCGTGCATGATCGGTACCTACGCGCTCTCCGGCGCGGAGGTCCGCGAACACGCGATTCTCGACTCGATGTCCCTCGCCCACGATATCGGCGAGGCGATTCGCACCGCGAAGCACCACTCGCGGGACCCCGTCGAGTCGGTCCTCGACCTCACGGACGGCTACGAGCTGTTCGCGGGGAAGATAACCGACGTGGAGCGCCGGACCGAAGGCGGCTTCGCAGTCGGCGAGGCGACCCTCGACGGCATCGACGACTGCGAGGGCCGGACGTTCACCCTCGATTTCCAGAACGAGAACCTCGTCGCCCGCGACTCCGAGCGCGGCGTCGTGGCGAGCACCCCCGACCTGATTACGGTCCTCGACGCCGAGACGGGCGACCCCGTCACCACCGAGCGACTCGCCTACGGCCACCGGGTGCGGGTCATCGGAATGCCGTGTTCGCCGAAGTGGCGAACCGACGAGGGACTCGGCCTCGTCGGGCCGGGGTACTTCGACTACAGCATCGACTACGAACCAATCGAAACTCTCCAGCAACCCAAACATGACTGACTACCGAATCGGAATCGACGTCGGCGGCACCAACACGGACGCCGTCGTCATGGACGGCGACGACAACCTCCTCGCGAAGACGAAGACCCCCACGACCGAAGACATCACCTCGGGCATCCTCAGCGCCCTCGACGTGGTCCTCGACGACAGCGGCGTCTCCGAGGACGAACTCGACTACGTGATGCTCGGCACGACCCACGCGACGAACGCCATCACGGAGCGCCGCGGCCTCAACGAGGTCGGCGTCATCCGCATCGGCGCGCCCGCGACCCAGAGCATCCGGCCGCTCCTCGAATGGCCCGACGACCTCGCCGCGGCAATCGGCAACAACGTCGCCATCCTCGACGGCGGCCACGAGTTCGACGGCCGCCTCCTCAACGACCTCGACGAGGAGCAGGTCAGAGCGCAGATTCGCGAGTTCGCCGACGTGGACGCCTTCGCCGTGACGAGCGTCTTCTCGCCCGTCCGCGACGACCACGAGACGCGGGTCGCCGAACTCATCCGCGAGGAGGTCGGCGACGACGTGCCCATCTCCGTCTCGAACGAAATCGGGAGCGTCGGCCTGCTCGAACGCGAGAACGCGACGGCGCTCAACGCCGCGCTCACCAGCGTCGCCTCGGAGGCCGCGAACGCCTTCGTCGAGGCGATGGACGAACGCGGTATCGACGCGAACCTCTACTTCGGCCAGAACGACGGGACGCTGATGAGCGTCGACTACGCCATCCGCTACCCCATCTTCACCGTCGCCAGCGGCCCCTCGAACTCGGTTCGCGGCGCGGCGTACCTCTCTGCGGTCGAAAACGGCATCATCGTCGACGTCGGCGGCACGACGACCGACGTGGGCGCGGTCACCGAGGGCTTCCCCCGCGAGAGCAGCGTCGCCGTCGAAATCGGCGAGGTGAAGACCAACTTCCGCATGCCCGACATCATCGCCATCGGCATCGGCGGCGGCTCCATCGTCTCGACCGACGACGGCGTCACCGTCGGTCCCCAGAGCGTCGGCTACAAACTGACCGAGGAGGCGAAGTGTTTCGGCGGGGAGACGCTGACCGCGACCGACCTCGAAGTCGCCGCGGGCACCATCGACATCGGCTCCGAGACGCCGGACGTGGACGCGGAAATCGTCGAGGCCGCCCGCGAGTACGTCAGAGAGCGCGTCGAGCGCGAGGTCGACCGCATGAAGACCAGCGCCGAACCCGTCCCCGTGGTCATCGTCGGCGGCGGGAGCATCCTCGTCCCCGACGACATCGCGGGCGCGAGCGAGGTCCACAAGCCCGACCACTACGAGGTCGCGAACGCCGTGGGCGTCGCCATCGCGCAGGTCTCCGGCGAGGTCGACCGCATCTACAGCCTCGACGAGATGGACCGCGAGGAGGCCATCCAGCACGCGAAAGACGAAGCCACGGACAACGCGCTCGCCGCCGGGGCGGACGCCGACAGCGTGGACATCGTCGACGTCGAGGAGGTCCCGCTTTCGTACCTGCCCGGCAACGCGGTGCGAATCAAGGTGAAGGCCGCCGGGGCGCTCGACCACTAATGACGGTCGAAATCGGCGTCGAGGAGATAGAGGACATCGCGCTCGGCGCGACCGTCCTCGGCACCGGCGGCGGGGGCGACCCCCACGTCGGCAAACTCGTGGCGAAGCAGGCCATCGAGGAGTTCGGGCCCGTCGAACTCCTTCCCCCGGACGAACTGGACGCGGACGACTTCGTCATCCCGACCGCCCAGATGGGCGCACCGACCGTCTCGGTCGAGAAGCTTCCGGGCGGGCAGGAGGCCGTCGCCTCGATGGAGCGCATCGAGCGCGAACTCGGGAAGACCGCCGACGCGACGATGCCAATCGAGTGCGGCGGCATCAACTCGACGTTCCCCTTCGCCGTCGCGGCCCGCCGCGGGCTCCCCGTGGTCGACGCCGACGGCATGGGTCGGGCGTTCCCCGAACTCCAACACGAGACGTTCAACATCTACGGCGTCAGCGGGACGCCCGCCGCCGTCAGCGACGAGCGGGGGAACTCCTGTCTCATCGAGACGGACGACAACGACCAGTTGGAGTGGCTGGCCCGCGGCGTCACGGTCAGAATGGGCGGCGTCGCCTACGTCTCCGACTACCCGATGACCGGGGCGCAGGTCAAAGAGACTGCCATCCCCGGCACGATGTCGCTCGCCCGCGACCTCGGCCGCGCGCTCCGACTCGCCGAGGACGACGCGATGAGCGCCATCCGCGAGGTGACCCGCGAGTCGATTTACGGCGAGGCGCGGTCCCTGTTCGAGGGGAAAATCGTCGACGTCCAGCGCCGCACCGAGCGCGGGTTCGTCTTCGGCCACGTCGACATCGATGGCCTCGATTCTGACGAGGGGTCGACGATGCGCATCGAGTTCCAAAACGAGAACCTCGGCGCGACCGTCGACGGGAGCTACGTGGCGACCGTCCCCGACCTCATCACCGTCCTCGACCGCGAGACGGGCGGCCCGATTCCGACCGAAAGCCTCCGGTACGGGGCGCGAGTCCGCGTACTCGGCATCCGGACGCCAGAGATAATGCGGACGCCCGCCGCGCTCGACGTGTGGGGTCCGGCGTCGTTCGGCCTCGACGCGACCTACGAACCACTCGCGGACCACCCATGAGTTTCGACATCCCACACCTGACGGAGGTAACGCTCGACGACCTCGAAGCGCTCGGCATCGGCGCGGGCATCCTCGGCACCGGCGGCGGGGGCAACCCCCGCCTCGGCCGACTGCGCCTGCAGACGCTCCTCGAAGACGACGCCTACCCCGACTCGGTCGAACTGGTCGACCCGCGGGACCTGCCGGCCGACGCCACCGTGGCGAGCGTCGGCGGGATGGGCGCGCCCACCATCAGCGTCGAAAAGTTCGCCGGCGGCGACGAGGAAGTCCAGTCGCTTCGCGCCATCGAAGACCTCTCCGGCGAGACGGTCGACGCGCTCATTCCCGGCGAAATCGGCGGCGCGAACAGCATGGCCCCGCTGTGCGTGGCGGCGATGACCGACCTCCCCGTGGTCGACGCCGACGGCATGGGCCGGGCGTTCCCCGAACTCCAGATGGACACGTTCTTCATCTACGGCACGCCCGTGAACTACGCGGCGACGACCGACGAGCGCGGCAATCAGGTCGTCTACCGGGACATCGACTCGGCCAAGCGCCTCGAAGACCTCGCGCGGGCCATCACCGTCCAGATGGGTGGGCGCTCGGGCTACGCCTTCCCGCTCATGACCGGTGAGTTCGTCTCGGAGTACGCGGTTCCCCACACCGTCTCGCTCGCCACCGAACTCGGTCGGGCGGTCGAACGCGCCCGCGACGCCGGCACCGACCCCGTCGACGCCGGCCGCGAACTGCTCGGCGGCGAGGAGCTGTTCGCCGGCAAAATCGTTGACGTGCACCGTCGCAACCGCGACGGCTTCGCCCTCGGGAGCGTCACGCTCACCGGGTTGGACGAGGACGCGACCCTCGAAATCGAGTTCCAAAACGAGTTCCTCGTCGCGCGGGACGACGACGGCGAGCTGCTCACGACCGTCCCCGACCTCATCTGTCTGGTCGACACCGACACCGGCGCGCCGGTCATGACCGATGCCCTGCGATACGGCCAGCGCGTCCGCGTCCTCGGCGTGCCCGCACCCGAACTGCTCACGACGCCCGAGGCGCTCGACGTCATCGGCCCCGAAGCGTTCGGCTACGACATCCCCTACGACCCGCTTCCGCGGGACGAGACGGGATGGTGACGCCGCAGTCGCCGCAGTCCCACCGCCGTCCTAACCGCTGAATCGCCCTCGAAGCCGCGTTTCGCGCGGCGTCCCGCGACCGAACCAACTCGTACCACCACCCAGTTCCCCGACGCGCGAACTAGCCAATTCGACACAACTTGTGTGTCGTTTTGATTCGTTTGCGCCACCAGCAGTTTCAAATCGACCCCTCGAATATATCCGACCATGGAAAACCCCGACCTCACGTCCGCCGACACCCCGTCCGACCCGAACACACCGGAGGCCGTCCTCGAAAACTACCTCGACGAGCACGACTACGAGATATTCCGCGCGCTCAACGAGAACGGCCGCATCTCAGACACGGAGCTCGCCGAACGTGTCGGTCTCTCCCGGACCGCGGTCCGTCGCCGGCGCGAGAAACTTCAAGAGAGCGACGTGCTCGAAATCCTCGCAGTCATCGTTCTCCAGGAGGCCGACCTCGCCGACGCGCAGATTCTCGTCTCGTTCAACCAACACGTCTCCTCCGAGGTACGGACCGAGTTCATCACGATGCTCATCGACGAAGGGCTCATCTACAACACGAGTTCCTGTCTCGGCGAGTACGACCTCATCTTCAGCGCGTGGCACACCGACCTGAACGCGCTGAAAGAGTACGTCTGGGACCTCTTCGACGGCGAGGAAATCGTCGACGACTACACCATCATCCCGCTTCTGAAGACGTGGAAGGCGTGGGACAAAGAGTTGGACCGCCCCTGAATCGGTCGGCGTCACGACCGGTGGGTCCCGCGTTCAGGCTAAGTCGTCCAGCGCGACCCGAAGCGCGTCGACGGCCTCACCGAGTTGCGCCTGCGAAATCGTCAGCGGCGGCTGGAAGCGCATGACGTTCTTGTAGTAGCCGCCGACGCCCATGACGACGTTGGACTCCTCGCGGAGATGCTCGCCGACCGCGGCGGCGAGTTCCTTGTCAGGGGCGGGCGCGACGTGCTGCGGGCCCGGCTTTTCCGGGTCGACGAGTTCGATGCCCTGCATCAGTCCGAGGCCCCGGGCCTCTCCGACCACGTCGTAGTCGGATTCGAGCGTGGCGAGTTCGGCCGAGAGCCACTCGCCGTTCTCGCGGGCGTTGTCGATGATACCGTTCTGCAGTTCCTCGATGGTCGCCAGCGCGGCCGCGCAGGCGACGGGGTTGCCGCCGAACGTCGAGAGGTGGTCGCCGGAGCCGAACGCGTCCGCGATTTCCGCGGGGGCCGTGAATGCGCCGAGGGGCAGGCCGTTGGCGATGCCCTTCGCCTGCGTCAGGATGTCAGGTTCGACACCGAAGTGCTCGCTTGCGAACAGTTCGCCGGTGCGGCCGTAGCCGGTCTGGACCTCGTCGGCGATGAGGAGCGCGCCGTGGTCGTGAGCGATGTCCCGAACACGCTTGAGCCACGCCTCCGAGGGGACGACGATGCCGGCCTCTCCCATGACGGGTTCGACGACGACCGCCGCGAGGTCGCCGCTGGTGTGCGAGCCGATGACCCGTTCGAGCGCGTCGGCGCAGTCCGCGCCGCAGGTGTCGCCGTCACAGCGAGGACAGCGGTAGGCGTACGGCGGCGCGGTGTGAGCCACGTCGTTAATCGTCGGGGCCATATCCTGCTTGTAGGCCCTGTTGCCGGTGAGCGCGAGACTACCGAGAGTGCGGCCGTGGAAGCCCATCTCCAGCGAGATGACCTCCTTCGAGCCGGTGTACTTCCGGGCGAGTTTGATGGCACCCTCGACGGCTTCGGTGCCGGAGTTACAGAAGAAGGTCTTCTGGAGGTCGCCCGGTGTCACCTCGGCGATGGTTTCTGCGAGGTCGGCAACCGGCCGGTTCGGGTGGACGTACGAACAGCCGTGGACGAACTCCGCTAACTGCTCGGTCGCGGCCTCGACGACGGCCTCGTTGTTGTGCCCGACGTTCGTCACAGAGATGCCGGAGAACACGTCGAGGTACTCGTTGCCGTCGAAGTCCTCGAGGGTGCAACCGGATGCCCGCTCGACCGGGACGTTCAGCGATTTCCAAATCGGCATGAGGTAGTCGTCGTACGCTACCTCGACCGACGAATTCGTCTTCCGTTCTCCCATGAACACAACTTCTAAACTGAATCCTAATAAATTGTTCTGTGTAGGACAAAGTTCAGAATACTGCGGGTGTGTCGAGACAGAAACGGTCGCTTCAGACTCGAACATAGCTGGTGGCCCCGTACTCGAGTGTGTTCGTCACCGACGCGTTTTGAACACAGTCCGAATAATCGTCTTTCACTGGAACATTTATCAACATATGGGTCGACGGTGGAGCCAAGTGGGAGCCGCGAGCGACCGCCGCGCTCCCGAGAGCCGACCATGAAATCCATCAACCCCGCAACCGAGGAAGTCATCGAGACGCACGAGGAACACGACGAGGCGACGGTCGACGCGCGCTTGGACGCCGCGTGGGACCGGTTCGAATCGTGGCGCGAGACGCCGATTTCGCGGCGCGAGAAACTGCTCGCGGCCGCGGCCGACGTGCTGCGCGAGAACAGCGAGGAGTACGCGACGCTGATGACCGAGGAGATGGGCAAGCCCATAGCGCAGGCGGTCTCCGAGGTCGAAAAGTGCGCGTGGGTCTGCGACTACTACGCCGAACACGCCTCCGAGTTCCTGCAGGACGAGCACATCGGCACCGTGCCGGGGTCGAAAACGTACGTCTCCTACGAACCAATTGGCCCGGTGCTCGCGGTGATGCCGTGGAACTTCCCGTTCTGGCAGGTGTTCCGGTTCGCTGCCCCGCACATCACCGCCGGGAACGTCGCGGTGCTCAAACACGCGCCGAACGTCTTCGGGTCCGCCGACGCCATCGCCTCCGTCTTCGAGCGGGCGGGCTATCCGGACGACGTGTTCACCTCGCTGCAGGTCTCCGCCGAGCGCGTTGCCGGCGTCATCGAAGACGACCGGGTCCGCGGCGTGAGTCTGACCGGAAGCACCCGCGCCGGGCGGGCCGTCGCGGAGACGAGCGGCCGCGAACTCAAGCCGACGGTGCTCGAACTCGGTGGGAGCGACCCCTTCGTCGTCCTCGACGACGCGCCGCTCGAAGCGACCGCGAAGCAGGCCGCGCGGGCGCGAACGCAGAACAACGGCCAGTCGTGTATCGCCGCGAAGCGCTTCCTCGTCCACGAGGCCGTCTACGACGAGTTCGTCGAGCGCTTCACCGAGGAGATGCGGTCGCTGACCGTCGGCGACCCCACCGACCCCGAGACTGACGTGGGGCCGCAGGCGCGGGCGGACCTGATGGAGACGCTCCACGAGCAGGTCACGGCGTCCGTCGAGGCCGGCGCGACGCTCCGCCTCGGCGGCGAACCGCTGGACCGACCGGGCCACTACTACCCGCCGACGGTGCTGACCGACGTGCCAGAGGACGCGCCCGCCAGAACCGAGGAACTGTTCGGCCCCGTCGCCACCGTCATCGAAGTCGAAGACGAGGCGGAGGCAGTCCGCGTGGCGAACGACACGCCCTACGGCCTCGGCGCGAGCGTCTGGACGGCCGACGCCGAACGCGGCGAGGCGCTCACGACGAAACTCACCGCGGGCAACGTCGCCGTCAACCACATCGTCGCGTCGGACCCGCGAGTCCCCTTCAGCGGGACGAAAGACTCGGGCTACGGGACCGAACTCTCCCGGCACGGGATTCGGGAGTTCGTCAACACGAAGACGGTCTGGGTCGAGGACGCGCCCGCCGACGAGTAAGCCCGGTCCCCGGAGCGACGCCCGCGACGACGCCCGCGTCGACACCCGGAAGGCGAATCGAGCGCTGATATCGTTTCTTTCTGCTCGACGAGTTGACTACCATTCGAACCGCCGGCCGTTTGGCGATTTTCCGGTGAATCGCCGGCCAGTTTGTCGTTCCAGACCACCATTCTCTATTGAACTGTGTTCCTAATTTACTCTAGAAATTGAACACAGTAAGATATATAGTAGGTAAGTTAGAATGTGGTGATGTCAATCACAACCATGACAGGAGAACTCTCACGCGTCCTCTCGAAGCGCGACGTGTTCGTGCTCGCGCTCGGCGCGATGATCGGATGGGGTTGGATCGTACAGACGGGGTACTTCATCGACCAGAGCGGCGTCACCGGCGCTATCTCGGCGTTCGTCCTCGGCGGGTTCATGGTGACCGTCGTCTCGCTCATCTACGGCGAACTCGCCTCGGCGATGCCCTTCGTCGGCGGCGAGCACGTCTACAGCATGCGGGCGTTGGGGCCGGCCGGCTCGTTCGTCTGCACGTGGGCGATAATCTTCGGCTACATCAGCGTCGTCGCGTTCGAGGCGGTGGCGCTCCCGAGCGCCCTCGCGTACATCGTCCCCGGTTTCAACGTGTTCGAACTGTGGACGGTCGCCGGCCAGCCGGTCTACGGCACGTGGGTCGCGACGGGCGTCATCGGCTCTGTGGTTATCACGTACCTCAATTACCGGGGGGTCCGCCCGGCCGCCCAGTTCCAGGCGATTCTCGCGCTCGTCATCACGCTGGCCGGCCTGACGCTCCTCGTCGGCGCGCTGTTCAACGGCACGTCGCCGTCCTCGCCGCCGCTCGCGGGGGCCGGCATCGGCGGCGTGTTCACGGTCGCCATCATGACGCCGTTCATGTTCGTCGGCTTCGACGTGATTCCGCAGGCCGCGGGCGAGGCCGACGTGTCGCCGAAGCTCCTCGGTGGACTCATCGGCCTCTCGGTCGCCTGCGCCGCCGCGTTCTACATCGCCGTCATCTGGGCGGCCGGACAGGTCGCCACGGGCGCGACGCTCGTCGAGAGTTCGCTCCCCGCCGCGACGGCGATGGAAATCGCGTTCGACAGCGTGACCATCGGCCGCATCATGGCGCTGGCCGGCCTCGCGGGCATCCTCACGAGTTGGAACGGCTTCGTCCTCGGTGCCAGCCGCGCCATCTACGCGATGGCCGACTCGAACATGCTCCCCGAGCGGCTCGCGACGATTCACGACGACCACGACACGCCGTCGACCGCAATCGTGCTCGTCGGCGGCCTCGCGGCGCTCGCGCCCCTGTTCGGTGAGCAGATGCTCGTGTGGGTCGTCAACGCCGGCGGCCTCGGCATGGTGTCGGCGTGGTTCCTCGTCGTCGTCTCGTTCCTCGTGCTCCGGTACCGCGACCCCGACTTCGACCGGCCGTTCAAGCTCCCCGCGGGCTACGCGGTCGGCGCGCTCGGCCTGCTGCTGACGGTGTTCTTCGTCGGTCTCTACCTCCCCGGCTCGCCCTCGGCGCTGGCGTGGCCCTACGAGTGGGCGATGGTCGGCGGCTGGTGCCTGCTCGGCGTCGTCCTGCTGGCCGTCGCCGGCGGCCTTCCGACTCGGACGGAGGCGAAAGCACACCTGAGCGCCCAGCAACTCGAAGACTGAGCCGCTTCCGGCGGTCGAAGCGCGGTGCGGATGCGGTAGAGTTCGGATGCGGCGCGGGCCGCGTTACGACACGTCGGGGAGGAGGGCGTCTTTCAGTTCTTCGAGTTCGTAGTCGTTCAGCGGGTTCGGCTCGTCTTTGATGGTCGTGATGACGAACGTCGAACTCGTCCGCGAAATCTCGTCTATCTCCTCGAACTCCGAGATGAGGTCTTCGACCATCCCGCGCGAGGCGAGGTGCGAAATCAGGACGAAGTCGGTGTCGCCGAGCGTGAAGTACACCTGATTGACACCGGGTACCTCGCCGAGTTTGTCGCCGACCTCCTTGTGGTACTCCGAGCCGTACTCGGCCCAGACCTCGGTGATGAGCGTGAGGTTCAGCCCGGCCTTCTCGAAATCGACGTCGAAGATGTCGTTTTTGATGATGCCCTGTTCTTGCAGCCGTTCGAGGCGGTAGTGAACGGTCGACTTCGGGATGCCGGTCTCCTCGGTTATCCGGTCGGGGCTCCCCGATTCGAGCGTCCCGATGGCTTTGAGGATTCGAAGGTCCTTCTCGTCCATGGACCGTAATCAGAAGTGCAACGATATTATTGTTCTGTGTCCAATCCCAGCCGCGTCGGGGAGAAAGCGGCAAGACGGTGGTGAGACGGGCGCGGCGTAGACGCCGGTACCGGTGAGTCGGGGGTCAGCGAGTGGGCCGAACGCCGAGGTTCGACGCGTCGGGACCGAACTCGTCGGCCAACAGCGCCGGCACGTCCTCGGGGCGAACGTCCGAGTACCACCGGTTCCGCGGGTGGATGGCGACCGCGGCCCCGTCGGCGCTACAGAGTCCGAGACAGCTCGTTTCGGCGACCTGAACCTGCGACCAGAAGACGCCACGGTCGCGCAACCACGAGGTCACCGCGTCGTACACCGCGGTGCCGTCGGCCTCGGCGCAGTCGGCGTACTCGGACTCTCGGCTGTTCGTACAGACCAACACGTGGTCCGTGAAGCCGTGCTCGCGGACCTCGTCGGTTCGGTCACGCATCAGTCGGCCATGGGGGCCGAGTCCCGGCCTGCGGTCGGAATCGCCGAGTCGGACTCGGAATCACTCGACGGCCGGAACCGCGCGTGCGCCGCCGCGAGGACCAACCACAGGAGGACCTGCCCGAACGCGAACAGTCCGGTGAGTCCGGTTTCGAGCGTCGGCGACAGCGCACCGTGAACCGCGTTTTCGGGAGCGAAGACGGCGAGCACCGCGAGCAGAGCGAACGGAACGGCCGCGCCGACGACGGCCGGGACGGGACCGCTCGATTCGCGCAAGCGGGTGTAGACGTACCCCGCCGAGAGGCAAGCGAGCGCTCCGGCGAGCATCATCCCGGCGTAGAGCGGGAGGCGCGTCGCCGCTGAAAGCGACTGCTCCGCGCCCGGCGCGACAGGCGGGAGGACCAGCCACGGCGCGCCCGAGACGGTGACGAATCCCGCGAGTCCCATCAGGTAGCTCTTCGCGGCGTCGGGACCCGGAATCGCCGGTTCGAGGAAGAAGAACGCGACCCCGAAGAACGCGCCGCCGAGCACGACGCCCCAGAGTCCGCCGGCCGCGACGCTCACGGCCTTCGTAACCGCCATCGATACCGCGGAGTCGTGATGGCCGCCGCCTTCGCCGGCGTGGGAGTCACCGGACTCGTGGCTGTGAGTTCCTTCGGAGTCGTGGCTGTGGGCGCTCTCAGCCTCGTGGCTGTGACCGCTCTCCTCGACGGCGGCGTGGTTCAGTTCGTCCGCGTAGACGACGAGGGGGTTGGCGACGACGGCCATGAACAGGCCGAACACCAGTCCGGCGACCAGCCCCGCCTTCACCCCCCGCGTCAGATACTCGGCGAACATGGTTAGTGACAGGCGATACCGGCCGCGTGGCGGAAGTTATGGAGCGAGTCGTGGACGAGCGGGTCCTGCACGAACAGGAGCGTAAAGCCCAGCGCGGCGATAAAGAGGGCTCCAGCGGCCATCTGCGTGGAGGATAGCTCGGTGCGAGCGCGTTCGATACGACCGTTGACGGTGTTCGCCGTAGCCATGGTAAATTCAAATTGATGAAAACCAAGTCTGTTTGTAAAACTTTCGAAGACAAGTTAGATTGTGTTTTGCCAATTTTGTTTTAATAACTCGGCGGGTGTGTTTTATGAAAGTTAATTTGCTGTACTCCAAGCACAATTGTTTTCAAACCGCGCCGGGATTGTCGAGTCGAATGTCACAGGTAACGCTCCCGCACGACGCCAAGGCGGGACCCACGAAACCGGAGGTGAGAGCGGTCACGCTCGACAAACTCGGCTTGCAGCCGGCGGACCACTTCGTCGACGTCGGCTCCTGTACCGGCTCCGTCACCATCGAGGCGGCCCGGCGGGTCGAGCGCGTGACCGCCGTCGAACGGAAACCGAAGCGGCTGGACGTGACGCGAAAGAACCTCGCGGCGAACGAGTACGACGCCGACGTGACGCTCCGCGAGGCGGAGGCTCCCGACGGCCTCCCGACCGACGCCGACGCGATGTTCGTCGGCGGGAGTCGGAACTTCGAGGCCGTCCTCGACCACGCCGTCGAGACCGGCGTGGACCGTGTCGTGATGAACGTCTCGCGGGTCGAACCCGCCGGCGACGCCATCGAGGCGTTCCGCGAGCGCGACCTGCTCTCGGAGGTCGTCCAGTTGCAGGTGAGCCACGGCTACGAACTCGCCGGCGCGACGAGTTTCCGGTCGAACAACCCGGTGTACGTCGTCGTCGGCCGACGCGACGCGGAGGGACTATGACCGTCTACGGCATCGGCCTCGGCCCCGGCGATGCCGACCTCGTGACCGTCAAGGGGAAACGCCTGCTCGAATCTGCGGCGGTAGTCTACTCACCCGGCCGACTCTCGCGGACGGTCGCGCTGAACCACGTCCCCGAAGAGCGCATCGGCGACCTCGACTTCCCGATGACGCGCGACCCCGACGAACTCCGCCGCGCGTGGAAGGAGGCCGCCGCCGAGGTGGCCGCCCGCGCCGAGTCCGAAGACGTGGCGTTCGTGACCCTCGGCGACCCCAACGTCTACTCGACGTTCGGACATCTCCGCCGCACCCTCGACGCGTTCCACCCCGAGGTCGACCTCGAAGTCGTCCCCGGCGTGAGCGCGATGACGGCCTTCACGACCGCGCTCGGCGTCGAAATCGAGTCTGGAACCGGACTCGCGCTCCGCGAAGCCGCGAACGGCTCCGCGCCGACCGGTCCCGACCGAATGGTGCTGTTCAAAGTCACCGACGTGCCGGCGACCCACGAGAAGTTGACCGAGGCGGGCTACGACGTTCGGTTCGGCCGCCGCCTGTTCATGGAGCAAGGCGAGACAGTCGTCACCGACGACCCCGACGAACTCGCAGAGCGCGACTACTACACGCTGGCGTACGCGGAGCGCGAGGGCGTCGAGCGCGACGTGGCGCCCGCCGCGTTCGACGGCGTCGAATCGGGGGGGTCGACATGAGCG
This sequence comes from Haloferax sp. Atlit-12N, assembly GCF_003383095.1. Taxonomy (NCBI): domain Archaea; kingdom Methanobacteriati; phylum Methanobacteriota; class Halobacteria; order Halobacteriales; family Haloferacaceae; genus Haloferax; species Haloferax sp. Atlit-12N. The sequence goes on from NZ_PSYW01000003.1 coordinate 206,156, forward strand.
CAGACGGCGAGGCCGACACCGGCTTCACCGACGACGAGGGAATCCCCTTCGTCGGCGCGGGACCGGGCGACCCGGACCTGCTCACCGTTGCCGGGCGAAAACTCGTCGAGGACGCCGACCTCGTGGTTCACGCGGGGTCGCTCGTCAACAGCGAACTCCTAGACGAGTTCTGCGCCGACGCCGAGCAGGTCAACAGCGTCGGCAAGGACCTCGAAGAGCTGATTCCGCTGATGGCGGACGCCTACGAGTCGGGTCGGACCGTCGTCCGACTCCACAGCGGCGACCCGGCGATTTACGGGGCCGCCTTAGAGCAGATGGACGCGCTGGACGAGGCGGGCGTTCCGAGCTACCTCGTCCCCGGCGTCACCTCGGCGTTCGCCGCGAGCGCGACGCTCCGAACCCAGTTGACGCTGAACGAGGTCTCGAATCACGTCGTCTTCACCCGGCCGCAGGGCCGGACGCTCTCGGCCGAGGAGGACCACATCAGCGACTTCGTCGGCTTCGGCGACACCACGGTCTGCATCTACCTCGGCACCCACGCCGTCGCCGAGACGATGGACCGACTGCTGGACGAGGGCCACGACCCCGATACGCCCGTCGCGGTCGTCTACCACGCCTCGTGGCCGGACGAAGACGTCATCGAGGGCACCATCGAAACCATCGGCGGGCGGGTCGAAGACGCGGGCTACCGTGCCTCGGCGCTCGTCATCATCGGCGAGGCGGTGAACGGCTCGGACTACGAGCGGTCATTCCTCTACGGCGACTGGGCCCGCGGCGGCGATGCACCGAACGACGACCCCAATTCTGATTCCGATTCCGACCCGCAGGAGCGTGATGCGCAATGAGCGACGCAGACTCTAACTCCGACACCGACTCCGGAAGCGGCCACTGTAGCACTCCCGACAGCGACGGCGAGGTCGCCGACGAAATCGCCATCGTCAGCTTCGAACGAAAACTCGACACGGCGGAGGAAATCAAACGCGACCTCGCGGACGACTACGACCGGATAGACGTACTCACCTACCACGGCGACGTGTTCGCCGACCACTGGGGCGAGTACGACTGCTTCGTCGGCCTCATGGCCAGCGGCATCGCCATGCGGAAAACCGCCGGCCTCCTCGACGACAAGTGGGAGGACCCGGCGGTCGTCGTCGTCGACGAGGAACTGACGTGGGCGATTCCACTCACCGGCGGCCACCACGGCGCGAATCAGGTCGCCTACGACCTCTCGAGACTCGGGGCCGTTCCGGCGATGACGACCGCCTCGGAGGCCGCGGGCAAGCAGGGCGTCGAGAGCAAGGCGAAGGCACTCGACTCCCACGTCGTCAACGGCGATTCGACCGTGGCGACGAACCTCGCCGTCCTCAACGACGAACTCGGTCCCGTCGCCCGACTCGAAGGTCCGAAGGCGGTCCTCGTCGGCGACGACGTGACGGTCCTGAAGCGCAACGGCGACGACGGCGTCGTCCTCGGGACGGGCAGCGTCTCCGGCGCGAAGAAAGCGCAGTTCCTGACGGCGTGGGAGCGCGCGCTCGACGACACCGACTGCGACTGGGACGACGTGGAGTTCGTCGCCACCGGCACGCGAAAGGCGGACGAACCCGGCATGCTCGACGCCGCCGAGGAAATCGGCGCAGGTGTCGTCTACTTCGAAAAGGAGACCCTCACCGAGTTCGAGGGGCCGACGCCCTCGCGGTCGAAGGAACTCATCGGCTGGCCCGGCATCGCCGAGGCGAGCGCCATCGCCGGCGGCCGCGACCACGAACTCGTCGTCGAAAAGCGGCGCTACGACGACGCCGTGACCGTGGCGGTGGGACGATGAGCGACGGCGACAAGCCGACCGAACCGACGCCTGACTCCAGCGACCGCAGCCGTGACCGTGACGAGGTCCCGGACGACTACGGGACGCTCTACGTCGTCGGCATCGGTCCCGGTCTCCCGGACCACATGACGAAGCGAGCGAAGGAACTCGTCTCGACTTCGGACTGCGTGGTCGCTTCGAACCTCTATCAGGAGTTCCTCCGAGACGACGGAACCCTCCCACCCGAAGAAAGCGACGAGGGGCCGGAGGTCGTCCGCTCGTCGATGGGAAAGCAGGTCGAACTGACCCGCGAGGCGTTCGAGCGCGTCCGCGACGGTGAGGACGTAGTCCACGTCTCCGGCGGCGACCCCAACGTCTACGGGAAGTCCGACCTCGTGTTCACGATGGCGGAAACGGACGAGGCGACCGACGTGCCAATCGAAATCGTCCCCGGCGTCACCGCGGCGCTCGGCGGCGCGGCCATGATGGGCGCACCGCTGTCGAACGACTTCTGTACGGTCTCGCTGTCCGACAAGTGGCGCGGCTGGGACGAAATCGAGGAGAAACTGCGCGCAGCCGCCATCAGCGGTTTCGTCATCGTCCTGTACAACTGCTGGCGCAACTACGAACGCGCCATCGACGTGGTCCGCGAGGAGCGGGCCGACGACGTGCCGGTCGGCATCTTCAACGACGCCGGTCGGGGCGAGGCGGGCCGAAATCTGGACGACGAGACGTTCTCGATTACGACCCTCGGTGACGCGAAGGCTCACGACGACGACGTGGGCGGGATGGGCACGTCGATTCTCATCGGCACCCACGAGACCGAACCCTGGAGCAACGACTACGAAACGTACCTCGTCACGCCCCGCGGCGGGCGCGACGTCAACGACTTCTAATCCATGAGCGAATCAGACACGACAACCGAATCGAAGTGCGGCGGAGCGACGGTGGAATCGACCGACTCGGCCGACGCAGAATCGAAGTGCGGCGCGTCGTCCTCGAAGTCCGACGACGGCTCGGCTTCGAAGTGCGGCGGCAGTTCGGGCGGGTCGAAGAAAGAACAGACCGCCGAGAAGGTCGAAGCGACCGTCGAGGACTTCGACGGCGAACCGGGGCAACTCGTCGCCGTCGGCCTCGGTCCCGGCCGCGCGAGCGAGATGACCACGCTGGCGAAAGACACCCTCCGAGAGGCCGACCACATCGTCGGCTACACGACCTACATCGAACTCCTCCCCGACGACATCGTCGAGGACGCCGAGGATATCTACTCGACGCCGATGTGCGGCGAGGTCTCCCGGACAGAGGAGGCGGTCGACCGAACGCTCGCCGGCAACGACGTGGCCATCGTCGGGAGCGGCGACCCCAACGTGTACGCGCTGGCCGGCCTCGCGCTGGAAATTCTCGAATCCAAGGGCGCGACCGCGAGCATGGTCGACTTCGACGTGGTCGCGGGCGTCCCGGCGGCGCAGTCCTGTGCGGCCCGGCTGGGCGCGCCGCTCGTCAACGACACCGTGACCATCAGCCTCTCGGACCACCTGACCTCGATGCCGACCATCGAGTCGCGGCTTCACGCGGCCGCCAAGGAGGGCTTCACCATCGCAATCTACAACCCGTGGAGCCGCAAGCGCCGGTCGAACTACGAGAAGTGCTGCGAGATTCTCCTCGAACACCGCGCGCCCGACACGCCGGTCGGCATCGTCCACGGCGCGGGCCGCGACGACGAGGAGGTCGAAATCGTCGAACTCGGCGACTTGCCCGACCTCGGCGAGACCGACCTCGTGGACATGACGACGACGCTGCTCGTCGGCAACGAGGAGACGTACGTCTGGGACGACCGGATGGTGACGCCGCGGGGCTACGAGCAGAAATACGAGTACTGAGATGTTCGAAATCGAAATCGACCGAGACGCCTGCGACGGCATCTTCGCCTGCCTCGCCCGCGACGGCCGGTTCGTCGAGGACGACGACGGACTCGCCACAATCGACCCCGACGCGCCCGGCGTCGTGAGCGTCGAGCAGACGGGCGAGCGCGTCGTCGCCCTCCTCGAAGGAGATGCCGAAGCGGACGTCGACGACGACGCGACGCTCGCGGCGCGAGCCTGTCCGCCGGGCGCGATTTCGGTCCGGGAGGTGGACGCGTGAACGACACCGGCGTCGCCCCCGCGGACGACCTCCTGAAGAGCGCGCCCGAGACGGCCTATCTCTGGGGCCACGTCGCCGGCGGCGGAGCGGTCGAGCCGGGACAGTTCACGGCGCTGACGAACGACGAGACCTGTGCGAACCGCCTCGCGGTCATCGCCGGCGGCGGCGAAATCGACCGCCGAGAGACGGAGCGAGAGTACGCCCACAACACCGCCGTCACCCGCGTCAAAGACGAGTACCACGTCATGGTCGAAGGCGACGTGGTCAGAAGCGCGAGCGCCGCGTTCGGCCTCCCCGTCGGCGACGACGCCGGCGGCTACCGCTTCGACGTGTTCGACGACCGGCGAAAACAGCTCCTTCGGGGACTGCTCGAATCCTGCGGGACGGTCTGTTTCAAGTCCTCGTCGGGGACGGTCGGCATCTCGTTCGTCCACGACGACCGGGCGCTCCTCGAAACCGTGGACGGGCTACTCGACGCCTGTCCGGTCGACGCGCCGACCGGCGAGATTGGAGAGACCTCGTCGGGTGGCTACTGGTTCGGCATCGACGACGACGCGGCCGCCGGCTTCGGCGAGTGGGTCTACGAGGGGAGCGACGAGACGAGCCTGTTCGCGCCGACGCGGCGTCGAAAGCTCGTCCGCAGCCTCGAAGAGGCCGAGAACGCATGAGTCTCGAACGGCCCGACCCGGCGCTCGACGACGACGCGGTGCTCCTCGTCGGCCACGGCTCGCGCCGCGAGGAGTCCAACGAGCAGGTTCGGACGCTCGCCGCGAAGTTGGAGTCCCGACTGTCGGTCCCGGTTGACGCGGCGTACATCGAACTCGCCGAACCCTCGATAGACGACGCAATCGAGTCGATGGCACCGACCTGCCGGACGATGACCGTCGTCCCCCTCTCGCTTTTCGCCGCGAGCCACGTCAAAAACGACGTGCCGCTGGCGGTCCAGCGGGCCCGCGCGACCCACGACGACACCGAGTTCCGGTTCGGCTCCCACCTCGGCATCCACCCCTCGCTCGTGGACCTGTTAGACGAGCGAGTGCAGGCGGTCGAGTCCGACCTCGGCGTCGACCGCGAGGACGACGACGTGGCGGTCGTGCTCTGCGCTCGCGGGTCGAGCGACCCCGACTCGAACGGGGACGTGCACAAACTGGCCCGCCTGCTGTACGAGGGGCGGGAGTTCACCCGCGTCGAATCGGCGTTCATCGGCGTCACGACGCCGCGGTTGGAGGAGACGCTCCACACCGTCGCCAAGGACCGCCCGGACGCCGTCGTCGTCCTCCCGTACATGCTCGGCGACGGCGTGCTGACGGGGCGAATCGTGGACAAAGCCGAGACGTTCGACGAGGAGTACCCCTACGTCGACGCCGGCGCGTCGGGGCCGCTCGGCACGGACGACCGGGTGGTCGAGACCCTCGCCGACCGCTACCGAGAAGCGCGCACCGGGAGCGTCGAGATGTCCTGCGACACCTGCAAGTACAAGGTCGAACTCGCCGGCTACGAGGACGACGAGGGCGGCGCTCGCGCGATGCTCCGCTCGCTCGTCCATCAGGCCGAACACGCCGACCGGAGCGACGTGGACGACGACCCGCACGTCCACGACGCCCCCGAGAAACACGTCGCGGTCTGCACGAACCAGACCTGCGCCGCGAGCGGCGCGGCGACCGTTCTCGAACGACTCAGACAGGGCGTTCGCGACGCCGACGACTGCGATGTCCACGTCTCTCGAAGCTCGTGTCTCGGCCAGTGCGGCGACGGCCCAATCGTCGCCGTCTACCCCGACAGCGTCTGGTACGGCGGCGTGACGCCCGACGACACCGACCGCATCGTCTCGTCCCATCTCGAACGGGACCGCATCGTCTCGAACCTCGTCCACCAATCACTCTAATCATGGCCTGCGCAGAACTCGAAGCGCTCCGACTGGCGCTCCTGAACATCACCGGAACGACCGACGAACACGCGAAGCGACACGCCGAAGCCGAACTCGAAGACTACCTCGGCGACGCCGACCCCGGCCCGATTCAGGCGCTCGCGAACGCGACCAGCCTCGACGAGGCCCAGCGGCACCTCGACGCCGCGCTCGTCGACCTCGAAGCGGAGGCGACGCGAATCGACGACGACGACCCGCAGGCGGGCTACCTCCGCGGCCGACTCGTCGCCGTCCGCGACGCCGAACGGTCGCTTCGCCGCCTCCGCGAGGGAGCCGATGCGTTCCTCGACGACCTCGGGGAGGCGCACCACACGCTCCACGACGCCTTTCCCGTCGAGGACTGACTCCCGATGGCACCGTCCCCACTCACGGCCCGCCGCGACCTCGGGGAAGTCGAACCCGCGAGCAGCCGCCACAACTGGGCTCGCTCCGCGGTCGAAGCGACCGACGACGCCGTCTTCGTCGGGACCGCGGACGGCCGCGTCATCGCGCTGGAGACTGCTACCGATTCCACGCCCGACACCGGCGAACGCTGGCAGGCGCGCGGCGAGCACTCCGTGGTGTCGATGGCCGCCACCGACGACTTCCTCGTCGTCGGCGAGCGCGGCGGCGACGGGCTGGTTCGGGTCCTCGACACCGAGACGGGCGTCGCCCGCTGGACGTACGCGACGGCTGACGACGTGGGCACGGCGACGAAGGACTCGCTGTTCTTTCGACCGTACGTCGTCGACCTCGCGGTGACGGGCGACAGGGTCGTCGTCGCCGCCCGGCGCTACGAGCGGGACGGCGAAGCGCGAGTCTGGCGGAGCGTCGTCCTCGGGTTCGACCGGGACGGGCGACTCGCGTGGCGCAGGCGCGTCCACGCGTCGCCCATCGCGGTCGCCGCCGAAGGAGACCGCGTCGCCGTCGCGTACAACCGCTGTCCGAATCCCGAACAGGACGGCCTCGTTCTCCTAGACGCTCACTCCGGAGCGCGGGTCGCGTCGTGGGACCCCGGCACCGACGGGGACCGACGCGTCGGCGACGTGGCCTTCGCGGGCGACGCCGTCGCCGTCGCCAGTCACGGCGACAAACGCGGCTATCTCCTCGATTTCGACGGGGAGACGCGGTGGCAACTCGACCTCGCTACCGAGCGCCGCGTCGGCGACGAGACCGTCTACGCCTATCCGACCCACGTCTGCGTCGCCGACGGAACCGCCGTCTTCGTCACGGGGAACACGTTCGCCGAATCGACCCGCGACCCGGACGCGCGACATCCCGACGAACACACCGCAGTCGGCGTCTCGGTCGACGGGGGTGACCGCCTGTGGACCCGCGACACCGGCGGATTCGCACGGGCAGCCGTCGCCACCAGCTCACAGATTTTCGTGCCGTCCGCCCAGCATTTCCGAGAGCGGGAGGCCGAGCGCCACGGCGTCCACGTTTTCGCCCCCGACGCGGGGCACGTCGAAACGATGGGACTCCCCGGCATCCCGACCGCCATCGCCGCGGGCGGGGGCGTCCTCGCGGTGGTCGAAGAGCCGGTCGAGTACCACGACGAGAGCGTCACTCGCGGGGCGTACCGGCTTCGAACGCGGCCGATTCCGTAGGTGACCACCATGCGAAACAAGACGACCGGCCCCCGGCTACTGCCCGTCCGCCGAGCGCGCGGCCTCGGCAACCCGCTCGGCCGACAGGTCGGACAGCGGGATGCGCCGCGCGCCCGTCTCGGAGACGAGGATGTCGGTCACGCCGATACCGTCGTCGCCGGCGTCGACGACGACGACCGACGCGTCCGCAGTGGCGAGGTTCCGCGCCGCCGACCGGGTCTGCCCGGTCGGGCTCCCGTCCGCGACGTTGGCCCGTCCGTCGGTCACGACGACGACGAGCGCGGCGTCGGCGTCCGAGCGGTCGATGACCCGACGGGCGGCGTCCAACCCGGACGGAAGCGGCGTCCTGTCGCCCGTCGGGAGTTCCTTCAGGTGCCGCGCCGCCAGCGTGACGCTGTCGGTCGGCGGGAGCAACACCTCGGCGTCGTCGCCGGCGACCGCGACGAACGAGACCTCGTCGCGCTGTTCGTAGGCGTCTTCGAGGAGCGACAGCACGGTGCCTTTCGCCCGTCGCATGGCGGCGCGCATCGACGCGCTCGCGTCCACGACGAACACGACGAGCGTCTCGGCCGACCCGCGGGCGACCGCGGTTCGGAGGTCCGACCGGGTGACGCGGGAGCGACCGGCCGAGGCCGCGGCCCGGACCGAGGCGGGAACGTCGATGTCGTCGGTCTCGGTCGCCGATTCGGTCCGCACCCGCGAGCCTCGCCCCTGCCGCGACTCCCGAACTGCGGCACGGCTCCCGTCACCGGGGGTCTCCGCGTCGAGGGTCGCGTCCTCGACCGGCGGTCGCTCGGCGTCGCCGATGGCGGCCCGGCTCTGTCCGGGGAGGAGCGGCGTGGCTTCGTCGGCATCGTCGGCGTCGGCGTCTCCGGAGTTGTTGGTATCGCCGTCCTCGGAAGTCCTCTCTTCCGAATCGCCGTCTTCGGGGGCGCTGTCGTCGGCTCCGCCGACTTCTCCACCTCGGTCGTCGCCGTCGGTATCGTCATCCCCGGCGTCGTCATCCCCGGTATCGGCGTCGGGGGCCTCTCCCGCGGCGTCGCGGTCCTCACCGGAGTCGGAACCGACTTCCTCGCCGCCGCCGTCTTCACCGTTTCCGCCATCTCCATCGTTTCCGTTCTCACCCTCTTCGCCGTCCTCGGCGTCGTCCCGGTCCACCTCCTCGTCGAAGTGGTCGTCGAGCACGTCGTCGAGGTCGGGGTCGTCGTCGAACGGACGACTCTGCAGTCGGTGGGGGAGCGCGAGCGCGGCCGCCTCGCGAACGTCGCCTTCGAGTACCTTCGTCCGGCCGTCGAGCGCCGCGAGGGTGCGGGCCGCGCGGGCGATGGCGATGTCGGCGCGGTGGCCCTCGACGCCGGCGTCGACGCAGAGTTCGGCGATGTCGCGCTTGAACTCGGCCGGGAGGGCGACCGCGTCGAGGCGGGCCGTCGCCTCGCGAAGCGTGACTTCGAGTGCCGCGGTCTCCTCGCGGTGGGCGTCGGCGACCGTTTCCGGGTCGTCGCCGCCCGCCAGCGCCCGGTCGATAATCTCCACGCGGTCGTCGATGTCGCGGCTGCCGACGACGGTCGCTTGGAGGGCGAAGCGGTCGCGGAGTTGGGGGCGGAGGTCGCCCTCCTCGGGGTTCATCGTCCCGACGAGGGTGAACTCGGCGGGGTGTTCGACGCTCACCCCGTCGCGCTCGACGCGGTTGACGCCGCTCGCGGCCGCGTCCAAAAGCAAGTCGACCAAGTGGTCGTCGAGGAGGTTCACCTCGTCCACGTAGAGGATGCCGCGGTTCGCGCGGGCCAAGAGCCCGGGGTCGAACGACGCCTCGCCGTCGAGCGCGTCGGCGACCGAAAGCGTGCCCGCGACCCGGTCGCGGGTCGCGCCGAGCGGGAGCGTCACGAGCGGAACCGACCGGCGCTCGACCGCGGGGTCGTCGCGGGCGCGACACGAGTCGCACTGGCGGGCCGGGTCGTCCGGGTCCGGCGGACAACCGTACGGACAGCCAGCGACGACTTCCTGTTCGGGCAGGAGGTCGGCGAGGGCGCGGACCGCGGTCGACTTCGCGGTTCCCTTCTCGCCGCGAACGAGGAGCCCGTCGAGGTCGTCGTTGGCTCCGACGGCCAACAACGCCCGTTTCAGTTCGTCTTGCCCGACGATAGCCGAGAACGGCAGCGTCTGAGTCGTCATCGAATGCGAAATCGTACTTGCAGTAAGACAATAACACTTTATCAATGACACCGACAATCGGACTGTACACAGCGACCGAAAACGAGTTGGGCGCGGTCCAGCGGGCCGCGCGCCGACTCGACGGAATCGACCTCGTCGTCCGCTCCGCGAGCGATTTGGACGACGTGACCGACGCGGACGCCTTCGTCGACGAGCTAGAGTCGGCGACGGCGGCCGTCTTCTGGCTCCACGGGGCCGAAGACAGCATGCCCGGCTACGACCACGCCGTCGAACGACTCGAAGCGGCGGGCGTGCCGCTCGTCGTCAAGGCCACCGGCGACGCCTTCGCGCGCCGGGACACGACTGTCGCCGACGCGGACCGCGAGCGCGTCTGCGAGTATCTCGACCGCGGCGGCGCGGTGAACGTCGAGAACCTCTGTCGGTTCCTCGCCGCCGAGTACGCCGGCGTCGAGACGGCGGTGGACGACCCGGTCGAACTCCCGACAGAGGGCGTCTACCACCCGGACTACCCCGGCGTCGAGTACGACGAACTGCTCGATACGCACGACCCCGACAAGCCGACCATCGGCGTCTGGTTCTACGAGTCTCACTGGACGCACGCGAACACCCGGTACGTGGACGCGCTCGTGGAGCGACTGGAATCGCTCGGCGCGAACGTCCTCCCGGCGTTCTGCAACCCCGCGACCGACGAGGAGGGACAGGAGAACGCCGAGTGGGTCGCCCGCAACTGGTTTTCGGACGACGACGGCCCCGTCGTCGACGCCGTCGTCAGCTCCTTCATGTTCTCGCTGTCGATGAGCGAGCGCGGCCGCGACGCCGACGACGAAGGCGCGGCCGCCGAGGACGTGTTCCTCAGCGAACTCGGCGTCCCCGTGTTGCAGGCTATTACAACCATGCGCTCTCGAAGCCGGTACGAATCGAGCGACACGGGCGTGATGGGCTTCGAACTCGCGCTGTCGGTCGCGCTCCCCGAGTTCGACGGCAACGTCATCACCCACCCGATAAGCGGGAAAGAGCGGATGGAAGACGAGGCGGGGGTCGGGAGCGCGCCGAAACAGCACTTCCCCATCGATGACCGCGTCGACCACGTCGCCCGACTCGCGGTCAACTGGGCGCGGCTTCGCCACCTGCCGAACGACGAAAAGAACGTCGCGGTCGTCCTCCACAACTACCCGCCGAGCGACGACGGCATCGGGACGGCCTTCGGGATGGACAGCCCAGAGAGTACGGTCAACCTCCTCTCCGAACTCCGGAGTCGGGGCTACGCCGTCGGCGACCTCCCCGCGGACGGACAGGCGCTCATCGACGACCTCACCTCGCAGTTGACGCTGGACGACCGCTGGGTCGCCCCCGAGGACGTGCGGGACCTGAGCGTCGACGTGGTGTCTCCGGGTCAGTACGCCGACTGGTTCGCCGACGCCGACGACCGCTTCCGTGACAACATCGTCGAGGAGTGGGGCGACCCGCCCGAGCGACCGTTTGCGATTCCGGGCGTCGAGTTCGAGAACGTCCTCGTAACCGTCCAGCCCCCGCGCGGGTTCGGGATGGACCCCTCGAAAGTGTACCACGATTCGGACCTCCAACCCCCGCACGACTACGTGGCGTTCTACGCGTGGCTCCGCGAGGCGTTCGAGGCCGACGCCGTGGTCCACCTCGGCACCCACGGAAGCCTCGAATGGCTCCCCGGCAAGACCGTCGGGCTAAACGGCGAGAGCGCGCCGGACCAACTGATCTCCGACCTCCCGAACGTCTACCCGTACATCATCAACAACCCCGGCGAGGGGACACAGGCAAAGCGCCGGTCGTACGCGGCCATCGTGGACTACCTCACGCCGGTCATGCGCACGGCGGGGACGTACGACGACCTCGCGGACCTCGAAGAACTCGCCCGCGAGTACCGCGAGGCGGGCATGGACGAGGCCCGTCCCGAACGCGGCGACCAGCTCCGCGAACTCCTCGTTGACGCAATCGACGACCTCGACCTCGCGGTCGAACTCGGGTTCGAAGACACAGACGCCATCGGCGACGCAATCGGTAGCGCAGATGCCGATGACGGCACCGAAGCCGTCGACTTCGACGAACTCGTCGAACGCGTCCACGAGTACCTGACCGACGTGAAGACGACGCAGATTCGGATGGGCCTCCACACGATGGGCGAACCGCCCGAGCGCGACCGACTCGTGGAGTACCTCGTCGCGCTCACCCGCCTCCCGAACGCCGACACGCCGAGCCTCCGCGAGAGCGTCGCGGGGGTCATGGGCGTCGACTACGACCGGATGCGAGACGAGCCGGGGACGTACGACGACGAACTCGGGATGTACCTCTCGGAGGCCGCAGACCGCGTCTACGACCAGTGCGTCGAACTGGTGTCGGCCCTCGCCGAGCGCGACTTCGACGTGCCCGAGTCGGAAGTCGACGCCGGCCCCGACGACGAAGTGAACATGAACCTGCTCGTCGTCGATATCGACCAACTCGGCGATGCGCGGGCGAAACGCGGCGCGCACGACGACCTCCGCGAGGTGCTCGCGTTCATCTGCGACGAGGCGGCCCCGCGGGTCGCGGCCGCGGAAGCCGAGATTCCGCAGACCGCCGACGCTCTCAACGGCGAGTACGTCCGACCCGGCGGCTCCGGCGCGCCGACCCGCGGCGGGGTAGACCTGCTGCCGACCGGGCGGAACTTCTACACGCTCGACCCGCGGAAAGTCCCGGCCAAGCCGGCGTGGAGCGTCGGCGAGCGGGTCGCCGAGGGCGTCCTCGACCGCCACTACGACGACCACGGCGAGTACCCCGAGGAGTTCGGGGTCGTCGCGTGGGGGACGCCGACGGTCCGGACCCGCGGCGAGACCATCGCGCAGGTGCTCGCGTTCATGGGCGTCGAACCAGTGTGGACCGACGCGGGCCGCGTCGACGGCGTGGAGCCGATTCCACTGGAGGACCTCGACCGCCCGCGAATCGACGTGACGACCCGCGTCTCGGGGTTGTTCCGCGACGCGTTCCCGCAGGCCGCGAGCGTCGTCAACGACGCCGTCGACGCGGTGGTCGAACTCGACGAGCCCCACGAGCTGAACTACGTGAAAAAGCACGTCGAGGAGGACGCCGCCGAGTTCGAGGCCGACGGCGTGGACGCCGACGAGGCCGAGAAACTGGCCAAACACCGCGTGTTCACGACGACGCCCGGCGGCTACGGCGCGGGGACGAACAAGGCCGTCGACGAGGGCGAATGGGACGACCGAAGCGACCTCGCGGACGTGTTCGTCCAGTGGGGCGGCTACGCCCTCGGGAGTCGCGGCAAGGTGACCGAGGCCCGCGACGCCTTCGAGCGCCGCTTGAGCGGCGTCGAGGCGACCGTGAAAATCGAGGACACCGCCGAACAGGACGAGTTCGACTCCTCCGACTGGTACGCCTTCCACGGCGGGTTCGTCTCCGCAGTCGGCGAGATTTCGGGGAGCGACCCGGCCTCGTACGTCGGCGACTCCAGCGACCCCGACAACGTCAGCGTCTACACGAACGAGGAGAAGGTCCGCAAGGCGATGCGGGCGCGCGTCCTCAACCCCGACTGGCTCGACAGCATGGAGGAACACGGCTACAAGGGCGCGGGCGACCTCTCGACCACGGTCGACGTCGCGCTCGGCTGGGACGCGACGACGGGCGTCGTCAGCGACACGCTCTGGGAGAGCCTCGCCGACGCCTACGCCTTCGACGAGGACCGACAGGAGTGGCTGCGCGACGTGAACCCGTGGGCGCTCGAAAGCATCACCGCGACGTTCCTCGAAGCCATCGACCGCGACCTGTGGGACGCCGACGACGACGTGCGAGAGCGGTTGCAGGACATCAACCTCTCCGTCGAAGGCGACCTCGAAGCGAACACGACGAACGCGATGACGCAGACCCAATCCGATGACTGAACGAGACGCCTACGCCGACCTCGGCGCGACGACACAGGAAGCGATGGATATCGCGGAGACGAGCATGGACATCGTCCGGACGTTCGTCCCCGACGAGACGCTGAACGACCGACTGCGGCAGAAGTCAGTCCACTCGACCGGCGACATCGAGTTCCAGCACCTCATCCGGTGCCAGAACGACCCGGTCGTCGCGGGCGCGAGGGCCGTCCTCGACGAGCGACCCATCGTGACCGACATCACGATGGCGAAAGCCGGCATCACGGGCCGCGGCCACGACTGCCCGGTGCGGAAGGCAATCGGCAACGGAGCCGAACTCGCCGCCGAGACGGGCATGACCCGGACCGCGGCCGCGGTGCTCGAACTCGACAAGGAGGGCGTCTACGACGGCGCAATCGCGGTCGTCGGCAACGCGCCGACCGCCGCGTTGGCGCTCTGCGACTGCATCGAGAACGGCACCCGACCGGCGGCCGTCGTCGCGACGCCCGTCGGCTTCGTCAAGGCAGAAGAGAGCCGGAAACGCGTCCGCGACATCGCTGACGAGTACGGCGTTCCCGCGGTGACGAACGTCGGAAAGCGGGGTGGGAGCGGCCTCGCGGCCGCGCTCACGAACGAGTTGATTCACGTCGCGAGCGACGTTCGCAACGGCGACGTGGACCTCGCAAACCATGAGTGAGGACGACCCGTACGACCTCGATTCGGGGCCGGACCCGGCGACGTTCGCCGCGGCCGCGCCCGAACCGAGCATCGACGGAATCGACGGAATCGACGGAATCGACGGGGTCACTGGGGCCGCCGACGGTACCGAGGCCGCCGACGCACCGGTCTACGCGGTCGGCGTCGGCCCCGGCAACCCAGAGTACCTAACACCTCGCGGGCGGCGGGCGATTCGGGAGGCCGACGTAGTCGTCGGCTTCGAGACGGTCGTCGACTTCGTGGCCGACGAGACCGACGCCGACCTACTCACCTGCGGCTACGCCGACGAGGCCGACGCACTGTCCGAGTTCGGGCGGCGCGTCGCGGCCGGCGAGCGTGGGACGGCGGTCCTCATGGGCGACCCGAACCACTCGGGCTACCAGTTCCTCGGGAAGGTCCAGCGGGCCGTCGAGCGACCGGTGCGGGTGATTCCGGGCATCTCGTCGCTCCAAATAGCCGCGAGTCGCGCCCGGACGCCGATGGAGGACACGCGGTTCGTCACGCTCCACAAGAGCGGGTCGCTCGACGTCGACCTCGACCGACTGGCCGAGGCGGTCGGCGAGCGCCACCTGCTCGTCCTGCCGCGACCGTTCGACTGGATGCCGGGCGACATCGCCGAGTTCCTCCTCGACTCGGGTGCGGACGAGTCGCTGGACGCCCTCGTGCTCGAACGGCTGACCCACGACGACGAGCGAATCACCCGAACGACGCTCGGCGACCTGCGCGACTCGGCCGGCGGGAGCGGCCCCGAGTCGACGCCGTACTCGGACCTCTCGGTTCTCGCCGTCAGAGCGCCCGTCGAGGTGACCGACTGAGCCACCTCGCACGGCGGTAGTTAGGCTCGCCTAAATTTCGAAGACGTTTTAACCATTTAGGGAAGCCTAAAACGCATGGCAAACGACGGACACAGCGGTCGAGAATCGACGCGGCGTGAGTATCTGCAGTACGGCGGCGCGGTCGTCGCGGGCGGGCTGCTCGCGGGTTGTACCGGCGGCGGCGGGTCGGAGACGACGACAGAGTCCGAGACCGAGACGACCACGGCGACGGCGACCGAGACGGCGGCAGAGACGGAAACCGAGACGACGACCGAGGCGTCGGAGTCCTACTCGGTGTCGATAGAGCCGGTCGGCGAGGTCACGTTCGACTCGGTCCCGGAGACGTGGGTCGCGAACAACGGCAGTTGGGCCGACATGGGCATCGCGCTCGGCCTCGACGCGCCGATGGGCGTCTGGCTCCCCGGCCGGTACCACACGCAGTACTACGACGAGATTCCTGACGTGAGCGTCGACAAGTCGTCTATCCGTCAGCTGTGGGGCGACAGCGGCGTCGGCAAAGAGCAGTTCTACGACATGAACGTGGACGTGCACGTCGCCGACCCGAACTTCCTCTTGAACCGCGGCCAGTGGAGCGAGGGCGATATCGAGGAGATCAGCACCCAAGTCGGTCCGTTCTTCGGCAACAGCATCTTCTCGCGCGGCTACGCGTGGCACGAGGACTACCGCTACTACAGCCTCTACGAGGCGTTCGAAAAGCTCGCGCAGGTGTTCCAGCGCGAGGACCGCTTCGAGGCGTTCGAGCAGGTCCACGAGGAGTTCCAGGCGAACCTCGCGCCGGTCGTGCCCGCACAGGGCGAGCGGCCCTCGGCCGCCGTCGTCTGGGGCGGCGGCGACGAGCCCGAGGAGTTCTACCCCTACATCATCGACGAGGGGACGAGCTTCAAGCACCTCAACGACCTGAAGGTCAACGACGCGCTCGCGACGACCGACGTAAAGGACTTCTACAGCAACCGCGGCGCGGTCGACTTCGAGACGCTCCTCGAGGTCGACCCCGAAGTGCTCCTCCTGCGCGGACAGGAAGCCAAAAACCGCGAGGAGTTCCAGAACACGGTCATCTCGTTCATGGAGAACCACGAAGTGGCGAGCGAACTCACCGCCGTCCAGAACGGCGACGTCTACCGCGCCGGCGCGCTCTACCAGGGCCCCATCACGAACCTCGTCGTGACGGACCGCCTCGCACAGACCCTGTACGACGCCGACGAGCGCCTGTTCGACGCCCAGCGCGTCAGCGACATCGTCAACGGCAACCTGTAGTCCGGTCCCGCTTCGCGGCCCCGCTTTTCCCGTTTCGCTCCACCGTCGAGCGGCGCGTTCCGCCAGAATTCTTATATATTTTTAGGCTAGCCTAAAACTATGGCAACCAGCCGAGATATCGGACGGACACCGGAGGCCGACGCGGCCCCGGACGACCGCGCCGCGTCAGCGACGTTGCACAGTTTTCTCAACTGCTACCTCCACGAAATCGGCGGTCACGAGGTCGTCGATGCGGCCGAGACACCGCTCGAAACCGACTGTAAACGAGGATTTCGACTCCCGCTTCCGGAGCAGGGTATCGAGGTGTTCGTGCCACTTTCGTACTATTCCGCGGGGGATAGACACCTGTTCGGCGGGGCCGGCGTCTCCGTCCTCCCGGACGACCGGGTCCTCGACCTCGACTACCTCCGGCTTGCGCGGTTGCTCCTCGAAGAACTGTCGCTCGCCCGCGACGCGCCGGGTTCGGTGGACGAACTGCTCCTCCGGGTCGTCGAGAGCTGTCGGAACACCGCCCGCGCGGTCGAGGCCCGCAGCGGCGACGAGGAGCGGCTGTACGGCTTCGAGACGACGTTCCGCGACGCGGAGCAGTCGCTCGTCTTCGGCCACCACCGGCACCCGACGCCCAAGAGCAGACAAGGCATCGCGCCGCACGACGAACCGCGGTTCGCCCCGGAGCTACGCGGGTCGTTCCGGCTCCACTACTTCCGGGTCGCGGCCGACCTGCTCGACCACGACTCGACGCTCGACCGGAGCGCCCCGTCGTGGATAGCCGACGCGCTTCGCGCGGACGAGTCGGTCCCCGAATCGTTCGTCGCCGAACACGTCGATGACGACTCCGACGACGGACTCGTCCCGGTCCACCCGTGGCAGGCCGACTACCTCCTCGAACAGCCGGCGGTTCGAGCGCACCTCGGCGACGGCATCGAATCGCTCGGCGAGGTCGGCCGGGAGTTCTACCCGACCTCTTCGGTTCGGACGCTGTACGCCCCCGACGCGCCATTCATGGTCAAGGGGTCGCTGAACGTCAAAATCACCAACTCTGCGAGGGTCAACAAGCGCCACGAACTGGTCCGCGGCGTCGCCGTCAGCGAGCTGCTCGACGCCGGCTTCCGCGACGTTATCGACGCCGAGTTCCCCGAGTTCGGTCTCATCGACGACCCGGCCTACGTCACCGTCGACCTCGGCGACGGCGAGTCCGGCTTCGAGGCCGTCCTCCGCGAGAACCCCTTCCGCGGCGACGCGGCGACGAACGCGACGCCCGTGGTCGCGCTCTGTCAGAACCCCATCGGCGATGGTCGCTCCCGACTCGGGACTATCGTCGAAATGCTCGCGGAGCGCGAGGGGCAGTCGCCGGGCGCGGTCGCCGAGTCGTGGTTTCGGCGGTACCTTTCGGTCGGGCTTCGACCGGTGCTGTGGCTCTACCTCCGGTACGGCTTCGGCGTCGAGGCCCACCAGCAGAATAGCGTCGTCCTGCTGGAAGACGGCTATCCGGCCGCGTTCCGCTACCGCGACAATCAGGGCTACTACTTCCCCGAATCACGGTACGACCGGCTCGACGAGTTCCTCCCCGGCGTGGGCGAGCGCACGGACACCGTCTGCGGCGACGGCATCGCGGACCAGCGCATGATATACTGGACGATTCTCAACAACGCGCTCGGCGTCGTCAGCGCGCTCGGCCGGAGCGGACTGGTCGACGAGCGGCGACTGCTCGCGGCGCTCCGCGAGGAACTCGAATCGCTCCGCGAGGTCGATGCGCCGGGGTCGTCGCTCCTCGACCGACTGCTCACCGAGCCGACGCTGACGCGCCAGTCGAACCTCCTGACACGGTTCCACGACATCGACGAACTGGACGACTCCCTCGACGACGCGCCGCTCTTCGTCGAGGTCGACAACCCGCTGGTGACGACGTTCGACGGGGAGCAGTGAGCTAACGCGGCGGCGACGCGAGCGGCCGACGCGAAGCCCGAGATTCGACTCGGCTCGTCGCGACCGGCGCGTAGGCGGGCGTTCGGGCAGAGAAAACCGCCGAAAGCGGCGGAAGGCGGTCGTCGCGGACGCTCCGTGGCGACCGAGTAGCGGCCGCGCTGTCGTTCTATTATTCATTCAAACTGTGCCTGCAGTAAACTTTTTGTATTTTTAGGCTAGCCTAAAACTGTATGCTCGACAGCGACAGACCGACGACGAATCGGCGGAGGACAGCGCGATGACCGACCCGACGGCCGGCAACGAGGCGCTGCTCGAACAGCAGGCCGCCCGCGAGTCGAGCGCGCGGACCTATCCCCGACACCTCCCGCACGCGATACGGGAGGCCTCGGGCGTCACCGTCACCGACATGGACGGCGAGGAGTACTACGACTGCCTCGCGGGGGCCGGCACGCTCGCGCTCGGACACAACCACCCGAAGGTGGTCGAGGCGATGGAACGCGTCCTCGCCGAGGACCGCCCGCTTCACACCCTCGACATCACGACGCCCGTCAAGGAGCGGTTCGTCGACACGCTGTTCGACAGCCTCCCCGACGAGTTCGCCGACAACGCGCGGGTGCAGTTCTGTAGCCCGGCCGGGACCGACGCCGTCGAGGCCGCGCTCAAGCTCGTCAAGACCGCGACGGGCAACCGGAGCGTCCTCGGGTTTCAGGGCGGCTACCACGGCATGACTAACGGCGCGCTGAGCCTGATGGGCGACACCGACCCGAAGGCGGACGTGCCGGGACTGATGCCCGACGTACACCACCTGCCGTATCCGTACGAGTATCGGTGTCCGTTCGGCGTCGGCGGCGAGGAGTGCCACGAACTCGCCGCCCGGTACGTCGAGCGAACTCTCGACGACCCCGAAAGCGGCATCACGGACCCCGCCGGGATGGTGGTCGAACTCGTGCAGGGCGAGGGCGGGGCGATTCCCGCGCCCGACGACTGGACCCGAGAGATGCGGCGGGTGACCCGCGAGCGCGACATCCCGCTGGTCGTAGACGAGATTCAGACCGGGCTCGGCCGAACCGGCGAGCTGTACGCCTTCGAGCACGCCGATATCGTCCCCGACGCGGTCACGCTCTCGAAGGCCATCGGCGGGTCGCTCCCGCTTTCGGTCGTCGTCTACGACGAGTCGCTCGACGTCTGGGAGCCGGGCGCGCACGCCGGGACCTTCCGCGGGAACCAACTCGCGATGGCCGCCGGCATCGCCACCATCGAACACGTGCTCGAACACGACCTCGACGACCACGCCGCGCGCATGGGCGACCGACTCCGCGGCCACCTCGACGCGACGAAGCGCGCTCACGACGCCGTCGGCGACGTGCGCGGCCGGGGGCTGATGCTCGGCGTCGAACTCGTCGACCCCACGGACGAGCCCGACGCCTGCGGGCGCTTCCCGGCGCATCCGGACCTCGCCGACGCCGTCCGCACGGCGTGTTTCGACCGCGGACTCATCGTCGAACTCGGCGGCCGCCACGGGAGCGTCGTGCGGTTCCTCCCGCCGCTCGTCGTCACCCCGAGCGACGTGGACGCCATCGGGAGCATCTTCGCGGACGCCGTGGAGGCCGCAATCGAGGCGGTCGACGCCGACGGCCGCCGGGAGGTCGCCGCATGAACGGCGTCGGCGATGTCGACGGCGTCGACGAGCACCGCGACCCGCGACCGGACGCCGCGAAGTGGTTCCTGAGCGGCGACGACGACGACCGGGCGCGCTATCGGGACGCGATTCGGCGGGCGTGCGACCTCGTTCTCGACGAGTTCGCCGATGAGGCGACGCCGTACTCGGGGGCGACACCCGAGGAACTCGACGACGTACTCGCCCGATTCGAGATGTTACCCCACGAAGGCGACGGCGTGGCTGCAGCACTCGACCGCACCGAGCCGATTCTGCGAAACTCGGTCGGTGTCTCCGACCCAACCTGTGTCGCGCACCTCCAGTGTCCGCCGACGATTCCCGCGCTCGCGGCCGAGGTGCTCCTGACGGCGACGAACCAGTCGATGGACTCGTGGGACCAGAGCCCCGCCGCGACGCAACTCGAACGGCAGTTCGTCGACGAGTTGTGCGACCTGTTCGGCTACGAGGACGGCGACGGCGTGTTCACCAGCGGCGGCACCCAGTCGAACTTCGTCGGCCTGCTCATCGCGCGCAACAGGGTCGTCCTGGAGGAGTACGGCGTCGACGTACAACAGGCCGGCCTCCCACCGGAGGCGAGAGACCTGCGCATCCTCTGTTCGGCCGACGCCCACTTCACCGCCAAGCAGGCCGCCTCGCACCTCGGTCTTGGCGAGAACGCTGTCGTCACCGTCCCGACAGACGACGACCGCTGCCTGTCGATGGAAGCGTTCGACGAGGCGGTTGCTGACCTCCGCGAGCGCGGAAAGCGCCCGTTCGCAATCGTCGCGACCGCCGGGACGACGGACTTCGGGAGCATCGACCCGTTAGGCCCGCTGGCCGACCGCGCGGCCGAACTCGACTGCTGGTACCACGTCGACGCCGCGTGGGGCGGGGCGCTGGCCTTGAGCGACGACCACGCCGACAAACTCGCCGGCATCGAGGCCGCGGACTCCGTCGCGGTCGACTTCCACAAACTGTTCTACCAGCCGATTAGCTGCGGCGCGGTCCTCGTCCGCGACGCGTCGGCGTACGACCTCATCGACCGCAACGCGGCCTACCTGAACCCGGAGCGCGACGACGACGCGGGCGTGCCGAACCTCGTCTCGAAATCGGTCCAGACGACCCGGCGGTTCGACGCGCTCAAGCCCTTCGTCACGATGCAGGCGCTCGGCCGCGAGGGACTGGCGTCGATGGTCGAGTACACCATCGACCTCGCCGACGACGCCGCGAGACTCGTCGAGGCCGACCCCGACCTCCGACTCGTCCACGACTCCGACCTGAACGTCGTCGTCTTCCGGTACGTCCCCGACTGTGACCGGGACGACGACACGGCGGACGAACGGCGCGTCGCCGACCTGAACGAGGCCATCCGCGACTCCCTCCTCGACGACGGCGAGGCCGTGGTGGCCCGGACCACCGTCGACGGCGAGACGTGCCTGAAGCTGACGCTCCTGAACCCCCGAACGACGCGCGAGGCCCTCCGAGAGCTCCTGCGCGAGATTTCGACCCGCGGAACCGAACTCGAAACGACGACCGACGACCGATACGCATGAATCCGAACGACACAGCCGAGTCAGCGACGATACACAGCTTCCTGAACTGCTACCTCCGGGAGACCGGCGACTACACCGTCGTCCCCGCCGGAGACGCACCGGTCGAGACGGACGCCGACGAAGTCGTCCACGCGCCGCTGTTCCATCAGGGCGTGGACCTCTACGTCCCGCTTTCGTACCGGTCGCCGACGGACCGCCACCTGTTCGACCTGCCCGGCGTCTACCGACTCCCCCGAGGCGAGACGCTCCCGCTCGAGTACACGATGCTCGTGACGCTCGTCACGACCGAACTCAGACTCGACCGCGACGACACCGGCGCGGCCGACGAACTCCTCCTGCGAGTCGTCAAGAGCTGCCAGAATATCGAGCGGTTCGTCGAGGCCCGCCGCGGCGACGAGGAGCGACTGTACGGCTTCGACACCACCTTCCGCGACGCGGAGCAGTCGCTCGTCTTCGGCCACCCGCTCCACCCGACGCCAAAGAGCAGGCAGGGCATCCCCGACCACGAATCGCGGACCTACGCGCCTGAACTCCGCGGGTCGTTCCCACTGGCGTACTTCAGCGCCGACTCGTCGCTCGTCTCGCAGGACTCCGCGCGCGACGACTCGGCGGCCGAGTGGGTCGCGTCGGCCCTCCGAGCGGACGAGTCGGTCCCCGAGTCATTCGTCGCCGAACACGTCGATAGCGACAGGGTGCTGATTCCCGTCCACCCGTGGCAGGCCGACTACCTCCGCTCGCAACCCGAGGTGCAGGCGCAGCTCGGCGACGGCCTCGAATACGTCGGTCAAGTCGGCCGAGAGTTCTTCCCGACCTCCTCGGTGCGGACGCTGTACTCGCCGGACGCGCCGTTCATGGTCAAGGGGTCGCTGAACGTCAAAATCACCAACTCCGAGCGGACGAACAAACTCCCCGAACTGGAGCGCGGCGTCGCCATCACCGAACTGCTGGACACGGAACTCGGTGACGAGCTCGAAGAGCGGTTCCCGGCGTTCGACGTCGTCCGCGACCCGGCGTACCTGACGGTCGACCTCGGCAGCGGCGAGTCCGGCTTCGAGACCGTCCTCCGCGAGAACCCCTTCCGCGGCAACGCGGCGACGAACGCGACGCCCGTGGTCGGCCTCTGTCAGGACCACCTCGGCGACGGGTCGTCGCGGCTGGCGACACTCGTCGAGGGAATCGCCGACCACGAGGGACGACCGACCGACGCGGTGGCGGAAGACTGGTTCCGCCAGTACCTCGAACTGTCGGTTCGACCGGTGCTGTGGCTCTATCTCGAACGCGGGCTGGGCGTCGAAGCCCACCAGCAAAACAGCGTCCTGACGCTCGACGGCGGCTACCCCGAGACGTTCCGCTACCGCGACAATCAGGGCTACTACCTCCCCGAGTCGACGTACGACGAGGTGGACGCGCTCCTGCCCGGCATCGGCGAGCGCGCCGACACCGTCTGTCCGGACGCCGTCGCCGACGAACGCATCCGGTACTACGTCATCATCAACAACGCCCTCGGCCTCGTCAACGCCTTCGGCACGGCCGGGCTGGTCGACGAGCGACGCCTCTTGGGCGTCCTCCGCGAGGAGCTCGAATCGCTTCGCCGGTACGACCGACCGTCGTCGTCGCTCCTCGACGACCTCCTCACGAAAGAGACGATTCCCTGCAAGGCGAACCTGCTCACGCGGTTCCACGACATGGACGAACTGGAGGGCTCGCTGGCGAACCAGTCGGTGTACGCCGACATCGACAATCCGCTCGTCACGGAACTGGAGGTGCCGACGCCATGACCGGCTCGAACGCCGACGCGGCGACCGCGACCGCGGCCACGACGGCGCGAGCGGGCGCGGGCCGCGAGTACGCGTATCGGGTTCGAAACGAGCGCATCGACCGGACCGTGGCGTTCGCCGAGGTCGACCCGGCCCTCGATTTCGACCGCCTTCGCGCGTGGTTCGGCTCCGACCACGTCAAGCCGTACTGGCAACTCGACCTGCCGGAGGCGGCGTTTCGGGCGAAGCTCGACGCGAAACTCGACGACGACCATCTCACGCCCTACGTCGGCCTGCTGGACCACACGCCGATGAGCTACTGGGAGACCTACCGCGCGGCCGACGACGTGGTCGGCGAGCGCTACGGCGCGGAGCCGGAAGACCGCGGCGTCCACCTGCTCATCGGGCCGCCGGAGTACCTCGGACACGGCTACGCCGCGCCGCTCCTGCGGGCGATTACCGCGTTTCAGTTCCGCGCGACCGACGCCGAGCGGGTCGTCAGCGAACCGGACGTTCGCAACGAAATCGCCATCCGCGTCTTCGAGCGCTGCGGCTACGAACCGCAGGGGCGCATCGACCTCCCCGACAAGGAGGCGCTGTTGATGCACTGCGAGCGCGAGCGGTTCTTCGGCGTGGAGACGGAGGTGAGCCGATGAGCGAGACGCCCGTCCACGACGTGGTCGGCGTCGGTCTCGGGCCGTTCAACCTCGGGCTAGCCGCCATGCTCGACGGCGCGCCCGACGACGTGGACGCGGTGTTCCTCGAACAGGACGCCGAGTTCGCGTGGCACGAGGGGATGCTCATCGAGGGGACGACCCTCGAAGTCCCGTTCCTCGCGGACCTCGTGACGCTGGCCGACCCGACGAATCCCCACAGCTACCTCAACTACCTGCGGGAGACGGGGCGTATCTACGAGTTCTACTTCTACGAGACGTTCCAGATTCCCCGGCGGGAGTACAACGACTACCTGCGCTGGGTCAGTCGGCGACTCGACGCCTGCCGGTTCGAACGCCGGGTGACGAACATCGAGTGGGACGACGCCGGCTACTTCGAGGTGACCGCCCGCCACCCCGAAAGCGGCGAGGAGCACCGCTACCGGGCCGAGGACGTGGTGTTCGGCGTCGGGAGCCGACCGCACGTCCCCGAAAATCTGGGCGGGCACCCCGAGCGGGACGTGTTCCACACCGCGGCGTACCGGAGCCGAAAAGAGCGGTGTCTCGACGCCGACTCGATAACCGTCGTCGGGTCGGGCCAGAGCGCCGCGGAGGTGTTCTTGGACCTCTTGGAGGCGCAGGCCGACGCGGACTACCGACTCGACTGGCTCACGCGCTCGGAGGGCTTCTTCCCGATGGAGTACTCGAAGCTCGGACTCCAGCATTTCACGCCGGAGTACACGTCGTACTTCAACGACCTCCCGCAGGAGACCCGCGACGAGGTGTACCCCGAACAGGACCTGCTGTACAAGGGCATCGACGTGAACACCAGCGCCGAGATATACGACGCGCTCTACCGTCGCTCCATCGGCGACCGCGACCCCGACGTGGGGCTGTTCGCCATGACCTCGGTGGAGGGCATCGAGCGAGTGGCCGGCCCCGGCGGACCGCGCTACCGTCTCGACTGCGAGCAGTGGCAGTCCGAGACGCCGTTCGCCCACGAGAGCGAGGTCGTCGTCCTCGGGACGGGCTACCACCGGCCGACGCCGAGTTTCCTCTCGTCGCTCGAATCGCGAATCGAGTGGGACGACGAGGGTCGCTACCGCGTCACCGAGGACTACCGACTGCGCCTCGACGACGACGTGACGGGGCGCATCTTCGTCCAGAACGCCGAGCGCCACACCCACGGCGTCGGCGCGCCCGACCTCGGCCTCGGCTGTTATCGCAACGCGCACATCGTGAACCGACTCTGCAACCGACCGGTCTACCCCGAAGACGAGGACACCGTGTTTCAGGACTTCGCCGTCGAGCGGTTCCTCGAAACGACCGGCGGCGCGACCGCGGCGGCATCGACGGCGGAGGAAGACGAATGAACGGACCAGAACTGCGGACGAACGGACGGACGGGACGGATAGACGGACTGGAGACGCTCCGAACCGCGCTCGACGCGGACCGGTGGGCGGACGTGAGCCGCGACTTGCTCACGAAGCTGTTCGAGGAGTTCCTGTACGAGGAACTGCTCGACCCCGAAGCGCGCGGTTCCGACGGCGAGTGGACCCGGTACCGCCTCGACTACGACGGCGTTTCCTACCGGTTCGCGGCCCAATCGCGACCGTTCGACAGCTATCGTGTCGACCCCGACAGCATCGAGCGACGGGCAGACGGCGATAGTGGCGAAACGGTGAGCGGAGACGCCGGCGAGAAGCCGGGGAGAGGCGGAGACGCCGATGGCTGGCGGCCCGCGACCGACCCTGTCCAGTTCCTCCTCGACGCGCGGGAGTCGCTCGGCGTGGCCCCCGAGACGGCGAGTCACCTCGTTCGGGAGTACAACAACACGCTGGTCGCCGACGCCCACATCGACGCCCGAAAGGCCGACGCGGACCAGAGCCTGCTGGACATGCCGTACGCCGCGGTCGAAGGCGAGATGGAGGGCCACCCGTGGTTCACCATCAGCAAGGGCCGCATCGGCTTCGGCTACGACGACTACCGGGCGTACGCGCCCGAGCGCAAGACGCCGCAGTCGCTCGTCTGGGTCGCCGCGCACCGCGACCGGGCCGACTTCCGGAGCGTCGAGGGCCTGCGGTACGAGTCGCTGATGGCCCAGCAACTCGGCGAGGCCGCGGCGGAGTTCGACGCGACGCTCCGGGCCGGCGGCCACGACCCTGACGACTACTACTACCTCCCAGTCCACGAGTGGCAGTGGGAAAACACCGTCGCGCAGCTGTTCGCCAAGGACATCGCCGTCGGCGACATCGTCCCGCTCGGAACCGGCCCCGACAGCTACCTCCCGCAGCAGTCGGTACGGACGCTGACGAACCTCTCGGACCCCGAAAAGCCGCACGTCAAGGTCCCGATTCGCGTGCTGAACACCATCGTCTATCGGGGACTGCCCGGCGAGCAGGCGCGCGCCGCGCCGCGGGTCACGGAGTACGTGCAGTCGATTCGCGACGACGACCCGTTCCTCCGCGACGACTGCGAGTTGGTGCTGCCGGGCGAGATTGCGAGCCTCAACTACGACCATCCCGAGTTCTCGCAACTGGACGACGCGCCGTACCAGTACCACGAACTGCTCGGGGCGGTGTGGCGCGAGAGCGTCGAGGCCCTCGTCGACGACGACGAGCAGGTGCTCACGCTCTCGGCGCTCATGCACGAGGACGCGGATGGCACGCCCGTCGTCTCCAAGCTCGCCGAGCGGGCCGGCTGTTCTATCGACGAGTGGCTGGCCGACTGCTTCGACGTGCTGTTGCCGCCGCTGTTGCACTATCTCTACCGCTACGGGATGGTTTTCATGCCGCACGGGACGAACACGATGCTCGTCCTGCGGGACGGCCGACCGACCCGGCTGGCGGTGAAGGACTACGTGGACGAAATCGCGGTCAGCGAGACGCGCCTCCCGGAACTCGACAGGCTTCCCGACGACCTGTACGAACACGACGACATCGTCCACCAGAAGTCGCCGGAGGGGATGTGCCAGCACATCGTCGGCACGCTGTTCGTCTGCGTCCTGCGCTACGTCGCCGACCTGCTGGAGCGCCGCGAGGGCTACGACGAGATTCGCCTGTGGCGGCAGGTCCGCGCGAGCATCGAGCGGTACCACGAGCGGTTCCCGGAACTGGAAGACCGCTTCGAGCTGTTCGACCTGTTCAAACCGGAGTACGACAAGCTCTGTCTGAACCGGAACCGGCTTGTGGAGTACGGTTACGACGACGACCACGCGCCGCCGGCGGTGACGGCCCACGGAACCGTCTCGAACGCGCTTTTCGACCTCGAACCGGCGGCGCGAACAGGGGGAGAACGGAGCGACTGATGAGCGACGAACTGTTCGCGCGCGTCGATTCGAACCACAAGCCGGAGCCGTGGGGCGAGTACCGCGCCGCGGCGACGTTCACGTTCGACCTCGACGCCAACGAACTGTGGCGCGCGGCCGCCGCGCTCGACCCGGAGTTCGCCCGGTTGGACTACCGCGGTGACTACGGGCCGGAAGTCGGCGTGCCGCGGCTCGTCGAACTGTTCGACAAATACGACGTGAACTGCACGTTCTTCGTCCCCGGCAAGGTCGCAGAAGAGTGGCCCGAGGCGGTGAAACTCCTCCACGAACACGGCCACGAAATCGCCCACCACGGCTACACGCACGTCTCGCCCCGCGAGATGTCGGCCGAGCGCGAGGCGACCGAGTTCCGACGGACCGTCGAGGTGTTCGAAGACCTCACCGGCGAGCCCCCGGTCGGCTACCGGACGGTCGGCGGGATGCGCGACCAGACGCTCGACCTCGTCGAGGACGCCGGGATGCTGTACGACGCCTCGTGGCAGGACACGGATATGCCGTATCTCCGCGAGGACCACGACCTCGTGGAGATTCCTAACGACTACCTACTGGACGACTTCGTCTACTGGGGGTTCAACATGGGGCCGACGTTCGAGTTCCAGTCGGGAATCTCTCCGCACGGCCCGGTGTTCGACACGTGGGAGGCCGAGTTCGACGGCATCCGCGAGCGCGGTCGGCTGTTCGTGTTGACGATGCACCCGCAGATTGTGGGTCGGGCGAGCCGCGTCGACGCGCTCGAATCCCTGCTCCAGCAGATGCTCTCGACCGGCGACACGTGGGTGACGACCTGCGCGGAACTCGCGCGCTACTGGCGCGACCGATACGACTGATGGGCCGCGCGACGAAGCTCCGGAACTGCCTCGACGGCCTGTTCGTCGACCCGTCGGAACTCGACTTGACCGAGGGAGGTATCGCGAGGCCGCTTTGCTACCTCGCGGCACCCATCGTCGTTACGAACCTGCTCCAGACGGCGTACAACGTCGCGGACACACTCTGGCTGGGCCGGTACAGCACCGAGGCGCTCGCGGCCATCTCGTTCGCGTTCCCGCTGGTGTTCCTGTTCCTCTCGCTGGGGCTGGGCCTCTCTATCGCCGGGAGCGTCCTCGTCGCCCAACACACCGGCGCGGGCGAATCGCTCGACGCGGAGCGGGCCGCCGCGCAGACGCTCACGTACACGACCATCGCGGCCGTCGGCGTCGGCGCTGTCGCCTACGTCGCGGTCGACGACCTGCTCGCGTTCATGGGCGCGTCACCCGCAGTCCTCCCGCTGGCGACCGCCTACATGCGCATCGTCTCGCTGGGGATGGTGTTCGTGTTCGCGTTCTACGCGTTCATCTCGCTCATGCGGGGCCGCGGCGACACCGTCACACCCATGCTCGTCATGGTGGGGTCGGTCGCGCTCAACGTCGTCCTCGACCCAGTGCTCGTCTTCGGGTGGTGGGGCGCGCCCGAACTCGGCATCCGCGGGGCGGCGATAGCGACGGTGTGCTGTCGCGGACTGGCCGCCGTCGTGGGTGTGGGCATCCTCCTCGACGGACGGCGCGGGCTCCAACTCCGACCGAGGCAGTTCGTCCCGAGCGCCGCGGCCGCGAGGCGGCTGTTCCGACTCGGCCTGCCGACCGCCCTCGAAGAGACCGGACGGGCGGTCTCAATCAACCTCCTCTTGGCCGTCGTCGGGCTGTTTTCGACCGGCGTCGTCGCCGGCTACGGGGTCGGGACGCGCGTCTTCTCGGTCGTCGTCCTCCCGACGGTCGCGTTCGCGAGCGCGGTTGAAACGATGACGGGACAGAACCTCGGCGCGGGAGCGACCGACCGCGCGACGGCGACCAACCGCTTCGCTGCGGTGTTCCTGTTCGGCGTCATGAGCGCCTGCGGCGTCGTCGTCTGGATCGCCGCCCGTCCGCTCGTCGGCCTGTTCGCAACCGACGCGACCGTCGTCGACGCCGGCGTTTCCTTCCTCCGAACGATTGCCCCCTCGTTCGGATTCGTCGGACTGATGCGGGTGTTCACCGGTGGGCTTCGCGGGGCGGGGCGGACGACAGCGGCGTCGCTCATCGTCATCCTCGCCCTCGGCGTCGTGCGGATTCCGGCCGCGCTGTGGGGGGCGAGCGCCCTCGGCCCCGGCGGCATCTGGATCGCGTTCGCCGCCTCGAACATCGTCGGCGGCGGCGTCGCGTCGCTGTGGTTCTACCGGACCTCCCGGTGGCGCTCACTCGCTCGAAGCGGTGTGGGGGGGGCCGTGGCCGGCGACGACTGACGCCCGCAGGGCGGCCGAGGACTCACCGACGAAGTTACAGATTAAGTATATTTTGGCCCGATATAGTTGACACGTTTTCGCAGTAGGGATAGACGAGGCTATTGGAAGATTCACTTGTGTCCCAGACATCCAGTGAGACACGTTTTCAGCGACATGAGCAATTATTCAGAGGTGAGTGAAACGGAAGCGGGCTATCGAGATACGTAGGCGATTTTATAGCAACTATGAAAATAAGCATACATGAATTCGGTCGATAATCAGGGAGAGCGTCGGTGCGTAGTCGAGACGGTCACCCGGGCGCGCCGAGAAGACGACCGCCGGGCAAGCTCTACACCCATGCCAAGAACTATCATGCCCCGGCACGAGGTTACGCGTGGTCGGCGCGAGCGGCCCGACCGTGTGACGTGTCAGTCATACCAGTACGCGCGAGTCGGCAGCGGGCGCCGTGACAAGTCCAACTCATGAACGCCCACCGCCGACGCTCGCGCTACGCTCAGCATCAACCATCGAAAGCGGTTTTCCGAGTCGAACGGGACGCCTTTCTGCGACTCGGCGTCACCGTTCTCCGGACCAGAACACTTATTCAGATACTTGACAACGAGTAGCTATGGACGCCAAACATCCGGTGCGAACCACCGAGAAGACACTGGCGCTCGTCGAGGAGTTGATGGAGAAAGGACCCTGTGGGGTCACGGAGCTAGCGAGCGACCTCGACATGGGAAAGAGCGCGGTCCACAACCACCTGACGACCCTCCAGAAACACGGGTACGTCCTCAAGGACGGCGACGACTACCGCGTCGGGCTGAAGTTCCTCGAAGTCGGCGGTCACAGTCGGAAGTCGATGGAGGTGTATCAGGTCGCCGAACCCGAGGTAAAATCGCTCGCCGCCGATACGGGTGAACTCGCCAACCTCCTCGTCGAAGAACAGGGGATGGGCGTCTACTTGATGCGGGCGAAAGGCGACGACGCCGTCGACCTCGACACCTACGCGGGCCTCCGAACGAACCTGCACACGACCGCCCTCGGGAAGGCGATTCTCGCGAACCTCCCAGAGTCCCGGGTGGACGAGATAATCGAGCGCCACGGTCTCGAACAGAAGACACCGAAGAGCATCGGCACGCGACAGGAGCTGTTCCAGGTGCTCGAAGCGGTCCGCGAGCGAGGCTACGCTATCGACGACGGCGAGCGCCTCGAAGGACTGCGCTGTCTCGCGGCACCCATCAAATCGTCCTCCGGTGAAGTGCTCGGAGCCATCAGCGTCTCCGCACCCGCCAGCCGGGTCAGCGACGAAGACCTCCACGGGTCGCTCCCCGAACGCGTCCTGAGCGCGGCGAACGTCGTCGAACTCAACATCAACTACTGACACCCCCTGTTCTCCATCTCGGAACAGGACGCGAGCCAGTCGAATTCTCTATGTAGAACCGTGTTAACACAGCTCTCGGCGCACGATTACAACTGAAAATTACACACCTATACGTGTAACACGTACTGTGATCACCCGTAGAACTTCGTTCTGTTATAGAGAACCGGGTTTGGGGCGGACTGAGCCAACAGTATCGGCCGGATGAGAGTGCAGGTGACGGGAGAGGAGAGGAGAGGAGAGGAGAGGAGAGGAGAAAAGACGACAAAAAGAACGAGACGATGGCAGCCGGTCGCGGTCGCATCGACGGCCGCAGGGAGCCGCTCAGTAGTTGTCGTAGACGGTCTTCTCGATGGTGTAGAAGTCGAGACCCGCGTCGCCCTGCTCGCGCCACGTCTCGGAGGACGAGCGCTTGAACCCGCCGAAGGGGACGTGGAGTTCGAGGCCGGTCGTCTTGTCGTTGACCTTCACGACGCCGGCTTCAGCCTCGTCGACGAAGCGGTTCGCCTCGGTGTGGTCGTCGGTGACGACGCTGGCCGACAGGCCGTAGTCGACGTCGTTCGCGACCGCCAGACCCTCGTCGAAGTCACTCACTTCGATGACGGCGACGACCGGACCGAAGACCTCCTCCTGTGCGATACGCATGTCGGGGTCGACATCGGTGAACACCGTCGGCTCGACGAAGTGGCCCGTCTCGACTTCCTCGCCCTCGGGGACGCCGCCGCCGGCGACGAGGGTCGCGCCCTCGCCCTCGGCGATGTCGATGTATTCCAGCGTCGAGGAGAGTTCGGACTCGCTGACCTGCGGGCCCATCTCGTGGTCGGTTCCGGGGCCGACGTCGAGGGACTCCGCGCGGTCGACGAGTTCGGCGACGAAGTCGTCGTACACGTCCTCGTGGACGATGGCGCGGGAACACGCCGTACAGGACTGACCGGTGGTGCCGAACCCACCGTTAGCGACGATGTCGGCGGCCTCGGCGGGGTCGGCCGAGTCGGCGACGAGCGTCGGGTTCTTCCCGCCGAGTTCGGTCTGAACGCGCTTGCCGGCGTCTGTGGCCTGCTCGTAGACCATCTCGCCGACCTGACTGCTGCCGGTGAACGAGACGAGGTCCGTTCCCTCGTTGCCGATGAACTCGCTTCCGACCGAGCTACCGGGCCCGGTGACGACGTTGAGGACGCCGTCCGGAAGGCCGGCCTCGTCGAGCGCGCGGGCGATTTCGATGACGACGCCGGGTGCGATGGAGGCGGGCTTCAGGACGACGGTGTTGCCGGCGGCGAGCGCCGGGGCGAGCTTCCACGCCGGGATGGCGATGGGGTAGTTCCACGGCGTGATGAGCGCCGCGACACCGACGGGCTCTTGGCGCGTGTAGAGGTTCGTGTTCGGTCCGCTCGCACCCTTCTGCGTGCCGCCGAGGTCGGCGGCCTTCGTCGAGAAGTAGTGGAAGATGTCGATAGCGCGCTGTACCTCGCCCGCCGCTTCGGGCCGCGCCTTCCCCTCCTCGGCGATGAGAATCTCCGTCAGTTCGTCCTTCCGCTGGGCGAGGAGCGTGCCCGCCTCGCGGAGGATGCGCCCGCGCTCGGGACCGGGCGTGTTTCGCCACTCGTCTTCGGCCGCTACGGCGGCGTCGACGGCCGCCGCAGCGTCGTTCTCGTTCGAGTGCTGGTACGTCGCGACTACCTCGCTCGGGTTCGCGGGGTTCGTCACCTCGGCCGTCTCGCCGGTCTCGGAGGCGACCCACTCACCGTTGACGTAGTTTTTACTGGGTTCCGTCATCAGTCGTGTGTTCTCTCTTCCGACATACAATTCTTGCGAAATTGTCACCATTTGTAAGCCGCGAGCGACGGTCGGTGCTCGGAGGACAGCGACGGTGAGTACTCGGGACGTACACGCGAACTGAGCGACGAACTACCAACCCACACACTTTTGTAGTGGCTTTCGAGATATACGTGCGCAATGGTTGAGCAAGCGAAGCTTAGCGACCCGAACGCGGAGTACACGATGCGCGACCTGTCCGCGGAGACGATGGATATCACGAATCCGCGAGGCGGCGTCCGCGACGCCGAAATCACGGACGTACAGACGACGATGGTCGACGGGAACTACCCGTGGATTCTCGTCCGCGTCTACACCGACGCCGGCGTCGTCGGCACCGGCGAGGCCTACTGGGGTGGCGGCGACACCGCCATCATCGAGCGGATGAAACCGTTCCTCGTCGGCGAGAACCCCCTCGACATCGACCGCCTCTACGAGCACCTCGTCCAGAAGATGTCCGGCGAGGGCTCGGTCTCGGGCAAGGTCATCTCCGCCATCTCGGGCATCGAAATCGCGCTTCACGACGTCGCCGGGAAGCTCCTCGACGTGCCCGCCTACCAGCTCGTCGGCGGGAAGTACCGCGACGAGGTGCGCGTCTACTGCGACCTCCACACCGAAGACGAGGCCAACCCGCAGGCCTGCGCCGAGGAGGGCGTCCGCGTGGTCGAGGAGCTCGGCTACGACGCCATCAAGTTCGACCTCGACGTGCCCTCGGGCCACGAGAAGGACCGCGCGAACCGCCACCTCCGCAACCCCGAAATCGACCACAAGGTCGAAATCGTCGAGGCCGTCACCGAGGCCGTCGGCGACCGCGCCGACGTCGCGTTCGACTGTCACTGGTCCTTCACCGGCGGGAGCGCCAAGCGCCTCGCGTCCGAGCTGGAAGACTACGACGTGTGGTGGCTCGAAGACCCCGTCCCGCCGGAGAACCACGACGTGCAGAAGCTCGTGACCCAGTCCACGACGACGCCCATCGCGGTCGGCGAGAACGTCTACCGGAAGTTCGGCCAGCGGACGCTGCTCGAACCGCAGGCGGTGGACATCATCGCACCCGACCTGCCTCGTGTCGGCGGCATGCGCGAGACGCGGAAGATTGCCGACCTCGCGGACATGTACTACATCCCCGTGGCGATGCACAACGTCTCGTCGCCCATCGGAACGATGGCCTCCGCGCAGGTCGCCGCGGCCATCCCGAACTCGCTTGCCCTCGAGTACCACTCCTACCAGCTCGGCTGGTGGGAGGACCTCGTCGAGGAGGACGACCTGATTCAGGAGGGTCGCATGGAGATTCCCGAAAAGCCCGGCCTCGGGCTGACGCTCGACCTCGACGCCGTCGGAGAACACATGGTCGAAGGAGAGACGCTCTTCGACGAGGAGTAAACGAACGAGACTGTCCCACAGCGGCCGTATCAGCCTGACATAACACACCGACTGGACGCGATACGCGACACCGCAGCCGAGAGATGTGAGCGTCTCACCGCTCGCGGCGCGTCCGCCGCGGCCGCCTTTTACTCGCAGTCGTTCGATACCGGAGCGACGCGGTTCGCGTAGCAGCGACCGTGCTGATAGGAGACGAGTCCTGACTACCGGAGCAGCGCTTGCGAACAGAAGACGAGAGAAGGTGCGGATGGTCAGTCCGAAGAGTGGTGCGGATGGTCAGTCCGAGGAGGTGGGGTGTCTGGAGGGCCCGCAAGGGGTGAAAGAACGGACGGCGACAGCGCGTGTCGGCCGGGTCGTCAGTCGGAGATGAACGCGCCGATGGCGCGGTTCGACGGGAGCTCTCGGTTCTTCAGCGCGTTGCCGGTCTCCCCGTCGAACAGGTGAATCGCGTCCTCTGGGAACGAGACGGTCGTGTGGTCGCCCGATTCGACCCTCGACCGCCCGGTGGTGGTCGCGGTGAACCGAGCCCCCTCGTGGTCTTCGGCGAACCGCAGGTGGACGGTGTTCTCGTTGCCCTGCGGCTCGACGACGACGACTTCGGCGTCGAAGGTTCGGTCGCCGGAGCGTCGCTCGCCGACCGCGATATCCTCGGGTCGGATGCCGAACGTGAGGTCGCTCGCATCGCCGAGCTGCTCTCTGGTCGCATCCGAAAGCGGGTAGTCGAAGCCGTCGCCGCGGAAGGTGTCGCCCGAAAGCGAGCCGTCGAAGAAGTTCATCGACGGCTCGCCGATGAAGCCCGCGACGAACAGGTTGTTCGGCCGGTGGTAGCAGTCCAGCGGCGTCCCGACCTGCTGGAGTTCGCCGTCGTCGAGGACGGCGACGCGGTCGCCCATCGTCATCGCCTCGGTCTGGTCGTGGGTGACGTAGATGGTGGTGACGCCGAGTTCATCCTGCAAGCGCTGGAGTTCGGTCCGCATCTCCGCCCGGAGCTTCGCGTCCAAGTTGGACAGCGGTTCGTCCATCAGGAACACTTCGGGGTCGCGCACGATAGCGCGGCCGAGTGCGACCCGCTGTTGCTGACCGCCCGAGAGTTCGTCGGGCTTGCGGTCGAGCAGGTCGGAGATACCGAGCATATCGGTCGTCTCCTCGACCCGCTGGCGTATCTCGTCGTCCGGCAGGTCGGTCGATTCTTCGAGACCGAACGACATGTTGCCGCGGACGCTCTTGTGAGGGTACAGCGCGTACGACTGGAACACCATCGCGATGTCCCGGTCCTGCGCGGACACGTCGTTGAGGACGCGGTCTTCGAGTCGGAGTTCGCCCTCGGTGACGGTTTCGAGTCCCGCCATCATCCGGAGCGTCGTCGATTTCCCGCACCCCGAGGGACCGACGAGCACGAGGAACTCCCCGTCGTCGATGTCGAGCGATATCTCTTCGACGGCGACGATGTCGCCGCCGCCGTCGTCGGTGTAAACCTTCGTTACGTCGTCGAGTGTTAATCGTGCCATGGCTACTGTTCGAGTTCCGTGAGGTCGGCTTCCTGGTCGTGACGGCGGTTGTGCACCGCGGTTCCGGTCTCCGCGTCGAACACGTGAATCGTGTCCGGCGGAATCGTCACCGTGACGCGGTCGCCCCGCGTGACGAGGTGCATCCCCTCCGTGACCGCCTGTAGGGCGTCGTCGTCGGAGGGTTGGTCCGGGTGCGAGAGGTGGAGGACGTTCTGGTCGCCGTGGGGTTCCACGACAGTCACGTCCATCTGGAGTTCGTGATCGCCGATCGCGGCGTCGTCAGAGGCCGCGTCGGCGACCTCGATGTCTTCGGGGCGCACCCCCAAGACGAGGTCGTCGCGGTCGCCGACGGACTCCATCACGTCCTCGTCGAGCGGGTACGAGAAATGCTCGCCGACGAACGTCGTCTCCGAGCGCGTCCCGCGGACGAGGTTTATCATCGGCTCGCCGATGAACTCCGCGACGAACAGGTTGTTCGGCTCGTGGTAGCACTCGAACGGAGAGGCGACCTGCTGGAGTTCGCCGTCGTCCATGACGGCGATGCGGTCGGCCATCGTCATCGCCTCCGTCTGGTTGTGGGTGACGTAGACGGTCGTGACGGCGAGTTGGTCCTGCAGGTTCTGGAGTTCGGTCCGCATCTCCGCCCGCAGTTTGGCGTCCAAGTTGGACAGCGGCTCGTCCATCAGGAACACTTCGGGGTCGCGCACGATAGCGCGGCCGAGTGCGACCCGCTGTTGCTGACCGCCCGAGAGTTCGTCGGGCTTGCGGTCGAGCAGCTCGGCGATGCCGAGCGTCTCCGCGACTTCGACGACGCGCTCGTCGCGCTCCGCAGACGTGTATCCCTCCTCTTCTTCCAGCCCGAACCGGATGTTCTGCCGGACGGTCATGTGGGGGTACAGCGCGTAGTCCTGGAACACCATCGCGATGTCGCGGTTCTGCGGGACGCGGTAGTTCATGTGGTCCCCGCCGATGTAGATGTCTCCGCTGGTCGGGGTCTCCAGGCCGGCGAGCATCCGGAGCGTCGTCGACTTCCCACAACCCGAGGGACCGACGAGCACGAGGAACTCCTCGTCGGCGATGTCGAGCGAGAGGTCGTCGACGGCGACCGTGTCGCCGAAGCGCTTCGTCAGGTCGGTGAGTTGAATCTGTCCCATAGCTTAGGCCTCCGTGCGAAGTCCCTTGGCGAACTGCTCGGCGAACGCGACGTACAGGATGAGCGTCGGAACCGCGGCGAGGAACGCCGCAGACATCCTGATACCGAAGTCGATG
This sequence comes from Haloferax sp. Atlit-12N, assembly GCF_003383095.1. Taxonomy (NCBI): domain Archaea; kingdom Methanobacteriati; phylum Methanobacteriota; class Halobacteria; order Halobacteriales; family Haloferacaceae; genus Haloferax; species Haloferax sp. Atlit-12N. Next base: position 242,932 of record NZ_PSYW01000003.1, read on the forward strand.
CCGGAGGTCGACGCCCCGATTGCGGGCAGCACCAGCGTGACCGGTGCCGCGGGCGCGTCGGACCCGGTGACGAGCGTGAACGCGAAGAGGAACTCGTTGTAAATCTGCGTGAACTGGTAGATGAACACGACGCCGAACATCGGCTTCGAGATGGGCAGGATGATGCGCCGGTAAATCTTCGTGATGCTCGCGCCGTCGATTTTACCGGCCTCCACGAGCGAGTTCGGGAGGCTCTGGTAGTACGACCGGAACAGTATCGTACAGATGGGAATCCCGTAGGCGATGTGGGTGATGACGAGCGGCACGAGGTCGGCGTGGTACCCCTGGAAGAAGGGTATCGACGCCACCATCGGCTCTATCATCCGCGCGAGCGGGAAGATGTTGTTCCAGAAGCGCGCGAGCGGGACCAACACGGCCTGGTAGGGGACGAAGACACCGACGACGAAGAGCATCAGCACGCCCATCTGGGCCCGCCAGTTGACCATCGTGAGGCCGTAGGCGGCCATGCTCCCGAACAGGACGCTGCCGATGGTCGCCGGAATCGACATGATGAGCGAGTTGAAGAACGACCCCGAGAGCTGTTCGAGGGCGAACTGGATGTTACCGAGGGTGAAGCCCTCGCCAACCGGCGGCGCGAAGGGGAGCGAGCGAGCGACCGACTCGTTCGTCTTGATGGCGGTCATGATTCCCGTCTCTAACGGGACGAGGAAGAAGCCGAGGAAGAACACGACGAGCGCGTACTGGCCGACGCGCCGGAGGTTCACGTCCTCGACGAGCGATGCGACGTCGAAGCTGCCTGTGGGTGACGACTGTGACATGGTCAGAGACTCCCCTGTTTGTACTGGTAGTAGAGGTACGGTCCGATGACGCCGAGCGCCATGACGAGGAGCATGGTCGCGATGGCGGCCGAGTAGGCCCACTCACCGAACTTGAACGCGCGGCGCACCATGAGCGTCGCCAGGATGTCCGTCCCGTTCGGCGGGCGGTAGCGGCCGACGAGAGCGTACAGGAAGGTGAAGGCCTTCAGCGCGAACACCATCAGCACGACGGCCGCGCTGACGGACGCCTCTTTCAGTTGCGGGACGATGATGCGGAGGTAGGTCCGAGTGATGCTCGCGCCGTCGACGCGGGCGGCCTCGAACTGGTCGTCGGGAATCGACTGGAGCCCCGCGAGGTAGACGACCATCGTGTACCCGCTGAACTGCCAGATGAGGGCGAATATCACCGCACCGAGCGCGATTGATGGATTCCCCAGCCAGTCCACCGGATTGAACCCGAGTGTCGTCACAACGAGGTTGAGGATGCCGCTTTCGACGTTGAACATCCAGAGCCACAGTTGTGCGGTGACGACGAACGAGAGGCTCATCGGGAGGAGATAGACTGTCTGGAACTTCTCGGAAAAGCGGATGCCGTGGTCCAACAGGATTGCGAGGAACAGACCGAGCACCAGACAGATTGTGGTAAAGCCTACGAGGAGGACCAAGTTGTTCTGCGCGGCGGCGATGAACGCGTCGCTCGACAGCGCCTGAGCATACATCTCCAGGTCGAGAGCGGAGTAATCGGGGGTTCCGAGGCCCTCGTAATCCGTAAACGAGATGGCGAAGTTGTAGCCGATGCCACCGTAGACGGCGATGCTCATGAGGACGAACGGGATTCCCCAGTACGGCGCGGAGCGAACGAAGTCGCTGTTGAGGAAATACTGGAGCTTCGACTCCCACCCGACCGCCTCGTCGGGCGCGTCGGAGACATGCTCCGTGTTATCGTGTGTGGCCATGGATATACCTATATTCTATTTGTGAGTGATAAAGGTGTAGTTTCGGCCGAAGGCTTACTCCGAGACCGCTTCGATGAGCGCGTCGGCGGTGGCTTCGACCTTGAACGGCCCCATGAAGTTGTCGCCGAAGGCGGTCTTACACGCGCCCATCGTCTTGGGCGTGACGGCGAGTCCGTGGGCGATGGTCGGCGGATACGCCTCCGAGTCGGTGAGGTCCTCGTAGGTCATCGCGAGGAAGTCGGTCAGTTCGCTCGGGTCGATGTCGGTGCGGAGCGGAACCGACCCCTTGGGGTTGTTGAAGGCGATTTGTGCCTCCTTCGTGCCGACGAACTTCTGCCACGCGATGGTCTCCTCGCGACTCGGGTTGTTGCTCGGCGCGACGATGGAGTCCACGTGGTAGAAGTAGATACCTTCCGTACCCGGGAACGGTATCCAGTCCCACTGCTCTTTGTAGTTGAAGCTGTCGTCGGCGCGGAACATGCCGTACACCCAGTTCCCCTGGTGGATGGTGGCCGCGTTGCCCGAGATGACCTTCTGGCCCGCCGTCGTGAAGCTGATGGACGAGGCGTCGGCGGTGATGTAGTTCTCGTTGATCGTCTTCAGCGCCTCGAGCGCCTCGACGACGGCCGCCCTGTCGGGATTGCCCTCGATGAAGTTCATGTACGCGTCGACGCCGCTTTGGCTCGTCAGAATCTGCGCCCAGAGCTGGAGGTTCGTCCACGGCGCGACCATCGCCTGCGCCATCGGCGTCACGTCCGTGTTCTGGTCGATGGTTTCGAGCGCGTCGAGGAGCGCGTCGACGCTGTCGAGGCTCGACGCGTCGATGCCGGCCTCCTCGAAGACGGCGGTGTTGTAAAACAGGTTGTTCATCCGGTGAGACCCGAGCGGGACCGCCGGCATCTTATCGTTGAACTTACACAGTTCGACCGCGCGGGCCTGCATGGTGTCTTTGAACCCTTCGGCGTCCCACACGTCGGCTTCGAGGTCCATCAGCGCGCCCGAGTACCGTTCGAGGTTCTTCCCCGGCCAGTTGGCGAACGAACTCATCGGGTTGTTGTTCGCGAGCCGACGGAGAATCGTCGCGTTGAGGTTCACGTTCGCGCTCGCACCGACCGCCTGGAAGTTCGTATCCATCTCGGGGTGCTCCTCCTCGAAGGCCTCGATGAGCGCGGTGACCGCCGCCTCGCCGTCGCCGCCGGCCCAGCCGTGAAGGACTTCGAGCTGCGAGTCCCACGTGCTGCCTGAACTGTCCCCGCCGGTCTCGGTGTCGCCGCCGGAGTCGTCGGAACCGCTCCCACCCTCGGTGGTTTCGGTGTCGGAGCCGCCACCCCCGGCACATCCAGCGAGGCCGGCGGCGGCACCCACAGATAGGGCCTTCAGGTACTTTCGACGGTTCACACTTTCATCGCTACAGCCATGCTCAGCCATGTTGTACCCATGTTATCTTCCCTCATATATAGGTTGTGAATGACTGATGATGATATAAAAACGGACGGGGTAAATCAACGCGTCTCGAGAATATTTCTGGGTAATTATTCTGCAAAATAGTCCGGGACCGCGTTCTATGGCTGAACCAACCGGCGAGCGGGGAGGGGCGTCGTCAGCCGCGGCGCGCCTCGCGATAGGTCGACACCCCACTCACGTCGCGCCTCGGTCGCCGCTCACTCCACGACAGTCGCCGAATTATCTCGCGGGCGGTAGCCGATGGCGCGCATCGTCTCCGTGAGCGAGAGATACCGGTCGTCGTTCGCGGAGACGAGGTTGACCGCGAGCGGCGAGTCGGGAAGCGGCGACTCGACGGCCCGACGCATCCCCTGTGCGCAGTCGTCGGGACTAAGCCACATCGCACGGACGTAGCGCGCGACCGCTTCTTCCTCGTCCATCTTCTCGCGGAGTTCCTCGGCTGTCAGGAGCCACCCGATACGGAGGTTGAGAACTTCCAGTCCGTGTCGGTCCGCGTAGTAGTTGCCCAGCGCCTCGCCGAACACCTTGCTCACCCCGTAGTACGAGTCGGGACGCGCCGGATCCGACACGCCGACCGCCTCGGTGTCGGCGGCCAGCGTCTCCGGACGGGCCGGGTCGGCGATATTGTACATCTGGTGGACGTGGTTCGTGCTGGCGAAGACGAGTCGGTCGACATCGGCCGCCAGCGCCGCCTCGTAGACGTTGTACGTGCCACCGATGTTGACCTCGTAGACGCTGTCCCACGCCGCGTCGGGGTTCGGGTTGGCCGCGAGGTGAACGACGATATCGTGGCCCTCGAACGCCTCCGTCAGCGCGTCCTCGTCGCGCACGTCGAGAATGACGCTATCGAGTCCCTCGCGTTCTCGGTGCGTGATGGGCGTCACGTCGTGGTCCGAGTCCAGCGTCTCGACCGTGACTCTCCCGACGTTGCCAGCCGCTCCAGTGACCGCAATACGTGCCATACCATGACAATCGACGGAAGTCTATTAAACGTGTTCCAAGCGTCCGTCGCCGGATTGCCACGGGGAAAACACGTATGCGACAGGGTCACAATCACGGTGTATGGTCGACCGACCAACCGTTTTGAAAGACCCGCTCGACGGGCGGACGGCGCTCGTCACGGGAGCGAGTTCGGGAATCGGCGCGGCGACCGCGCGCGTGCTCGCCGAAGACGGCGCGGACGTGTGTCTCGCCGCCCGCAGAGTCGAGCGACTGGAATCGCTCGCGGACGAGATTCGCGCGGCGACGGGCGCCGCCGTGAGCGTCGTGCCGACCGACGTGACCGACTCCGACGCGGTCCGGGCGCTCGTCGACGCGACCGTCGAGCTGTTCGGCTCGCTCGACATCGTCGTCTGCAACGCCGGCCTCGGCGTCGACAAACCGGTCGCGGAACTCACCGACGAGGAGTACCGGCTGATGACGGGCGTCAACGTCGACGGGATGTTCTACACGGCGAGAGAGGCGATTCCGCATCTCGTGGAGTCGGAGGGCAATATCGTCTTCCTCGGGAGCATGTCCGGGAACCACCCGCGGCCCCACAATCCGGTGTACGCCGCGACGAAGTGGTGGGTCCGCGGGTTCGCGTCGAGCCTACAGGGGTCCATCGGCGAGGAGAACGTCGGCGTGACCTGCGTCAACCCGACCGAGGTCCGGACCGAGTTCGGCTCCGAGAGCGGCGAGACGCAATCGGAGTCGTTCGACGAGGGTGAGGTGACGGAGGCGATAGAGGTCGCCGACGCCATCGCCTACGCGGTCCGCCAGCGGTCGCCGAACACGGTGCTCTCGCTCGACCTCTACCGGCGAGACAAGATATCGCACTTCTGAAGGCGACGCCGGAAGTGGCGGCGACCCCCACGACCTCGGGGGAAGCGTATTTTGCGGTCGGTTGCGAACGAACGGCCATGACCGTCACACGAGTGGTCGACACGTCGTGCCGACTCGGCGAGGGACCGGTCTGGCACCCCGACGAAAAGCTGCTGTACTGGGTAGACATCGAAAGCGGACGCCTCCACCGCTACGACCCCGAGACGGGAGCACACGACTGTCCCGTCGAAACATCGGTCATCGCCGGCGTGACGATACAGGACGACGGGTCGCTGCTGGCGTTCATGGACCGCGGCCGCGTCGGGCGCGTCGTCGACGGCGAACTCACAGGAGTGACCGAAATCGTCGACTCACCGACTCGGTTCAACGACGTTATCGCCGACCCCGCGGGGCGGGTGTTCTGCGGGACGATGCCCTCGGAGTCCGCGGGCGGACGGCTGTTCCGTCTCGACACCGACGGGACGGTGACGACGGTCGAGACCGGCGTCGGAATCCCGAACGGGATGGGCTTCACCCGCGACCGCGAACGGTTCTACTTCACGGAGACGGAGGCACACACCATCTATCGGTACGCCTACGACGAGGAGTCGGGAGCCGTCTCGGACCGCGAGCGGTTCGTCGAATCGCCGGCGACGCCCGGATTGCCGGACGGCATGACGGTCGATTCGGCGGGCAACATCTGGTCGGCCCGCTGGGAAGGCGGCTGTGTGGTCAAGTACGATGCCGACGGAACCGAACTCGACCGGTTCGACGTGCCGACGGAGAAGGTGACGAGCGTCGCGTTCGGCGGATCCGACCTCGATTCGCTCTACGTGACGACCGCCGGCGGCGACCCGGACGGCGGAGCAGGCGACGACGAGGACGCGGGCGCGCTGTTCTGCCTCGACGTGGAAGCGACCGGGCGGCCCGAGTTTCGCTCCGACATTCGGTTGGGCTGAGTCGAAACGGACAGCGGCCGCGGGCCGTCAGTCCAACTCGACCGTGCGCCCGCTGTCGGCGCTCTCGTAAATCGCGTCGATGGTTCGCATGAGGTCGACGGACTCCTCGCGGTCGATTCGCGGCGTCTCGCCGGTCTCGACGGCGTGGGCGAACGCCTCGACTTCGCTGCGGTAGTTGTCTATCGGGTCGAACGTCTCCGTAACGACCCGGCCGTCCGTGGCGTAGGTGAGTTCGGCGGACGCCGTCGGTTCGATGTTGAACGCAGTCTTCGCCTCCAGCCAGCCGTCGGTGGTCTGGACGCGGTAGTACTGCGTCTCGGGCGTGTCGAACGACGATTCGACGCTGGCGGTCGCGCCGGAGTCGTACTCCAAGACGCCCGACATCCGGGTGTCGACGCCGCAGTCACGGGTGTCGGTCGTGCTCGCGTACACTCGGTCGGGCGTCCCGAGGAAGAGCCGCGCCGCGCTGATGGCGTAACAGCCGACGTCCATGACGCTCCCGCCGGCGAGTTCGGGTTCGATGCGGATGTTCTCCGCCCCGTCGGGCAGGCGGAACGAGAAGTTCGAGGTGACCGAGACGACCTCGCCGAGCTCTGACGCGACGAGTTCTGCGGCCCGCTCGGTTCGCGGGTGGAAGCGGTACATGAACCCCTCCATCAGCGTGACGCCCGCGTCCTCGCAGTAGTCGAAGACGGCGGCCGTCTCGTCGGCGCTGGCGGTCAGCGGCTTCTCGCAGAGCACGTGCAGGCCGTGGTCGGCGGCCGCCCGGACCCAGTCGGCGTGGAGGCTGTTGGGAAGCGGGATGTAGACCGCGTCGAGAGAGTCGTCGGCCAACAGCGCCTCGTAACTGCCGTACGCGGTGGGAATGTCGACCTCGTCGGCGACTGCGCTCGCCCGTTCCTCGTCGCGGGACGCGATGGCCGCCGCCGTGTGGTCGCTCGCCTGAATCGCCGGAATCACCGATTCGATGCCGATACCTGCGGTGCCGAGGATACCAAACTGCATGCGGAGAGGTGCGGCGACCCCGATAATAAAACTCCGGGCGAAAACGCGTCGAATCGGGGCTTACGCCTCGTCGGAGGCGGAGGCGGAGTCGGAGTCGACGTCAGCGTTGACGGCGACGTCGGTGCCGCGCTCCGCCGCGGCGTAAATCGCGTCCATCGCGCGCATGTCCACGAGGGCGTGGTCGCCGTCGGGTTCGAGGTCGGTCTCCGTCAGGAGGCGGGACGCGAAGTAGTCGAACTCCTCGGTCATCTGGTTCACCTGCTCGAAGTCGTAGTCGGCGGATTGAGTGCCCCACGACAGCCGGAAGCCGCGTTGCTGGCGGTTGTAGAACGCGGGCTCGATTTCGAGTTCCCCCTCGGTGCCGGTCACCCGGAGGTGGCTCGACTGGTAGGCAGACTGGCTGGCGGTGCAGACCGCGAGCGTGCCGTCGTCGAAGTCGACGCCGAAGCTGACGTGTTCGTCGCCGACGGCCTCGAACGCCTCGTCGTCGACGCGGGCGCGCGCCCTGACGCGAACGGGGTCGGCGTCGAGGACGAACCGGGCGGTGTTCAGCGGGTAGAGCCCGATGTCCATGACGGTCGCGCCGCCGGAGAGTTCGGGGTCGAGTCGCCACTGGTCGGGGTTGGGGACGACCTCGTCGAGCAGGCGCTGGGACATGTGGCCGTGGACGAACACCGGGTCGCCGATGACGCCTGCCTCGACGAGTTCGCGGGCGCGCCGGACGGCCGGCTCGGTCTGCATCCGATAGGCGACCATCAGGGGCACGTCCGCGCGGTCGCAGGCGGCGACGAGCTTCTCGGCCCGCTCGACCGACGCTTCGAGCGGTTTCTCGCAGAGGACCGCCTTCCCCAACTCGGCGGCGGTCTCGACGTACGGGAGATGTAGCCCGTTCGGCGTGACGACGTACACCGCGTCGTAGGCGTCGGCGGCGACGCCCTCGTGGAACTCGTCGTAGGTGAGTCCGTGCGTTATCGACTCGGCCAACTCCCTCGCGCCCTCGGCTTTCTCCTTCGAGCTACTGACGACGACCGTCGTCTCGCAGAACTCGGACTCCTCGACCGCGGGAATCGCCTCGTCGCGGGTCCACCAGCCGAGGCCGATCATGGCGAGCCTGACGGTGCCCGTCACGTCGTCGCCCTGCCAGTCGCGGCGCGTGAACTCGTTTGTGATGTCGGTGGGTGTAGAGGTCATACGGTGGTGACGCCGTTCGAGAGGGTGCCGATGCCCTCGACGGTGATGTCGACGCGGTCGCCTTCTTGGAGGTCGAACGGCTGTTCGGGGACGAGCGAAGTGCCCGTGAGGATGACCGCAAGTTCGGGAACCGTGTTGTGGCGCGTGAAGTACGAGACGAGCTCCTCACAGCTACGGACCATCTCGCTGGTGTTTGTGGCGTCGTCGTAGACGACCTCGCCGTCGCGTTCGATGGTCATGCTCATCTCTAACTCGTGGGGGTCGTCGATGTCTTCCGGCGTGACCACGCACGGGCCGAGCGAGCAACAACGGTCGTACACTTTCGCCTGTGGCAGATACAGCGGGTTTTCGCCCTCTATCGACCGACTGCTCACGTCGTTGCCAACAGTATACCCGACGATTTCGCCGCGCCGCAGGACGATACCGAGTTCCGGTTCGGGAACGTCCCACTCGGAATCGTCTCTGACGCCAATAGCATCGCCGGGTTCGACCGTTCGAGAGGGCGTGGCCTTGAAGAAGATTTCCGGTCGGTCGGCGTCGTAGACATCGTAGTACATGTCCGGCATGGAACTCTCTTCCTCGCGCGCCTGCTCGCTGATTTGGTAGGTGACGCCCGCCGCCCAGACTTCCTCGGCGTCGACCGGGACGGTCGCGTGCTCGTCGACGAACGCCTCGTCGACTACCTCGGCGGCTTCTGTGAGTTCGGCGGCGAGTCTATCGATTGGTATTCGGGCGATACCGGCCACGCGAGCCAAGTCCCCAAAGGTCCGGAGATCCTCGTCGGCGCTCGTGAGGTCGTACGTCGTGGAGTCGCGAGTTGCCGTGAGGCGGCGCTCTCCCGACACCTCTAGCTGGTGGTACTGCATTCAGTATGCTCATTGCCATCGATTGTTATAAAAGTACGTCCCGACCTGGACGCCAACTGGCGAGAACGGCGCGGAATCGCGGGACGAGAGCGAGTTCGAGAAGAGATAGTATCCGAGCGATAGGGAGCCGACCGCCGGCCGGCGGCCGTGACGTGACCACCGAGGGCTCGGAACCGTCGTGCTGGCATCCGACAGAGGCGTTCTTTATGTCAGAACACGTGCGCAGAGAGACGGAACGTTCGGCGTTCACGATTTCAGCCGTTTCGGACGTGTTCCCACGGGCCTGCTGGCCCCCCGAAGAGATACGTCTGCCAGAGACAGGAGAGATAGTTCCTCTTTGCGTGCGTATCGTTGACATTCATCTCATCTTCGGCCTGGGCTCGACCGAATCTGAAAGTTCTCTATTACAGAACGATAGGGTGTCGATATCGAACGGGAACGTGCGCAACTCAAGCGCTTGACGCTGGGTGGTCGCGGTCGGGATTACACAGGTACGCTTGTAATCTAGAAAGGCGGACGCCGGCGAAAGCGACCGGACTAGACGAGCGTCGAGGGGAGTCGTGACGCGAGACCGAGTGTGATTCCGCGCCTCAGCACCCGTTCTCCATTACAGAACGCCTATCTGGTCACCCTTCGGAACCGGCGGTGACCGCGCATCGAAGCCAGCACGGGTGTTCCAGAGAACCCTCTCGGCCGGCGATGGGATGACGACGCGCGAGGAAGATACGGAGGTGCGCGTCAGAAGGCGCTGTCCGCGAACCCGCCGTCGACGGTGATGACCTCACCCGTCACGAAGGAAGACGCGTCGCTCGCGAGGAAGACCGCCGCGCCGACGATTTCCTCTCGCTCCGCGACCCGACCGAGCGGCGTTCGCTCGTCGATTCGCTCGCGCTTTTCGGTCCCCTCGGCGTAGGTGTCGGCGTTCTGCGGGGTGATGACGAAGCCCGGCGCGATGGCGTTGACCCGTATCTCGGGTGCGAGTTCCTTCGCGGACGCGCGGGTGAACGCCTCGACACCGCCCTTCGCCGCCGAGTAGGCGGGGAGGTTCGCCATCGAGAGGCGCGCGGCCAGCGAGGAGATGTTGATAATCGACCCGCCGTCGGCGACAGCCGGGGCAAGTTCCTGCGTCACCCGGCGGACGCCCCCGAGCGCGATGTCGGTGACGTGGTCCCACGCGTCATCGTCGATATCACGGACCGTCTTGCGGGAAATCGCACCCTGCGAGGCGACGACCACGTCGATACCGCCGAACTCCTCGACTGCGCGCTCGCGGACGCGTTCGAGCGAGGCCGGGTCGGTCACGTCGCACGTCTCCCGAACCGCGTTCGCGCCCAACTCCTCGATGGCGTCGGCCGTCTCGTCGACCGCCGACTGGCGTCGGCTGGTTGCGAGTACGTCCGCACCCTCGCTCGCGAATCCGAGAGCGATTGCCTGTCCGATGCCACTTGTCCCGCCGACGACGACTACGCGCTTGTCGCTGACGGAGACTGGCGTGTGCTCGTATGCGACCATGGTTCCAGTCCGCACGGTGCCGACATGATAGTTGCGGAACGCGCGATGGGAGTGCCGCATGCAATACGTTTTTACGGACCCGTGCCACATGTGGTCTCATGCGAGGACTTGCCAAAGTGGAGCGTAGCTCCGGCGCTATGGAGTTCGTCGAGCGACAGAAACCGGAGCCGGGCACGGGAGAAGTGCTCGTAGAGGTCGACTACGCCGGCCTCTGCGGGAGTGACGCGGGCATCTACGAGTTCGAATCCGCCTTCGAGCGGATGGAGCTCCCGACCGTCATCGGCCACGAGTACGCCGGGCGCGTGGTCGAAGTCGGCGACGGCGTGACTGAGTTCGGCGTCGGCGACCGCGTGGTCGAGCGTCCGATTCGGGGCTGCGGCGAGTGTTATCAGTGTCGCATCGGCGAGGAGAACGTCTGCCAGGACGCGGTCATCACCGGCGTCGACCACGACGGCGCTTACGAGCGGTTCATCGCCGTCCCGGAGCGCGCCCTGCACCCGATTCCGGACGACGTGGAACAACGACACGCCGCGGTCGCGGAGCCGACGAGCATCGCCGCGCGCGCCGTCATCGAGAACTCTCGGGTCGGCGCGGGCGACCGCGTGCTGGTCGAAGGACCCGGACCCATCGGTCTGCTCACGGCCCAAGTCGCGGCCGCACAGGGCGGCACCGTCGTCGTCTCCGGCGTGGGACAGGACGCCGACTATCGGCTCCCACTCGCGGAGGAACTCGGCTTCGAGACCGTCAACGTCGCCGACGACGACACCGAGGCGCGCCGCGAGCGACACACCGGCGGCGTCGGCTACGACGTGGTGTTCGACACGACCGGCCACCCCTCGGGGCTCACGACGGCCGTCGACGAGGTCCGTAAGGGCGGTCAAATCGTCCTCGTCGGGCAGACCGGCGAGACCTCGATGCCCTACTCCCCACTCGTCCGGGCCGAAATCGACCTGCAATGTTCGTACGCCTCGATGTACGAGGACTTCGAGCGCTCCTTCCGCCTGATTCGCGACGGCGACGTGGACTGCGAGACGTTCGTCGACACCCGGTTTTCGCTGCTCGAAGCCGACGAGGCTTTCGAGACGTTCATCGAAGGCGGGACGTGCAAGCCAGTGTTCGACGTCTCTGAGTTGGCGTAAGGGAAGTTTCGGTCGATAGCAGTTCAAATCAGAGATAGAAATCCAAATACACTACAATATTATATTCGGTCGAAGACGGCAATTCACACATTAAGATACTCATATAGTACACATTTCTCGATTTTAACCATTCACAGTAAATGTCCAATACTCTTTTCTGATTTTCTTGGACAAATATATCATATTCGGGTTCTAAAATTTCATAACACACCATCTTTGAGAATATGAGTCCAATAATTTTAAAACTGCTCAAATATTTCCTCCGGTAGAATTTTCTATTCTATACAATACTAATGCGCCGGTTCGAACCTCAGACCCGAATCGGGACGCGGCGCTACCGGGAGGTCGCCAAAGAGACGAAGCGAGCGGAATCGAAGGAGGGCGTCAGTCGCTAGCCGAGTCACCGCTGGCCGGCGACGAGAACTCAGGGTCCCCGTATTGAGAGTCCGAGCGGTCGTCGGCGAGGTCGTCTGCGGCGGGGGTCTCCCCGTCCGGGAAGTAGCACGCGGCGCGGTGCTCGTCGCTTCGGACGGTATCGAGTCCGGGTTCGCTCTCCCGGCACTCGTCTTCGGCCTTCGGGCACCGCGGGGCGAAGACGCATCCCGACGGGAGGTCGACCGGGTCCGGTGGCTCGCCGTCGAGCAGAACGCGGTCGCGGTCGACCGTCGGGTCCTTCTCGGGGGCGGCCGCGAGGAGCGAGGTGGTGTACGGGTGTTTCGGCTCGGCCGCGATGGACTCGACGTCGCCCTCCTCGATGACCCGACCGAGGTACATAATCGCGAGTCGGTCCGACACCTGTACCAGACTGGCGAGGTCGTGAGAGATGTAGACGATACCGATGTCCTCTGTGTCCGCGAGTTCCCGAAGGAGATTCAGCAGGTTCACCTTCAGCGACACGTCGAGCATCGACGCCGGCTCGTCGCAGATGAGGAAGTCGGGGTCGAGGACGAGCGCCTTGGCCACCGCGACGCGCTGGCGTTGGCCCCCCGAGAGCTGGTGTGGGTACTGGTCGAGGAACTTCCGCGCAGGCGTGAGCCCGACTTTCTCCAGCGTCTCGATGATGGCCCGTTCGCGCTCCTCGGTCCGGTAGTCGTGGATAGTGAGCGGTTCGCCGACCAACTGCCGAACCGTCTGTCTCGGGTTGAGCGAGTCGAAGGGGTCCTGGAAGATTATCTGGACCTTCCGGCGGAACTCGCGCATGTTCCCGTCCGCGTAGTGCTCGTAGGGCTCGCCGTCGAAGACGAACTCGCCGCCGGTCGGCTGTTTCAGGAGCGCGATGGTCTCGCCGAGCGTCGACTTCCCACAGCCGGACTCCCCGGCGATGCCGAGGATTTCGGACCGCCGGACGCGCAGGGAAACGCCGTCGACGGCGCGGACGTAGTTCGGGTCGTTCCCCCTGAGTTGCTCCAAGAGCGGCTGACTCTGTTCGTAGTACTTCTCGAGGCCGTCGGTTTCGAGAAGCACCTCGCCGCGGTCCGATTCGTCGTGGCTGTCGGGGATGCCCCACGTCTCCGGGTCCGTGGCGTCACGCCGCATCTGGGCGGCTTTGGTGACGTGGTGGCATGCCGAGCGGTGATTCCGGTTCGGCAGGTCGACGAGGTCCGGATGGGACGCCTCGCATTCCTCGGTCGCGAACGGGCACCGGTCCTTGAAGACACAGGCGCTGGGTTCCTCGCTCAGGTTCGGCGGCGACCCCGGAATCGAGACGGGGTCCTGGTCGCCCTCCTCAATCTCGGGGAAGGAGTTCTTCAGCCCCATCGTGTAGGGGTTCGTGGGGTTCACGAGGACGTTGTCGACGCTTCCCTGCTCCATGGCTTTCCCGCCGTAGAGTATCGAAAGCTCGTCGCACGTCTCGGCGATGACGCCGATCTCGTGGGTGATGAGCAGCAGCGAGCTGTCCATCCGGTCCTGTATCTCCAGAATCTTGTCGATAATCTTGTCCTGGACGATGACGTCGAGCCCCGTGGTCGGCTCGTCGGCGATGATGAGGTCCGGTTCGAGCGCGAGCGCCATCGCGATGGTCACGCGCTGGCGCATCCCCCCGGAGAACTCGTGGGGGTAGTCGTCGATGCGGTCGGGGTCGAGCCCGACGATTTCGAACAGCTCTCGGACCCGCGCGCGGGCCTTGTCGTCGGTGACGTTCCGATGGGTCTGAATCGCCTGCCGAATCTGCGCGCCGGTGGACATCACCGGGTCGAGCGAGTCCATCGCGCTCTGTGGGATGTAGGCGATGTCCTCCCAGAGCACGTCGCGGCGCTCGCGTTCGCTGAGGCCGGTCAGGTCGCGGCCCTGGAATTCGATGCTCCCAGATTCGACGGAGCCGTTGCCCGGGAGGAGACCGAGAACCGCCTCGGCGAGCGTCGATTTCCCCGAGCCGGATTCGCCGGCGAGGCCGTAGTTGACGCCCTCGTCGATGCTGAACGACACGTCGTTGACGGCGTGGACGGTTCCGCTGTCGGTCGAGTAGGTGACCGTGAGGTCTGTGATGTCGAGGAGGCTCATTGTTCGGTCTGAATTTCCGGGTTGATGACTTCTTCGTAGGCGCGTCCGATGAGGAACACCGAGGTGGTGATGGCCGCGATGCCGAGTGCGGGCGGAAGCACCCACCACCAAGCGACGCGCATGTTGCCCGATTCGAACACCTGTCGGAGCATCCGGCCCCAACTCGTGACGGTCGGGTCGCCGAATCCGAGGAACGCCAGGCTGGCCTGCGCGGCGATGGCCCACGCGATACCGTAGGCCGTGTAGAGGAAGCCGATGGGGAGCACGTTCGGCGCGACGTGGTAGAGCATCGTCCGCAGGTCGCTCGCGCCGCTGGCGCGCGCCGACTTCACGAAGGTGCGCTCTCTGACGGAGAGGACCTCGGAGCGGACGACGCGCGCGGGCATCTTCCAGAGGAACGCGACGATGATGACCGTCATGAGCCAGACACTCGGCGTCACGAACGTCAGGAGCAACAGCGCCATCGGCGTGAACGGCAGGGAGAACGTGAGGTCCGTGAGACGCATGAGGACCTCGTCGACCCAGCCGCCGTAGTACCCGCTGACGAGCCCCACGAGAAAGCCGAGCGCGCCGGTTCCGATGCCGCCGAACAGGCCGACGATGAACGTCGGTTGCGCGCCGGCGAGGAACTGGCTCAGGACGTCTTTCCCGTAGGCGGTCGTCCCGAACGGGGCCGCGCCGGTCGGTTCGGACAGCCGCAGCATCGAACCGGCGTCGTCGCGGACGGTGTGCTCGATGGGGTCGTGCGGGGCGAGCGCGGGTCCGAGGAGGCCGAGGAAGACGAACACGGCGACGATGACGACGCCGGCGAACGCGAGGCGGTCGCGCCGCAGGAACGTGAACTGGTTGTGGAGCGTCTCTGCGACCCCCTCGACGCGCTTTTTCAGTTCGGCTTCGGGCTTCGTCTCGGTGCTCACGCGGCACCACCTCCGCTGGTCGAGACGGTCGGGTCGAAGTAGGCGTACAGCACGTCGGCGACGAGGTTCGCCACGATGACCGCGAGCGCCATGATGAACACGGCCGCCTGCACCAGCGGGTAGTCCTGTTGTTGGATGGCGAGCACGAGTTCGCGGCCGATACCGGGCCAGCCGAAGACGACTTCGAGCAGGATGAGTCCCTGGAATATCATCCCGAGACGCAGCGCGAAGTAGGTCAGAATCGGCAGCATGGAGTTCCGACCCGCCCGCGCGAGCTGCTGCATCTCCGAGAGCCCCTTCGCGCGGTGGAGCTTGAGGAACTCAGAGCCCCGCTTTTCGACGACGCCGTTGCGCGCCAACAGCAGGAAGTCGCCGCTGTAGTACAGCACCGACACGGTAAACGGCAGGATGTAGTGGTGCAGGAAGTCGAGCGAGGCGAACGTCTCGACGTAGCCCTCCGGCGAGGCGCTGATAGAGCGCATCCCGAAGGCGGGCACCAGTTCGAGGTTGTACGCGAAGATTATGACGAACAGGATGCCCGTGATGAACACCGGCGTCGACCGGAGGAACGTCGTGGCGATGATGCTGAGCTTCTCCAGTTTGCTCCCGCGGTTCCAACCGACGTACATCCCGAGCAGGGAACTCAGGACCGCCGTCGTCACTAACGCGGGGACGAGCAGGATGAGCGTGTTGACGAGCCGCGGGGCCAACACACCCCAGACGGGCTGACTCCGCAGGATGGAGTAGCCGAACTGGAACAGCAGGATGCTCTGGAGGTAGCTGAGGTACTGCCGCCACATCGGCTGGTCGAGGCCGTACATCGCCCGAATTTCGGTGATTTGCTGCTGGCTCAGGTTGCCCGCGGTGACGAGCGACTCGAACGGGCTCCCGGGAAGCAGCCGCAGGACGACGAAGATGACCGAGACGGCCACGAGGGTGAGCACGACGGAGATAGCGAGCCGCTTCGCGAGGAAGCGCTGGAACTCGCTCATGGTCGGGCCCCCCGACGGCGCGAATGGGTAGTGTTCGACATGCTCGTCACCTCACGAGAAGTCCGCCTGTCCGAGTTCGTCGCGGCGTTGGTGCATGTTTCCGGGCTGGATGCGCTCGACGAAGGCGGCCCACGCGTCCCCGTTGGGGAATCGGAGATTTCCGTCGTCGTCCCACGTGTAGCCGGCCTGTTCGAGGTTCGATTTCGCCCCGTCAATATCGAACTCGTAGTGCGTCGTGTCCGACGTGTGCCACGGCGTGAGGTCCGAGATCGGGTTCTCCCCGCTCGGGACGGTCGCGCGGTCCTGTAGCACGTCGGTGGCGAAGCCCTCGGTGTCGACCGACTTGGCGAGGGCGACGCGGAACTCCTTGTCGCGAACGAGCGGACAGGAGAACATCAGCTTCGTGTCGAGCGGCGCGAAGTTGCCCGAGGTCATCTTCTCGACGCCGGCGGTGCTCGCGGCGCGGTCGGCCTGCGAGTTCGAGAGCGTCGTGCCGATGGCGTCGATTTCGCCGCCCTGTAGCGAGCCAATCATCGAGTCGATGTTGCCGACGTTTATCCAGATGACGCGCTCGACACCCTCGCCGGTCGTGGCCTGGTCGCCGAGCACGTCGGCCCGCCAGTCGTCGTCGAACATCCAGTGGTCCTCGTTTTTCGACACCTCGAAGCGGGTTCCCTGCTCCCAGTTCTCGTACGTGAACGGCCCCGTGCCGACGGGCGACTCGGGGTTGTGCTGGGACGGGTTCTCCACGTCCTCCCACTTGTGCTTGGGGATGATGACGCTGCGAACGACGCGCTGAGTCATGAACGCCGCGTCGGGACCCTTCAGATTGAACCGAACCTCGTGGTCGCCGAGCACCTCGACCGACTCGACCGGCTCGTAGAACGGCGTCTGACTGGTCGAGGAGTGTTCCTTGTACAGCTCGACGGTGAACTTCACGTCCTCCGCGGTGAACGGTTCGCCGTCGTGCCACTCGACGCCCTCGCGAAGGGTGAGTTCGACGGTGGTGTCGTCGACGAACCCGCCGCCGGTCGCCAGCGCGGGGACGACTTCGAGGTCCGGCGTGGCGTCGAAGAGGCCGTCGTAGATGAACGTCAGTCGCTTCGCCTCCGCGCCGCCGGCGGCCCACGGGAGGTTCAGCGAGTTCATCGAGGTGGTCACGCCCTTGATGTAGGTCCGGTCGTCGGTCTGGGGTTGGAGGTTCACCTCCGACCAGACGAACGAGTCCTTCGTCGGGCCGTTGCCCGGCGTCTGGACGTAGCCGCTCCAGCGCTCCGTGTTGACCGCGGTGATGATATCGGGGAACAGCGTGATGAGCGCGCCCACGTCCTCGCTGAAGATGCGCTGCGCCTCGGCGACGAGCTCCTCGCGCTCGGTGCGGTCGGTCGCCCGACTCTGTTCCGTCAGCACCTCCTGCAGGTCGGGGTGGTAGTAGTTGTCGTAGTTCGAGAGGCTCGTCTCGGTCCGCCGCATCAAAAGCGGGTTCGGGTCCAGCCCGCGTTGCGGGTCCGGACCGTGGGTACTCATCGAGACGATTGCTTCGAGTCCCTTCGTGTCCCAGCTCTGGGCGTACAGTTGGTTCAGCGGTCGGTCGTTGAGTTGCGTCCCGACGCCGAGGGCGTCAAGCCCGCGCTGGACCATGAGCGCGTGTTCCCGCATCCACGGGTCGTCCTCGCTCGAGAATTCGAGCGGGACGGGGTCCAACACCGCGCCGGCGGTCGCGCTGTAGTCGAGCGGCGGTTCGTCGGCGTCGATGGTCTCCCACTCGCGCCAGTACTTCGTCTCGACCGTCTCCGGGGTCCCGGACGGAACGTCGGGGGTGAGACTCGACCCGCCGTCGCTCCCGCCGCTCCCGTTGCCGCCGCCACCGGTACACCCCGCGAGTCCGGTCACGCCGAGAGCGGTCGCCGTCGCCGCCACGTAGTCGCGTCGCGTGAGGCCAGTTCCACGTTCGACACCTGAACTATCACGATTTTTCTCCGACATTGCGACCGCTTGTTATGGAGTATCTTCCATGGTGCTGTTCCCGATACGCCCCGATATCTATCGCTCTTTATATACTGGTCCGGTGAAAAGCGGCAACATTCTCCAGCAAGGTGTGAGCTACTCCTGTCGCGGGCCGTAGATGAGTTCGAGCAGATTTCGCTCCGCGGTCCGGAGTCGTTCGCTCAGCGTGGACTGAGCGATACCCAGTTCCTCCGCGAGTTCGGTCTCAGAGGTCTCCCGCGGAATGTGGAAGTAGCCGTGGTTGAATGCCGTCTCCAGAACCGCGAGCTGGTCGTCGGTCAACTTGGAGATTAACACCTCCTTTAATCGGCCGCTGTCGAGCGGTTCACCGGGAGCTTCGTCCTGTGTCACGGAGCGGAGTTCGAACTCCCCGAGCGTCTCCTGAATCTCGTCGGCGAGTGCCCTGAAGTGGTCCCAGTCCTGGGCGGTGGCGACGACCTCGAAGACGCCGTCTTGGAGGACGATTCGGTTCGGAATCGTCTCCTGTCTGAGCACCAGTCCGAGGATGAACGGGTACGACTCGTTGGCGAGAATCGTCACTCGGCGTATCTGCACGTCGGTCGAGGCGGTCGGAATCTCCTCGTCGTAGAAGACGGTCACGCCCGAGATGTCGGCGAGGAGGGACTCCACGTCGAAGGGACCGTTGGAGGCGATGGTGAGCGACTCGATCCACGTCCCGTCCTCGACGTAAAACGCGTTGTCCAACTCGATGCTCCGGGCGTCTCGCAGACGGCGGTCTATCTTCGACATGACGCCGGTCGGAGCCGTCGTAAACTCAACACGTAAGATGCGAACTCACCCGTACCGGGCAGATACCGTTCACCTACAAATAGCCAGGTGGTTGCCGCAACGGGCGGCGATGCCGGGCCGAGTTCACGCGGACGGGGCGGTGGGCCGGCCGCCGAGTCAGGCGACGAGCGGCCAGTAGAAGAGCCACGAGAGGGTCACGACGACGAGCGACAGGCCCATCGTCACGAACCCGAACAGCGTCACGTCCCGATTCGTCAACGGGCCGCGGTCGAGCGAGACGAGCACGGCGGTCGTATTGAACGGGAGAATCGTGGTCGACCCCACAACGAGGAGGACCGCGAGTCCGAGATAGAGCCGCGTCACGCCGAACGTCTCCGCGAACCGCAGCACGATGGGAAGAATCACCACGATGGCGGCCGACCCGGTCGAAAAGAGCACGCGGACGGCGACTGCGAACCCGAGGAGCAGTCCGACGAGTTGCCAGTGGCTGAACGCCTCGAACGGGACGAACCGCGCGAGGAGGTCGACGACGAGCGCGATGGTTTGGGTCGCTTCCAAGGCGTCCAGAATCGACAGCGTCGCGCCGATGAGAAAGAGGATGCCCCAGCTGAGACCCTTGACGTCGTCGGCGTCGATAACGTCGACTCCCGGGAGCGCGAGGACGGTGACCGCGACGACCGCCGGGAGAATCTCGGGGAGGCCGACGAACGACCCAACGACCCACGCGAGGACAGTCCCGGCCATCACCACCGCGACGAATCCCTGCTCACGAGTCAACTCGCCGTCGGAGGACGCGTCCGCAATCCCCGGCTTGCCGGGGTCGACAGTCGAGTCGGCATTGACGGCGTTGAAGAGACCGGCGGCCGCGGCGGCGAGTACGTAGAGAACCACTGTCGGCGGAATCATCAAGACGGCCCACTCGACCCACGAGAGCGGTCGGACGCTCGTCGCGAGGATGCCCGAGGTGACGAGCGCCATCCCGCCGCCGGTCATGAGCGCCATCGACGCGATGGGGTTGATGTGACCCAAGAGGAGGAACGACGCGCGCTCGAACCCGCTTCCCGACGGGAGGTCGAACTCCTCTGTCACCTCCTCGACGATGGGGATGAACGCGACCGCACGGGCCATCGCGGACGGCATGAACAGCGCCAGTACGAGCACGTTCCGGGCGATAGAACGAAACGCCCCACGAGGGGTGCTGTCCGGGGACAGCAGTCGGTTCGCTAACTGGGTGTCCAACCCCACCGACCGGACCGCGTTGCCGAGGAGTAACAACACGAGGAGGAAGTACACGAGCGAGGAGGTGAAGCCACTCACCGCAGCCTCGAAGGAGTCCACGACGCCGAGGGCGTACAACAGGGAGACGCAGGCCAGACTCGAAATCGCGTACGGAACCGGCTTCGTCAACCAAAGTAGGAGCGCGACGACGAAAACCGAAAGCGCGTACTGCGACCGGACCGGAAGGACGGAGACGGGGTGGAGTCCGACGACCGCGAGGAGCAAGGCGGCGGCGACCGCGAGGGTCACCGTCTGCGACGAGAGTTCGGGGGCGCGCAGCCCTCGGTCGGGCAACCAATCTGTCACGAATTTACCTGCACACAACAGGCTCAAATAGCTACTGCCGACGACAATTCGGGCCGCCAGTTGAGGCAAGAACCGGCGCGAGTTGCCGTGTTTAAATTATTTAGATTAGTTGGATAATTTGAGTTGTCCAAAGAGCCGGGGTAACCATAATTATTTCAACTACGCCGAGAATCTCGCTATCACGGATATCCCCATCATGTCACGTGCAGTCAGCGTCTGTCTCCTCAAAGGCGGTATCGGCAAGTCGACGACCTCCATCAACCTCGCCCGCGAGCTCGCACACCGAGGAAGCGACGTACTGCTCGTGGACCTCGACCCGAACGGACACACCACGACGGGCCTCGGCTTCGGCGAGGAGTTCTACTCGGAAGCGCACCTCGGCGACGTGCTCCTCGACGACGCCGAGTTGGAGCCGCGAGAGCTCATCTTGGAGACCGAGTTCGAAATCGACCTCCTCCCCTCGAACGACCGCATCGAACAGGTCGAGTCCGACCTCGGCGGCGTGATGATGGGGTCGGCGCGGCTCAAACAGCGCGTCATCGACCCGCTTCTCGGCGACGACTACGACTACGTCGTCGTGGACTGCCCCGCGGCGCGCGGGAAGCTCAACGACAACGCGCTGTACGCCACGCAGAATCTCGTCTTGCCGATGCGACCCGAGTCGGGGGCGCTCTCGGGGCTCGAAAAGACGGTCAAGCGACTCATCACACCCGCACGGGAGCACTTCGACCTCGAAATTCTCGCGGTCGTACCGACCGACCTGCGAGACCGAATCGACCACGACCGCCCGACGAGACGGCTCGTGGAGGCGCTCGTCTCGAAGCCGAACATCGCGTCGAAGCTCCCGAACTTCGCGTACACCGACCCGGAAGTGTTCGAGGCCATCGACAACGGCGAGTGGGACGGCGACCTGCCGAAGCCGGGGATTCGGCACCGCTCGGCCATCGACGCGTCGATTCGAGAGCACATGCCGCTTCGGGACTACGACAGCACCTGCGACCAGTTGGCGTGCTACGACGAACTCGCACAAATCGTCGAAGAAGGCGAGGTGTCCCGATGAGCGAAGACCCCTTCG
Source organism: Haloferax sp. Atlit-12N (assembly GCF_003383095.1). Lineage (NCBI taxonomy): Archaea > Methanobacteriati > Methanobacteriota > Halobacteria > Halobacteriales > Haloferacaceae > Haloferax > Haloferax sp. Atlit-12N. The sequence goes on from NZ_PSYW01000003.1 coordinate 264,472, forward strand.
GCGACCTCGACGCCGCGATGGGGGGCGAGGAGTCCGCGTCGGACCCCGAACCTGAACCGGAGCCCGAGAGTGCCGACACCGACGCCGCGGCCGAATCGGAAGCGGAGCCAGAACCGGAGTCTCTCGAAGAAGTGGACCCCCGAGAGCGCCCCGCGTTCGAGTTCGACGAGACCGTCCACAAGGCGCTCTACGTGCTCGAATCGGTCGCCGACGAGTTCGACGACATCATCACCTACGACGTGGAGCGGGACCTGACCCGCGACCACGGGCTCAAGGGCGTCACGAAGAGCGAACTCCACAACGCCGCGCTCGACGTGGCCACCGAACACCCGGAAGAAATCGTCGAACGCGTCCTCGAACAGCGCGGTGTCGACGACGAAAATTCTGAATAATTCGGATAATCAACCTCAGTCAAATCTCTTAGAAACGGACAGAAGTCGAGTACATGGCAGCGGAAACGCAACGACCGTGACAGCGCTAGAGTAGTGTAACACTAGTGTGTGATTTCCACGCATCCCGACGTCAGCACAGCCACAATACGGTAGCAGCGACGGAGGGGTTCGACGGGGCCAACGATTCAAAGAGAAACCGAGGCGGTGACGCGAGAGGAACCGGCGCTCACCGAATCATCTTGTCGCGGTCGGGGTCGAAAAGCGGCCCCGACCGGACCGTCGCGGGGTAGGCGTCGCCCTCGTACCGAATTTCGACGTCCTGCCCCGAACTGGCGTACTCCTCGGGGAGGTACGCGTACGCGATGCCGGCGTCGATAGTGTAGCCGTAGTCCGCCCGACAGCAGTAGCCGACGAGGTCGCCGTCGGCGAGCACCGGGTGGCCCGCGTCGACGACGGCTTCCTCCTCGTCGAGCGTTATCGGGACGATTCGGCCGCTCGGGCTGTCGTCGTTTTTGTCCTCCACGAGCGCCGCCTTCCCGACGAAGTCGGTGTCGAGGTCGACCGCGAAGCCGATGCCGGCCTCGTACGGGTTGTGTTCGGGCGTGAGGTCCGTCCCCCAGAGGCGGAATCCCTTCTCCATGCTCGTCGAGTCGAGCGCGGCCCAGCCGACGGGCGCGATGTCGTACTCCTCGCCGGCCTCCTGAATCGCGTCCCAGAGCTGGCTCCCGTACTCGGTCGGGGTGTAGATTTCCCAGCCGAGTTCGCCGGCGTACGAGAGTCGAAGCATGGTCACGGGGATGCTTCCGAGGTAGGTCTCCTGTGCGGAGTAGAACGGGAACTCGTCGTTCGAGAGGTCGGCCTCGACGAGGTCCGAAAGCACCTTCCGGGAGTCGGGTCCGAAGACGCCGATGCCGGTCCGACTGGAGACGTGCGCGGTCACGTCGACGGAGCCGTCGTCGGGCGCGTGCTCTTTGACCCACCGCGAGTGGAGCGTCGCCGAGCTTCCGCCCCCGGTGAACAGCACGAACCGTTCGTCTCCGAGGCGGGCGACCGTCAGGTCGGCGAGCACGCCGCCGTCTTCGTTGAGCATCGCCGAGTAGCGCATCCGGCCCGGCGTGACGTCCATGTCGTTCGTCAGGAGTCCCTGCAGGAACTCCAGCGCGCCCGGCCCCGTCACTTCGATGGGCGTGAAGGTCGTCATATCGACCATGCCGACCTTCTCGCGGAGGTGCTGGTGTTCCGCGCCGTGGACCTTCGACCAGTTCTGCGAGAGCCAGTCGGGGCGGTCCGGAACGTCGTACGTCTCGAGGAGCGTCTCGTTGGACTCGTACCACTGCGGGACCTCCCAGCCGTCGCTGTCGTAGAACTCCGCGCCGAGGTCGGCCTGCCGGTCGTAAAACGGGCTCCGGCGGAGGGCCCGCTGTCCGTCCGGCTGTTCGCGCGGGTGGATGAGCTGGTACACCTCGCGGTACTGCTGTGCGCCGCGCCCGTAGGTGTACTCTCGACTGCCCGTGTGCGATTGGAACCGGGAGACGTGCGCGCCGGAAGCGTTGACTCGAGAACCGTCGAGTCGCGGCGTTCCGTCTTCCATCCAGCTGGCGACGATGTCGCCCGCGCCGCCGGACTGCGTGACCCAGACGGCGAGCGCCCACCAGAGTCCGTCCGTGTCCTCGTCCGGTCCGAGGATGGGCATGCCGTCGGGCGTGAACGAGAACATGCCGTTGATGGCGGAAGTCCACTCGCAGTCCTCGAAGCCGGGGATGAGTTCGCTGGCGGCGTCGAAGGCCGACCGGTCGTGGTCCGGGTGGGTGTTCTCGTAGAAGTGCTCCGCCGTGAACTCGCGGAGCGACGGGTATTCGAGTCCGAGGTCGTCGAGCTTATCGGGACCGTAGATATCCGCCGGGTCGACGAGGAGCGACTCGTGGTTGTACGAGCCGATACCGTAGCGCTCGCCGTGCTGGCGGTAGTACAGCGAGTGGTCCTGATGCCGGAGGAGCGGCTGTTCGATTTCGCGCTCTGCGCCTTCGAGTTCGTCCAGTTCGTCGGAGACGAGATACTGGTGTGCGCAGGGAACGAGCGGGATGTCCGTGCCGACCATCTCGCCGAACAGCGGCCCCCAGATGTTCGTGGCGACGAGCACCTCGTCGGCCTCGATTCGACCGTGTTCGGTGTCGACCGCGTCGATACTGCCGTCAGAGATGTCGATGTCCGTGACCTCGGTGTGGCCGTAGAACTCGACGCCGACCTCGCGCGCCTCCTCCGCCATCGACTCGGCGGCGCTGACGGCGTCAGCCTTCCCGTCCGACGGGACGTAGTACCCGCCGTAGATGACGTCAGGGTTTACCTGTGGAACGCGGGCTTCGACCTCTTCGGGCGTGAGGAGTTCGCCCTCGTCGATGCCGTAAGACTGTCCCCACTCGCGCTTGCGTTTGAGGAAGTCCCAGCGCGCTTCGGAGTAGGCGACTTCGATGCCACCGCACGTCCGGAAGTCACCGAACCCGTCGTAGAGGTCGCGCGTGTACGACGCCATCTCCGTCATCAGTTTGTTCCCGGCCGTCTGGAACACGAGTCCGGGGGCGTGAGAGGTCGAACCCCCCGTCTCGAACAGCGGCCCCCGGTCGAGGACGACGACGTCTTCGCGACCCGACTCGGCGAGGTGATACGCCGCGCTACAACCGACACAGCCGGCCCCGACAACGACCGTTCCGGCGCGTTCGGGAAACGTAGTCCATGTGCTCATATACCAAACAGTAGTGACTGCGGCCCCCGGATATCTCTCCGGGTCCACTATCTGAGGTGTATACGTACCGGGGGGTGGTGAGAGCCGGGTTTCGCCACGGGACGAGCGTCGTTTACACGAGGAGAGAGCGCCGACGAGCAGCGTTCGCCAATGGAGCGTTCGCCAATGGAGCGTTCGCCAATGGAGCGTTCGCCAATGGAGCGTTCGCCGACGAGCGTCACTCGCCGACGAGGTGCTTCTCTCTGAGGTAGATGACGAGGCTGGCGCTCAGGAACGCGAGACCAGCGCCCCGTAGCTCACCGACCGTCATCGCGAACAGCGCAACGACGAAAAGGAAAACCGCGAACGCCGCCGAAACGACAGCGAGCGCGTTCATCGATAGCATCGAGTCATCAGTTCGGTGACTCCGTCGTTAGTCGTCCGTCGTGCCGGGGTTCTCTTGGACGTTGGTCACGACCGACGTCCGAGAGCGACCGACGTCGATGTCGATGTCCTCGTCCGCCAAGTTCTCGATTCGCTCGGCGAACTCCTCGGACTGCAGGAGTTCGTACTCCTTGTCGAGACCGAGATAGACCGTGTAGCACATGACGACGAGGACGACGGCGAACGGGAATCCCGTCGCGATGGCCGCGGTCTGGAGCGCGCCGAGGCCGCCGCCGTAGAGGAGAAGCGCCGCGACGAGGCCCTCGACGACCGCCCAGAAGATGCGTTGGGTCCGCGGCACGTCGTGCTTGCCGCCCGACGTGAGGTGGTCGACGACGAGCGACCCCGAGTCGGAGGAGGTCACGAAGAACGTCACCACGAGCGTCACGGCGAGCAGTCCCGTGACGGCGCTGAACGGGAACTGTTCGAGGAGCGCGAACATCGCGACCGTCTGTCCGGCCTCGCCGTAAGTCGAGAGGACTGCGCCGTTACCCTGGAGCGAGTTGAACAGCGCGCTCCCGCCGAACGCCGAGAGCCAGACCGTCGAGAACAGCGACGGCAGGACGAACACGCCGAAGACGAACTCGCGGACCGTCCGCCCCTTCGAGATGCGCGCGACGAACATACCGACGAACGGTGACCAAGCAATCCACCACGCCCAGTAGAACACCGTCCAGCCGTTGACGGTTGACGCGCCGTCGCCGAGCGTCCCGGTGAAGAACGCGAGCGAGAGGAAGTCGCTGAAGTAGTTCCCGAGACCCTGCACCCACGCGCCGAAGATGCTCATCGTCGCGCCGGCGACGAGCACGAACGCCAACAGGACGAACATCAGAAAGACGTTCAGCGTGCTCAGACGCCGGATGCCGTCTTCGAGGCCGGCCGCGACCGACGCGGTGGCGATGAGGGTAATCACGGCGATGAGCCCGATCTGCATCCCCGTGTTGTTCGGAACGCTCAGGACGCCGAGCATGCTCTCGCCGAGGATGTACGACAGGCCCGTGTTTATCTGTGCGACGCCGAGGCCGAGCGACGTGGCGAGGCCGAACAGCGTCGCGAACACCGACACGAGGTCGATGAGGTGGCCCGGCCAGCCGTAGATTCGCTCGCCGAGGAGCGGCCAGAAAATCGACCGGAAGGTGAGTGGGAGCCCCCTGTTGAACGAGAAGAACGCGAGCCCCAGTCCCACGAGACCGTAGATGGCCCACGGGTGGAATCCCCAATGGAAGAACGTCTGTGTCATCGCCGCGATACCCGCACCGCCGGACCCGGCCTCGGCGTCGAAGAAGCCGGGGACGTTGGTGAAGTAGTACAGCGGCTCCGAGACGCTGTAGAACATGAGCCCAATACCCATGCCCGCGCTGAACAGCATCGCCATCCACGAGAAGTCGCTGAACTCCTTTTCGGCCTCGACACCGCCGAGCGTTATCTTTCCGTACTTACTCAGCGCGAAGTACGCCAAGACCACGATAAAGAGGTTCACCGACAGGAGGAAGAACCACCCGAAGTTACCCTCGAAAAAGCCCCTGACGGCCGAGTAGACGCTCGCCGCCTGCTCGCCGAGAATGAGCGTCGCCGCGACGAAGACGCCGATGACCAAGAGCGCGGCCGGGAAGACGACGGGATGGATATCGAGCCCCCACCGCTGGATGTTTCCGTCGCCGGGTTCGCGCTCCGTCTCGGGGTAGAATACGTCCGCCTGCAAGTCGTTCGTCGACCGGTCGGACGAATCGTTGCTATTCGTCATTCGATACAGCCTCCGTTGATAACCGCCGCCTGAGTTCGTGTTCGTTCATATCGTTTCCCCGCTTTGGGGCCACCCGCTGTCACCGTCGAGAGACGGTCCGCATCGGCTTCGACGCGTCCGCTCTGACCATGACACGAGACCACACCCCTCACGATTCAACCATCCCATCGGTATTACACATCATAACAAGTCGTCTTCGATAATAGTGGCATTTATACGCAAATGAAGAAAAGTTACGAAAGTTATATCGCCGAATCGGTTGACGAGCGGCAAGCTCGGCCGCCCGTCGTCACTCGAACCGGTCGAGCGAGAACATGTCGAGCGGCAGGTCGCTCTCGCCTTCGACGACAAGGTCGGCGAGGATTTCGCCGATGACGCTGGCGAACTTGAAGCCGTGTCCCGAAAAGCCGGCTCCCACGGCGACCTGCGGGTGGTCCGGCAGCGTGTCGAGGATGAAGTGCTCGTCCGGCGAGTTCGTGAACATGCACGTCGCGAGCGACATCGTCGGCCCCGCGGCCTCCGGGAAGTACTTCTCCGTGACGTCCCGGAGTATCGCCTCGTCGGCGCGGTTCGGCTCGCGGTCGAAGTCGTCAGGGTCAACCTCCTCGTCGCGGTGGTGGTACTTGCCGAGTTTGAACCCCGGCACGTCGTGGACCGGGAATCCGTAGAACCGACCCTCGGGGACGCTGAGGTTCCAGACGGGGAACTCCTCGGGCGCGAACGTCGTCGGCGACTCGGGCTGGAACCACGCGAGCGCCTGTCGCTCGGGGATTGCGAGCCCATCGAGCGCGTCGGCGAGTTTGTAGTTCCACGCGCCCGCGGCGAGCACGAGCGCGTCCGCGACGTACACGCCGCGGTCGGTGCGGACGCGCACCCCGCCGTCGTTCGTCTCCGCCCAGTCTTCGACCCGTTCGCGGGCGCGAATCTCGGCACCCCGGGCCTGCGCCGCTTCGGTGTGCGCGATAATCGCCTGTTCGGGGACGATGAACCCGCCGTCTTCCTGATAGACCGCGCGGTACTCCTCGGGGAGTTCGTAGCCGGGGAACCGCTCGTTGACCTCCGCGCCGGTCAGCACCTCGTGCGGGATGTCGTGTTCCTCACAGGAGCGTTTCGAACCCGCGAACACGTCGTTGTCCTCTGGTCCGGCGTCGATGGAGCCGGTTCGGTGGATGACCTCGCGGCCGGTCTCCTCGGCGAGGTCGTCCCAGAGGTCGTACGCGCGTTCGATGAGCGGGACGTACGAGGGGTGTTCGTAGTACGCGCGGCGGATGATGCGGGTGATGCCGTGAGACGACCCCTGCGAGTGGGGGATGTCGTAGCGTTCGAGACCGACGACGTCGAGGCCGCGGTCGGCGAGGTGGTACGCGGTCGCGCTTCCCATCCCGCCGACCCCGACGACGGCGACGTCGTATCGGTCGTCGCGGACACTCATTGTGTCCGGCGCTTCGGAACATCCCCCCTTCACTCTTGACCTGTATCACGGAGCCCCTTTTTCAAGGGAGCGACGCCCGGCCCGCCGAGAGCGACGCTGGCGGCCGAACGGCGACCGCTCTCGGATATCCACCACCACTTATACGGGTCAACTATTCCCGACGAATCCTTTTCCACAGATGTGTGTTTCTTCCTCCCATGACACGGTGGAACAACAATCGTGACGAGATCGGTGCGGTAAGTGCCGACATCACCGCGGAAACGAACGCGTTGCCGGCGAGGTACTTCACCGACCCGGAGGTCCACGAGATGGAAAAGGAGAAAGTGTTCGGTCAGTACTGGGTCTACGCGGGCCACGAGACCCACATCCCGGACGCCGGCGACTACTTCACGCGAACCATCGGTGACAAGCAGATAATCGTCACCCGCGACGGCGAGGGCGACGTGCGGGCGTTCTACAACGTCTGTGCCCACCGCGGGTCGAAGATGCTCGACGACACGCCGATGACCGACACCGGAACCCTCAATCGAATCACCTGCCCGTACCACCTCTGGGCGTACGAACTCGACGGGTCGCTCCAGAGCACCCCCAAGAGCTTCGAGGAGGCGAGCCTGAACCCGGACCTCGACGACGACGCCGTCAGCGAACTCGACCCCGAAGAAAACGGGCTCATGGAGGTCAACACGGACGCCATTGGGCCGCTCGTGTTCGTCAACTTCGAGGACGAACCGAGCCTCTCGCTGGCCGAACAGGCCGGGTCGATGAAGACGGAACTCGAGGACCTGCCGCTCGGCGAGTACGAACACGCCCGGCGCTACGTCTCCGAAGTCGAGTGCAACTGGAAGACGTTCAGCGGGAACTACTCCGAGTGCGACCACTGTCAGGCGAACCACCAAGACTGGGTGCAGGGGCTCGAACTCATGGAGTCCGAACTCGAAGTCAACGACTACCACTGGGTGCTTCACTACAAGCACAAAGAGGACGTCGACGACGAGATGCGCATCCACCCCGAACACGAGGCCAAGTTCTACTACTTCTGGCCGAACTTCACGGTCAACATGTACGGCACCGCCGACGGCTACGGCACGTACATCATCGACCCCATCGACGAGGGGCGCTTCCAGCTCATCGCGGACTACTACTTCCGCGACTCCGACCTGTCGGAAGAAGAAGAGAAGTTCGTCCAGACGAGCCGACAGCTCCAAGAAGAGGACTTCGAACTCGTCGAACGGCAGTACGAGGGACTCACGTCCGGCGCGCTCGGACAGGCACAGCTCGGTCCGAACGAACACACCGTCCACAAACTGCACCGCCTCGCACAGGACGCTTACAATGCCTGAAAACGAGGATGCCAAACTAGCCGAAAAACCACGCGCCGGCGTCGTCACCTGCCCGGCGTGCGACCTCCACGTCTCCGTCACGGAGCCGAACGACGCCGTCGACCTGTACCGGCGACACGCGAACGTCACCGGCCACGACGTCGAGTGGGAGCGCGTCGCGTTCGACGTCGAGGCCGAGAGCAGCGACGTGAAAACGGCGCTCGCCGAACTCGGTGAGACCCACCCCGACGGCGTCGAACTCGGACGACTCGCCGCGGCGCTCGCAGACAACGGCGTCGCCATCGGCGAAACGCTCGACGCCGTCCGCGACCTGCGGATGAGCGGCGAAATCTACGAACCGCGGGACGACTACGTCCTCGTGGTCTAATCCCCGCCCCGCCTTTTTTTCAGGAAGTCATCCGGTCACTCGTCGAGGAGAATTGACTCGACCAGCTCCGAGGTCCCCCGCCTGATGCGCCCGCTGACGGCCGTCGGCGAGATGTCGAGTATCTCCGAGAGGTCTTCGAGCGCCGCCTCTCGCGGCTCCTCGAAGTAGCCGTGTTCGTAGGCAGCGACGAGCGCGTCGCGCTGGGCGTCGGTCAGTTTGCTCGGCTCGCCGTTCATCCAGCCGTCCTGTCGGAACATCCGGTTCAGCTCGAAAGTGATGTCGTTCGACTCGCAGTACTCCCACAGCTCCGAGAGCGCCTCGCGGTCCGAGAGCTGGAGCCGGACCCGCCAGCCCGCCGTGTCGTTGCTGCACGCGTCGAGCATGAGCCCGCCGAGTTCCGTGATGATAGGCGAGAGGAGAATCGCGTCCTGCGTGTGTCCGATACGATACACCGCGGACCCCTCCCGCTCGGAGACGAGCTGCCAGTCGCTGACCGTGTGGTCGACTTCCAGCGCCGCTTCGAACGCCGAGACATCCGAGCACTTCACGACGAAGAAGAACAGGCCGGTCTCGGGGTCCGTCGCGGACTGCGAGACGACGTCTATCTCGCTCGCGGCCTCCGACTGAATCGTCGGCGTCAACGCGAGGTCGTCGTGCGCGATGTCGGCGACGGTTATCAGACTCATCGTGGCTTCACCTCGTGGATAAAGAGATTCGACACCGGGCAAACCAGGCTGCCGGTTCGGTTGAAAGACACGAAGTCGTTTCGACGTTCGCGACAGAAGCGTTTCTCGTGGGCACGATATAGTAGTTTGACTATCAGATTCTCGCTTATAGCTTTCGACGCATATTCTGGGGGTCTATATAAACCGACTCAGTATTCCACACCGCTTTTCAGGGAGTCCCGGCGCGTCCGTCGAGACGAACAATGAGCGTGGGCACATCGCTTCGGCGACTGGGCGAATTCCTCGAAGAGTGCGAGCGGACGGGCGCCACGAGCGTCCGTGAGTCGTCCGTGACAGTCACGGAGTCGGGCGCGTCCGCGGATGTCGAGTTTGCGCTCTCGTCGGACGCCGACGGCGACGCACCCGTTCGAATCCGAGACGCGTCGCTCGACTCCGACGGGGCGATTGGGCTCACACTGGGCGTCGACGATGTCCTGCCGAGCAACCGCAAGCACGTCGCCGTCGACGCCACAGACGTTTCGCTCGACGGCGACCCTGTGGTCGTCGTCACGGTCGCGACCGAGACGCCGACGACGAGTTCAATCGAGACGGCCGACGACGATGCCGATATCGAACTGCCCGAAGCCGTTCGGAATCCGAACGTGCCGGCGTTCGAAGACACGCCGTACCTCGAAGCCGTGTACGCGCGGTACGAGACGTTCGAGCGGATGGCCGACGCCTTCGAGATGGACGTGACGGACGAGACGGTCCGCAGGTACATGATCGACCAAGGCGTCCACGAGCCGTCGTCGTACGAAACGTCGCTCGCCGGCGACCCGGCGGGCGTCGAGCGACCGCCGACGCCCGCGACGGACGGCGACGGGTCGCCCGAGGCGCTCGCCGACGGCATCGGCCTGCCCGAGTCAGTCACAATCGGTCAACTCGCCGACGCCGCTAACGACGCCAAGACCGTCTACGAGTTCGGCAAGGCGCTCGACCTCGAACGCATGGACGCGCTCGACCTGCTCCAAGACCTCGACCTGCTCGAATTCGTGATGGGCCGACTCACGACCGACGACGACCCGGACGTGAGTCGGGAGGACGTCGTGGCGCGCATCAGGCAGTCGGCCGGAGAAACGTAGCGGACGCTTCGTCTGTGTCGATAATTCGGTTGGCGGGGAGCGCGTCGGTACGCCCGTCGTTCAAGCTGTGTTCCGCCTGGACTCACACAACGTGTCAAAAGTATTATTTTTGTAGGCAAGCGGCGGGAAGAGACCGAGTGCGACGGACGACGCGGGCTATCGCCGGGCCGAAACGTCGTCAACCGCATAACCCGCGTCTTCTATCGTGTCCACGACGGCCGCCGCGTGTTCGGCCCCCTTCGTCTCGATTCGGAACAGGAGATGGGCCTCGCCGACGTCGAGGGCGTCGACGGCGCGGACGTGGCGAACGTCGTGAATGTTCGCGTCGCGGTCGGCGATGAGTCGCGAAAGTCGCGCCATCTCGCCGGGTTCGTCCCGGATTCGAACCCGGAGACGGAGCGTCTGGCGACGGTTGGTCAGCGCGTGAACGAGCACCGTCTGGAGCATCGTCATGTCCAGATTTCCCCCGCAGAGAAGCGGCATGACGGTCTCGCCCTCGACGTCGAGGTCGTCGCTCAGTATGGCGGCGACGGAGGCGGCACCGGCGCCCTCGACGACCTGCTTGGCGCGTTCGAGCAAGAGGAGGATGGCCTCCGCGATTTCCCCGTCGGAGACCGTGACGACCTCGTCGACGTGTTCCTCGATAGTTCGAAGCGTCAACTCGGAGATGCCGCCGGTGGCGATGCCGTCCGCGATAGTGTTCGTGTCGTCGAGCGTCACGGGGACGCCCTTGTCGAGGCTCTCGTGGACCGTCTCCGCGCCCTCGGCCTGCACACCGACGACGCGAATGTCGGGGTCGTGGTGTTTTATCGCAGTGGCGATACCCGAGATGAGGCCGCCACCACCGATGGGGACGACCACGGTGTCCATCTCGGGGAGGTCGTGGTACATCTCGACGCCGAGCGTTCCCTGCCCGGCGACGATGTCGCAGTCGTCGTACGCGTGGACGAACTCGGCGTCCGACCCTTCAGCGAGCGACTGAGCGTACGCCATCGTTTCCTGGAAGTCCTCACCGACGAGTTCGACCAAAGCGCCGTAGTCACGCGTCGCATCGATTTTCGTCTGCGGGGCGTTCTCCGGCATCACGACCGTGGAGTCGGCCCCGCACTCGGTCGCCGCGAGCGCGACGCCTTGCGCGTGGTTGCCGGCGCTCGCGGCCACGAACTCATCGATTCCGCGGTCGGTATCCTGTCGAATCTTGTTGTACGCCCCCCGCGTCTTGAACGACCCCGTCCACTGGAGGTGTTCCATCTTCAGGTAGACGTCCGCGCCGACGAGGTCTCCGAGCGAGGTGCTCCGCTCTATCGGCGTTCGCTTGACGACGCGCTCGTTTTCGAGTCGCTCGCGCGCGCGCTCGATGTCGCTGTACTGTACCGGGAGGGACTCGGCCTCACTCATCGGCGAGACACCTCGGCGGTCGGTCCCACGGTGCGCAGTGACGGCACGCGCGTATCCCCTCGGTTCCCGGACGTTCCGTAGTCTGTGATAGTTCTTAGCACGGTATGTGAGAAACGTGACGAAGTTCCAATATAGAGCTATCGCTGGTCGGCGCTCAGCCTGGCGGAAACTGAATAGGTAATACGCCGATTTTGGCCGTTAGCGAACCCAGTTCGGATTATCTTTCGGGAATACCCAAGAGACACTCACCACGCTTATCGACCCGAACACAGAACATACGTGTCCTGTCACGTTGTGGTTCTGGTGCGTCATTCCACCCTCGTCTCGGGGGGTCGGCGAAGCGTTATACCGCAGAGTCGAGATGCACTCACGATGCCTTACGACACCGTTCGAGAGACCGACCCGGCCGTCGCCGACGCGCTGACGGGCGAACGCCAGCGGCAGAACGACACGCTCGCCATGATAGCGAGCGAGAACCACGTCAGCGAGGCGGTTATGGAGGCCCAAAGCTCGGAGCTGACGAACAACTACGCCGAGGGCTACCCGGGAAGCCGGTACTACGGCGGCTGTGAGCACGCCGACGAGGTCGAACAGCTCGCCATCGACCGCGCCAAGGAGCTCTGGGGCGCCGACCACGTCAACGTCCAACCGCACTCGGGGTCGCAGGCGAACATGGGTGTGTTCCTCACCGTGCTCGAACCCGGCGACAAGATTCTCTCGCTCGATTTGACCCACGGCGGCCACCTGAGCCACGGCCATCCGGTGAACGTCGCGGGGAAGACGTACGAGGTCGAACAGTACGAGGTCGACGCCGAGACCGGCTACGTCGACTACGAGCAACTCGCCGAGAAGGCCGAGGAGTTCGACCCTGACATCGTCATCTCGGGCTACTCCGCGTACCCACGGGAGGTCGACTGGGAGCGCGTACAGGCCGCGGCCGAGGCGGTCGACGCGTACCACCTCGCCGACATCGCCCACATCACGGGCCTCGTCGCCGCGGGCGAACACTCGTCTCCCGTCGGCACCGCGGACTTCGTCACCGGTTCGACCCACAAGACGATTCGGTCGGGTCGCGGCGGCATCATCATGTGCGACGAAGAACACGCCGACGACGTCGATTCCGCGGTCTTCCCCGGTCTCCAGGGCGGCCCGATACTGCACAACGTCGCCGGCAAGGCCGTCGGCTTCGGCGAGGCGCTGACCCCCGAGTTCGAGGAGTACGCGTCGCAGGTCGTCGATAACGCCGCCGCCCTCGGCGAGCGGCTACAGGAGCGCGGCCTCGAACTCGTCTCCGGAGGCACGGACACCCACTTGGTCCTCGTCGACCTCCGGCCGTCCCACCCGGACACGACCGGCAAAGACGTGGAAGCGGCCCTCGAAGAGGTCGGTATCGTCCTCAACGCCAACACGGTCCCCGGCGAGAGTCGCTCGGCGTTCAACCCGAGCGGGATTCGCGCCGGAACGCCCGCGCTCACCACCCGCGGGTTCGACGAGGAGGCCTGCCGGACCGTCGCCGACCTCATCTACGAGGTCGTCGACGCGCCGCACGACGAGTCGGTCAAGGGGTTCGTCGACCAGAAGGTCGACGAACTGACCGACGAGTACCCGCTGTACGACTGACCGGACACCGAGTCGGTTCGCCTCGAACCGAACGTCTTCCGATGGAGTCTCACAGGCGGGCGACACGAATTATAAAAATTCTTACATTTGTTGTTCTCTCGTCCGAGTCGTTCGAGGGCCACTCAAACACCCGAAATCGGGGGAAAGAAGCGAAATCGGTAGGCCATCCGAGACCCGCGGCGCACGTATAAGTAGGGCCGTCGAGACCGGTTTCGACGAAGCGATATGTCCGATGCAATCAATCTCGAGACGGCGAAGGTACTCATCGAAGCGGCGGAAGCGGAGGCCGAGTCGATGGGACTGCGAATGGTGATTACGGTCGCGAACCCGGAGGGTAACCTCATCGCACAGCACCGAATGGACGACGCGTGGCTCGCGAGCGTCGACATCTCTCGGAACAAGGCGTACACGGCGGCCGCGCTCAAAACACCCACGCACGAACTCGCCGAGGCGACCGAGCCCGGCGAGTCGCTCTGGGGTCTCCAGACGACAGACGAGAACCGACTCGTCGTCTTCGGCGGCGGCTATCCGCTCGAAGTCGACGGCGAAATCGTCGGGACCGTCGGCGTCAGCGGCGGTGAGGTGTCCGAAGACATGGCGGTCGCGAGCGCCGCGGTCGAACGGTTCGAAGAACTCGTCGAATAACCGGCGTCGACGTCAGCCGCTTTTTTGGGCCGCCCGTCCGACGGGCGAGTGCTCAGTTCCCACCGGCTTCGAACAGCCCGCGGAGCGCCGTGCGGAGGATGTCGTACCCGGCTTCGACCTCCGACAGTTCAATGTACTCGTCGTAGGCGTGGGCCTGCGCCATCGACCCCGGTCCCCACGTAATCGCGTCCATCCCGGCGTCGTTGACGAGGTTCCGAACGTCGGTCGCCGCCCGAATACCCCACGGTTCGGGGTCGATATCCGCCTGCTCGGCGGCCACGTTCCGAAAGCGCGTCGCGATGTCGCTGTCGGTCGGAACCGCCGCGGACTCGTAGACCCGCGTTCGCGTCCACTCGACGCGCAGGTCGTGTTCGGCCGCGACATCGGAGAGTAGTGCGTCGATTTCGGCGTCGACCTCCTCGACGGACTCCGCGGGGACGAACCGCCTGTCGACCGTTATCGTCGCGCTCTCCGGGACGACGTTCTCCTTCGTCCCCGCCTCGAACCGCGTGACTGTCGCGGTCGGGTGACCGACGAGCGAGTCGGAGCGCGCTCGAATCTCCTCGTCGTACGCTTCGAGCGCGTCGAGAACGGGCCGGGCGTTCCCAATCGCGTTGTCCCCCTCGTCGGGGCGACTCGCGTGTGACGGGTCGCCGCCGACGGAAATCTCGTACCATCCGAGCCCCTTCGCGCTCGTCGCGGTCCGCAGCGCCGTCGGTTCGAGCACGACGCCGTACTCACCGTCGTAACCGCGTTCGAGGAGCGTCTTCGTTCCCGGTTCGGCCGTCTCCTCGCCGACGGCGGCGTGGAACACGACCGAGCCGTCGAGGGCCCCGGAATCGAACGCGTCGGCGAACTCGACCGTCGCGAGCATCGCGAGGGCGACGCCGCACTTCATATCCGCGCTCCCGCGGCCGTACAGTCTGCCGTCTCTGACGGTCGGTTCGTACGGCGGGTGCGTCCACTTGTCACGGTCGCCCGCCGGGACCACGTCGAGGTGGCCGTTGAGGACGACCGAGGGCTCGCCGTCGCCGACGCGCGCCGCGACCTGCGGTCGGTCGGGGAACGGTTCCTCGATGAGCGTCGCCGAGACGCCTCGGGATTCGAGCCAGTCGTACACGAAGTTCGCCGCCGCCGCCTCGTCTCCCGGTGGGTTTTCGGTCTCGATTTCGACGAGACTCGTGAGCAACGAGAGTAACTCCTCGTCCATGGTTTCGGTCGTCTATCGACAGAGACGGGCGTGTGTTAAGGGTTCGTGCGGTAGCTTTTTTCCGACGCGGGCGCAGGCGTCGAAGGATTCGTGCGAACGCCGCGTGTCGCGTGTCGCGCGCCGCTATTCGAGCGTGGAGATACGGCTGTCCCGGAGGAGAACCCGCTTGACGATGTCCGGGTCTTCGAGCAGGCGGTGGGTCCCGTGGACGCCCTGCCCGCGGCCGCGGCCTCGGACCTCCGACTGGATGACGTTGAGGAAGTCGAGTTCCTGCAGGAGTTCCTGCACGCGGCGCTCAGAGAGTTGGTCCATGTCGAGGTCGTCGGCGACGGTGAGATACTGTCGGTAAATCTTGTTCGTCGTAATCTCGGCGGTCTTTCGTCCGCCGGTCTGAAGGACGAGCGAGTAGAGGACGGCTTTCGACTGCGTGGCGGTTCCTTCGAGGAGTTCGCTGAAGCGGTCGGCCTCGCTTTTTTCTTTCGCCGCCCGGACGTGGTCGTCGGTGACGGTCTCGGCGCTCTCGTTGCGCGCGATGCGGCCGGCGTTCCGAAGGATGTCGATGGCTTTCCGCGCGTCGCCGTGTTCCTGGGCGGCGAGCGCGCTCGCGAGGGGAATCACGTCGTCGGTGAGAACGCTCGGCTTGAACGCGTCCTTCCGGTTTTCGAGGATTTCGCGGAGCTGGTTCGCGTCGTACGACGGGAAGACGAGTTCGTCGTGGGCGAAGCTCGATTTGACGCGCTCCGTGAGTTCCTCGGGGTAGTCGATCTTGTTCGAGATGCCGATGATGCCGATGCGCGAATCCACTATCTTCTGATTCTCTCCCGCGCGTGAGAGCTTTCGAAGCACCTCGTCGTCGCGGAGCATGTCGATTTCGTCGAGGATGACGATGGTCACGTCCGAACAGGTATCGAGCACCTGCCACAGTCGGTTGTAGTAGTCGCCGGTCGACAGCCCGCGCTCGGGAATCGTCATCCCGCTTTTCGATGGGTCGTTGACCTGCGAGGCGAGCGTCTTGATCACCGACGCCTCGGTGTGCTGTTCGCCGCAGTCGATGACGGCGATGCGAACGTCGACGTCCTCGCGGACCGCCTCGTGTTGAAGTCGCTCGCTGACGAGCCGGGCGGTGAGCGTCTTTCCAGACCCCGTCTTCCCGAAGATGAACAGGTGGGTCGGTTCACGTCCGAAGATGGCGGGGTTGAGCGCCTGTGCGACTTTCGACATGTGCTCGTCGCGACCGACGATCTTGTCGGGACCCGGGAGGTGAGAGATTTTGAGGATATCCTCATTCGCGAAGATAGGCTGGTCGTAGCGAAACAGCGGGTCGCGAGTCCCACCCTCGCTCTCGTCCGATGTCATGTGAGTTCGCTATTCATACTCTCCCCTAATAAAGGTGAAGGGGTGGACTCGCGTTTGTAACAGCGATAAATACGGCCGTTTGAGCGGTATTTCAGTCCCGGTTTTGGATTCGACGATCAACGAGTAGTATCGCGCAAGTAAGACTGTCAGACACCACCCTCGCGTTTGTAACCGGCGAGACGGCCACGAGGAAGACGTGGCCGGTGGGGGTACACTCGCGTTTGTAACTCGGCCGCCGAGAGACCACCCTCGCGTTTGTAATCGAGCGGGGGAGTACCATCGCGTTTGTAACGTCGAGTGACGAGAGCGGCGGTGCAGACACACCACCCTCGCGGATGTAACGCGAATCGGTGTGGGGGTGGGTCGGCGAGCGGGGTGTTGTCGGTTGATTTTGCCCCTAGATTTACAAACGCGAGGGGGGTGTGTCGAATTCGCCTAGGGTCTGGCGTAGCCGTTACAAACGCGAGGGGGGTGTGTGTGTGTACTCCCGAGCGCAGACGGACGAATCATGAACAAGACCCATTTCGAAGAACAGCCACGACACCTCGACACGCATCCAACGACGCGATACCGTTCTCTTCACTGACACACTGGACTAACACTAGTAGCTAGACTACTAGTTCTGCTACTCAACACAACAATACAACAATACAACAACCCGAAAACAGCCACCGTCAGCACCGATACCGTCTCCCGACCTCCAGTTAACCGCCTTCCCAACTTCGCCAACACGTCAGTACGTCACCCGGTGTCTCAACGGCCACCGAATACCCGTCGACTACCCACCGAGTGCTCACCCGAACAGTCCGAGCTCGCGAACGTCCTCGTCAACTGTCTCGAGCGCTGCTTCGGCGTCGGCAGTCCGCTTCGCCCCCGTAATCACGATTTTCCCGCTTCCGAACATGAGGACGACGACGCTCGGTTCGTCGAGACGGTAGACGAGTCCGGGGAACTGCTCGGGTTCGTACTCGACGGCTTCGAGACCGAGCCCGATGGCCAGCGCGTTCAGGTTGAGTGCCTCGCCGAGGTCGGCGCTCGAAACGATGTTCTGGACCGTAATATCCGCATCCTCGGGAACGGGCACGCCGAGTTCAGTGAACTCGTCGAACAGCGTTGCGATGGCCGTGCTCACGTCGTCGACGCTGTCCGCGCCGGTGCAGACGACTTTCCCCGACCGGAAGACGAGACACGCCGACTTCGGGTCTCGGGTTCGATAGACGAGTCCGGGGAAGTTCTCGGGGTCGTAGTCCGTCCCGTCCATATCGAGCGAGAGTCGTTCGAGGTCGAGTTCGACCGGAACTTCCGTCGAAGCGACGACGTTCTGAATCTCGATGGACCCGACGGCGTTCACGTGCGACATCTTGTGGATTCGTTGACACTCGCTCGACTTAAACTACCGGGGTCGTTCACACGTGTTAATCACCGGACAACTGGACAACTGGACGGCTAACCCACCGCTGACCGGGCGGCCGGCGTACTGGCCGAGTTGAGACCGGCGGTCGGGCAACAGTCGGGACGGGCTCCACGTGGGATAACCAATGAATATCACCTCATCATAATTCTTTTCAGCGTCTTCTTCGATTACTCGCCATGGCGTTCACAGACACGATTCGCGACGAGGCCGACGAGTTCTGGTCGGCCATCCTCGACCATCCGATGGTCGTCCGACTCGGGGAGGGGAGCCTCGACGAGGAGCCGTTCCGCTACTGGGTACGGCAGGACTACGTCTACCTCGTCGAGTACAGCCGCCTCTTCGCGCTCGGGGCCGCGAAGGCCCCGACGCTCGACTCGATGGGAACGTTCGCGAGCCTCCTCGAATCGACCGTCAACGAGGAGATGGACCTTCACCGGAGCTACGCCGCCGAGTTCGGCATCGACCCCGCCGAACTCGAAGCCACGACGCCGTCACCGACGACCCGGGCCTACACGGATTTCCTCGTTCGCACCGCGACGCTCGGCTCGTTCGGCGACATCGTCGCCGCCCTGCTCCCCTGTATGTGGGGGTTCAACGAGACTGGTCTCCGACTCGCCGATGCGGGAATCCCGGATCACGACCAGTACGCCGCGTGGGTCGAGATGTACGCCGGCGACGAGTTCACCGAACTCACCGACTGGTGTAAGGCGCTCATGGACGACGTGGCCGCGAGCGCCACCGAGTCGGACCGCGAACGCTACCGCGACCTGTTCCGCACGTCGGCGCAGTACGAGTACCTGTTTTGGGACGCCGCCTGGCGGCGAGAGGAGTGGCCGCTATGACCGACGCCGATCAGTCAGATTCGATTGGTTCGCCCGACTCGCCCGACGCGGACCCGGTGGCCCCCGAGACGTACGACGAGTTCGCCGCGTCGCGGTCGGACCCGCGATTCACCGACTGGCTCCGTAAGCGCGCGGGCGACTCGTGGGACGACGCGACCGCTCACCGACTGACGCGAGAACTCGCCGCCGACGAACTCGCAGACGACGTGTTCAGGCAGTACCTCGTACAGGATTACGCCTTCGTGGAGACGCTCGTCGGCGTCTTCGGCCACGCTGTCGGCACCGCGCCGACTATGGAGTCGAAGTCGGAACTCGTCTCGTTCCTCAGCGTCCTGACCGACGACGAGGACGACTACTTCCTGCGGGCGTTCGACGCACTCGACGTTCCCGAGTCCGTCTACTCGGACCCGAAGACGACGCCGACGACACGCGCCTTTATCGACCTCCTCGAACGCGCCGCGGGGCAGGGTGGGTACGCGGAGACGCTGGCGGTGCTCGTCCCTGCCGAGTGGGTCTACCTGTCGTGGGCGACCGCCGGTACTAACCCCGACGAATCGCCCTCGCGGTTCTACCTCTCCGAGTGGATTGACCTCCACGCAGTCGACGGCTTCGCGGCGTTCGTCGAGTGGCTCCGGACCGAACTCGACCGCGAGGGCGCGGCCGCTTCACCGCGCCGACAACGGCGGCTCGAACAGCTGTTCTGCCGCACGGTCGAACTGGAGGTCGCGTTCTTCGACGAGGCGTACGAACTGGCACCGTCCGGCGATTCGACCGCAACTGCAACCTCACCCGCGCCCTCACACTCGACCGGCGGGTCTTCCCAACCGGGTGACGGTCGGTGGTGAGTTCGACCGTCGCGCTCGGGCTGACCGTCGCGACGCTCGTTGCGTTTACGGGCGTCGGCGTGTGGTTCTCCCGCGGTCGCGTCGGCTCTGTCGAGGACCTCATCAGCGCTCGTGGCTCTACGGGAAGTCGGCGAACGACGGCGACGCTCGTCGCGTCCGTCATGGGCGTCTGGGTGCTCTTTTCGGCCCCCGAAGCGGGTGCGAGCTTCGGTATTGCGGCCGTCGTCGGCTACGCGGTCGGCGAGGCCGTCCCGATGCTCGTCTACGCCCGCCTCGGCCCGCGAATCCGGGAACTCATCCCCGAGGGCCACTCGTTGACCGAGTACGCCCACGCCCGCTACGGGACCGCGATGTACGCTTTCGTCCTCCTCGTGAGCGCGCTCTACATGTTCATCTTCCTCGCCGCTGAACTGACTGGTATCGCCGGCGCGCTCGCGCTCGTCGCCGGCGTTCCGCAGTGGCAGACCGCGCTCCTCGTCGGCGGCTTCGTCCTGCTTTACACGAGTTACGGCGGCCTCCGTGCCAGCATCGCGACCGACGCAGTCCAGGCGGGCGTCGTCATCCCGCTCTTACTGCTCGCGTTCGTCGGCGCGCTCGTCGCGCTCGGCGGTCCCGCCGCCGCCATCGACGGCATCACGGCGACGAACCCCGCGCTCCTCGACCTCGGTGCGGTCGCCGGTCTGCAGTTTGGGCTCGCGCTCGCGTTCGCCATCCTCGGCGCGGAACTCATCAACCAGACGTGGTGGCAGCGCATCTACGCGGCCGACTCGTCGGAGACTGTCGGGCGGAGCTTCCGGACCGCGGCGCTCGCCAACGGTGCCATCGTGTTCGTCACCGCCTTCTTCGGCGTCGTCGCGGTCGGCAACGCCGCCGTCGTCACCGACCCCGCGAGCGCGGGCTACAACGCCGACGCCGCCTTCTTCGTCCTCCTCGGGGAGGCGTTCCCCGAGTGGCTCGTCCTCGCGGCGGTCCTCCTCGCGCTCCTGCTCGTGATGAGTTCCATCGACACGCTGTTCAACGCGCTTTCGAGCCTCGTGACCGCGGACCTCGCCCGCCTGCTCGCGGACCCGAGCGACCGACGCCTCGCGCTCGGGTCGCGGGCGCTCACAATCGCCGTCGCGGTCGCCGCGATTTACGTCAGTCTCCGGGCCCAGAGCGTTCTCCGGTTGTTCTTCTTCGCCGACCTGCTCGGCGCGGCCGTCGCCTTCCCGCTCGTCTACGGACTGTACTCGACGCGAATCACTGGTCTCGGTGCGCTCGCGAGCAGTCTCACCGGGCTCGCCGTCGGCCTCGCGTTCTTCCCCGACCTCCGCGGCGTCATCACGTCGATTCCGGTCGTCGGCGGCCTGCTCCCCGCCGCCGACCCGCTGTATCTCACCTCCTTCGGCGGGGCGTTTGTGGTGTCGACGGCGGCGGCGCTCGTCGCCGCCAGACTCACGGACGCCGGGTTCGACCTCGGTCGGCTCTCGCGGGAGATTCGGCGGTTCGACGACGGCCGAACCGACGCGCCGTCGTCCGACTGAGACGCCGTCGGCCGACTGACGCACCGTCGGCCGACTGGACGACTTCAGTACTCGCTGACCGTCGCGGTCCCCACCGAGATTCGGACGAGTTCGTTTTCGGGCCACGCGGATTCTTCGGCCCCGTACTTCCGGTTGATTCGCCGCGTGGCGTCTCGAACGGCCTCATCGTCGTCGGTGACGACGGTTGCCGTCCCGAGAATCGTCACCTTCCACTGTGCCTGTCCCTTCTCGTCTTTCTGGACGGAGAGCGCGACACGCGGATTCTCGCGGATGTTGGCGAGTTTCCGGCCCGTGGTGAGCACCTCGATTACCCCGCGGTCCTCCGCGTAGTGGAACCAGACCGGGGCGACGTGAGGGCGGTCGTCGACGCTGGTCGCGAGGTGCGCCATGAGCGGTTCGCTCGTCACGAGCGACGCGGCGCGTTCGGAGAGGCCAGTCATAGTCGGATATCGGTCTCTCAGCGTAATACGATTGCCTCTATCGGTATTTACAAACGCGAGGGTAGTCCCCGAGACGGTGGACACGGGGTTCTGACGAGCTCCGTCTCACCCTGTCCCGCGCCGTGAACACTCACACACCTTCGATTTAATGTCATCAAAATGTTTTGTTTAGATATTCCTAACGCCAGCCGGAACGTAGTTGTCATCCGTCCGAATCGCCCCGAATAACCCTCATAACGGGTGCATAACAAAGGGGTCGGACGCGACAGTTCAGGCACCCTACTCATGAGTATCGAGGTTCGGCGGGCGACTGGAGACGACGTCCACAGTTGGGACGCGTTCGTCGAACAGTCACCGCACGGCAACGCGTTCCATCAGTACGACGCGCTGGAGATTCAGGCGGCGCACGCCGGCGCGGAGTTGGTTCCGCTCGTCGGACGAAAAGGCGAGGAAGTCGTCGGCTTGTTCCCGCTGTTCCGCATCGACAAAGGGCCGATAGCGACGGTGTTCTCGCCGCCGCCGGAGCTTCGCGTCGCGTACCTCGGTCCGGTCCTCTTGAACATGGACCACATGAAACAGCGAAAGCGCGAGGGCCGACACCACGAGTTCATCGACGCCTGCCTCGAATGGGTCCGCGACGAGATTCGACCGCGCTACACCCACATCCGCCTCGACGGTCGGTACGACGACCTCAGAGCCTTCTCGTGGAACGACTACACGATAACCCCGCAGTACACCTACCACGTCGACCTCTCGCCGGGGGTCGACGACGTACTCATGAGCTTCAGTAGCGACGCCCGGTCGAACATCCGGAACGCGCCCGACGACGCGTACTCCATCGAGGAGGGCGGTCCCGAAGCAATCGAGCAAATCGTCGAACAGGTCGCCTCGCGCTACGAATCACAGGGCATCTCGTACCGTTCGACCCCGGCGTTCGTCACGGACCTCTACACCACCCTCCCCGAGGGGCAGATTCGACCCTACGTCCTTCGGACCGACGGCGAGTTCGTCGGCGGCATCCTCGTCGTCGACTACAAGGAGACGGTGTCGCGGTGGCAGGGCGGCGTGCGGACCGACGTGGAGACAGACCTCGCCGTCAACGACCTGCTCGACTGGCACATCATGTGTGACGCGATGGACCGTGGGCGGACGACCTACGACCTCGTCGGCGCGAACAACCGCCGCATCAACCGATACAAGGCGAAGTTCAACCCCGAACTCCATCCCTTCTACAGCCTCGAACGGAACGCGGCGGGGATGAAGACGCTCGCACACCTCTACAAGACGATTCGTGAGGGCGTGTAACGGAGTACGGTTCGCCCCGGATTCCCTCCGGATATTGACTCAAGAAGTCCCAGATGTTCCACTAGTTACCCAACTCGGCGGTCACACGGAACACCCGCGTTTACTCGTGTTCGAGTGCGTCGTACACGTCCCGGTGGTCGTCGCGGTCGGCCTTCGCGACGCGGAGAACGAGTTCTCGACGGATGTCTTCCATCACCCTGTCGAGTTCGGATTCATTGTTCGCGCCGTCTTTCGTTGCCATACGTCTACTGTGTCCTCGGTAGAGTTATTCGTTCGGGCCTGATGCGTCGTCGGCCAACTGGTCGAGTCCGTGCCGAACGAGTCCGTTTCGCCACTGCTCGATCACAAAATCGACGGCTGAAGGCGACTCGTACACGGTGTCGATGGCCCCGATGGGCGACTCATTGAACGCTGTGTTCTCCCGGTGGCCGCATCACCGTTTCCTTCGACGCTGAAGTTAGAGCCCCGCGTAGGGGTCGGGCTTCGCCTCGGTCAGGCGGTCGACCTGCTCGTCCGTGAGGTCGATAGTCGCGGCTTCGAGGTTCTCGGTCAGTTGTTCGACCGTGCGCGCGCCGACGATGGGGGCCGTGACGCCGTCGCGGTGCATGAGCCACGCGAGCGCCGTCTGGGCGGGCGTCGCGTCGACTTCCTCGGCGACCGCGTCGAGTTCGTCGTGCACGTCGAAGTTCTCCTCGGTCAGATACGACTCCTCGAACCGGCTGGACTCCGCGGCGCGGGACTCGCCGGTGAGACCGTCCTCGCGGGTGTATTTCCCGGTGAGGAAGCCCTGTCCGAGCGGGCTCCACGGGCAGACCGCGATGCCGTACGAGCGGGTCATCTCGAGGTAGTCTCCCTCGATTTCGCGGTCGACGAGGTTGTACCGCGGTTGGGCGACGGTGAACGGCTCCCAGCCCTCGGCGCGGGCGATTTCGTTCGCCTTCGCCACCTTCCACGCGTTCGGTCGGAGCGTCGACGCGCCGAGGTAGTGGACTTTCCCGTCTTCGACGAGGCCGTTGAGCGTCTTCATCATCTCGCGCGTGGGCGTCTCGTCGTCCCAGCGATGGATGTAGAGCACGTCCACGTAGTCGGTGTCGAGGCGGTCGAGCAGGGCGTCGATGCGGTGCCGGATGTTCTTCCGGTTCGTCCCGCGGCTGTTCGGGTCGCCGTCGCGAATCTGCCAGTAAATTTTGGACGCGATGGTGAACCGCTCTCGGTCTCGGTCTTCGAGCCAGTCGCCGATCCAGCGCTCGCTCGCGCCGCCGCCGTAGATGTCAGCGGTGTCGATGAAGCGCCCGCCGGCCGCTTCGTAGGCGTCGAGCAGTTCGTGCGCGCGCTCCTCGTCGATTTCGACGTTGCCCTGTTCGGTCTCCTTGCCGAACCGCCACGTCCCGAACTGGAGTTCGCTCGTCTGGAGGCCCGTCTCGCCGAACGGAACGAAGTCCAGGTCGATGTCATCGGGTGTCGTCATGCCCGCGGGGATACGCCGAATCGACGCAAAAGCGTTGGGTAGCCGGAAGGCGATTGGGGTGAGTCGCTCCGCGTTCCGCCGTCAGGCGTTCGCGCGAATCAGCGATTCCAGTTCGTCGCGCATCTCGCTCGCGTCGGTGGTCCGAACCGTCGTCTGGACCGTCCGCTCGTCCAGGTCGCTAAGCTCGCTCAGTACGCCACCGCGACGGTCGACTTCGATGTGCAGTTCGAGCGCGTCTTCGCCCGGTCGCGGCACGACTTCGAGTTCGTCTAACTCGCCGGCGAACGGCCCCGACGTGGGTCGGAACTCGAACTCCTGTACGAAGCGCCGAGTCGAGGTGAACACGCCGTGGGGGTCGGCCTCGCACTCGGCGGTGTGGAGCGAGAAGCCGAGGTCGTCGAGCGCGTCGAAGACGGCTTGTAGCCGCGGCGTCGGCTGGACGCTCAGGTAGTCTTTGTCTTCGGGGTCGACGGCCAACTCGATGTCGAGTTCGGTTTCGACCCACACGTCGACGTTGCCGAGCGTGACGGGCGTCCCGTGAGGGATGTCGAGCGACACGTCCCGTGTCTCCCGTTCGTCCGGTTGAATGGTGAGGCTCTCCGCGAGGGTGTACTGTGCGATGTCGACCTCTCGGTAGCCATCTTCGGTCCGGTAGCGGGTCTCCAGTTCGAACCGAATCTTCCCGATTTCCTGTTCTGTCGAACCGCCTTCGATGCGCACTTCTGCATCGACCGTCTCGCCGGCGCGGACGGTGTCGGAGGGGAGGACGGTATCGACGGTTGCGTTGCCGATTCCGATTCGTGCGAGGACCTTCTTCATGATGCACGCCGCACGTCTCGCTCGCGGTGTAAGTATCTCGTGGCCCGCTCACCCCCGAGCGGCAGTCGGTTTTCCGGCGACAGAATCGCTGCCACACGCACCGACCCTCCAGATAGTGATTTATCGGCCTGTCCAGAAATAACAAAAATCGGATTATTATATTGGAAATGAAATTCGAAATCGCACAACTACCTCTGAAACGGGGCTCTCAGCGGTTTCTGATAGTGTTTGGATATAACAAATAAATATCTATTTACGACATAACATTGTCTAGTAGCCGAGGTGTTCAGAAGTGACAACGAAACCACGAACTCGACGAGCCGTCCTTCGGAGCGCGGCAGGACTTGTGAGTCTCGTCGCGTTCTCCGGCGTGGGTAACGCGAGTTCGACCGCGAAAAGCCAGTTCGACGACGAAGACGGCAACGGCATCCCTGACGAGGGGGAGGTCGTTACCGGCGCGTACAAGTCGGTCTTGGCGTACGAGGGCGAGTACGGTTCGGGAGCGTATCCGCAGGAAGACTGGTACTGGGACCTCGGCGACGGTCGGGTTTACGGTACGGTCTCCAGCATCGACGAACTCGACCAGGACCGCCTCACCGTCTGTGATTACAAGGTTCAGTACCGGGGGACGTACGCGAACGACCCGTTCTTAGACACCGGCTGGGTCAGAAACCAGATTAATTGTCGCGGCTACGACGACAACGGGAACTACAACTACAACATCGTCCACGAGACGGACCCGCGGTACACGGGCGACCGACCACCCGCGTTTGGCGGCGACTGGGAGTACCAGACGTATGTCGTCGCTGGCGTCGGTAACCAGGTCACTCGGCCATCATCGCCCCCGGGGCAGTAACCCAATCGGCATCGCGGTGAGGCCGTCTTACTCCGGTTTTTCACCAACGCCCCGCACTCGCGCGCCTCCAGTCCAGCGTGACAGCCCTCACGTCACGTACACGTCGCCTTCGACTTCGTAGAGATACCCCTTGTTCAGGAGTTCGTCGACGGCTTCGGGGTCTTCGCCCGCCGAGCGCACCCGGCGGCGCGCGTCGGTCACGGGCATCCCGGCGTCGCGGTCGGAAACGAGGGGCCGAAGATGCTCGAACGCTCGCGTCGCGCGAGGAGAAAGCGGTGTGTGTCCACCCTGTTTCGATGTCATCGAGTCCTCTATTCGCGACCACGGAACGCTCCGTAAAGAAGGTGGGTGCCGATTCGGATGTCGGTGCCGAACTACTCTCGTCGCCGGACGGCTCGGCAAACTAGTCGGTTTCCACCAGTTCCGTCCGCCCTCACTCCCACGGGTTCGTCCCCAGCGCGTGGACCAGCAGAATCGCCCCCACAGCGATGCCGACGAGGACGAGCGCGACCGGGAACGCGGCGTCAAGGCCGGTCGAGAGGTACGACACCCAGATTTGCACCGGGAGCGTCCGCGGGTAGTACGCCAGCATGAGCGTCGCGCCGAACTCACCCATCGCCCGCGCGAACGTCAGGGTCACGCCGGCGAGGATACCCTGCTTCGCCAGTGGGAGCGTCACGCGCCGGACGCTCCCGACGCGGTCCTCACCGAGCGAGCGGGCCGCCGCTTCGAGTTGCCGGTCCACGCCGTCGAAGGCCGTCTTCGCGGTCACGACCAGAAACGGCGAGGCGACGTACGTCTGCGCGAGGACGACCCCGACCAGCGAGCGCGTGAGCGGGACGCTCGTCAGTTGGCCGAGCCCCGCGGGGCCGACGAGTTTGAGCAGTAACATCCCGCTGACGACCGGCGGAAGCACGAGCGGGAGCATCACCATCGCCAGAATCACGTCCCGACCACGGAACGACGTGCGCGAGAGCCAGTAGGCCAAGGGGACGCCGAAGGCGACGGCGACCAGCGTGCTGAGCGTCGCCGCGACGACGGAGTTGGTGGCGGCGGTCAGGACGACCTCGCTCGTCACGTCGTCCGCCAGCGACGCCGGCGACTGCGCGAGGACGAGCGCGCCGATGGGAAGCAGGTAGTAGACGAGGAGCATCCCGGCGAGAAGCAGCGTCAGGCCTCGCCACGTCTCGGGTAGGAGTCGCGTGACGCCGCTCTCGCGACGGTTAGGCTCTCTGTGGGACATCTCCGAAGTAGTGTGGATGGCTCGCACGCACGGTGAACCCCGAGGGTTCGAGGAACTCGCCGGCGGTCCCGACGAGCGCCTCGAACACCGATTTCGCCGCCGCCGTGTCGGTTCGTCGCGTCACGGCGTACCGGATGGGTCCGCCGCGGACGGTGACACCCTCCGGGAGCGTGTAGGAGACCGACGCGTACGCCGACGCGTGTTCGGGGTCGCTCAGGTTGATTTCGGCCGGGAGTTCGAGGTACGGGTAGTCGCGCTCGACGGCCATGCTCCGGTAGACGAACGCTGCATCGACGCCGCCGGCGTCGAACTGCGCGAGCAGTTGCGTCTCGGGGTAAATCTGGTCGCGGCGGAGCAGGTCGTCGGCGAGCGCCGGCCGGTCGTAGTAGTCGGCCGCGAGCGCGAGCGCGAACCGCGTCCGGTAGCCGAGCGGGTCGAGGTCGGGGTCGGTTCGACCGAGGCTGACGCCGTCGTCGAGGAGGGCGTCGGGCCACGACGCGGCGTCGGCGACCCGCGTCCCACCGTCGGTCTGGGGGTTGTACGCGACGACGAGCGCGTTGTTGGCGAACGTCGCGTACCACGGGACAGAAAGCGGCGCGTCGAACAGCGTCGGGTCCGCGAGGGCGACGATGTCGGGGTCGCGTTGGTCGTCGTCGACCATCCGTGCCACGCGGGCGGAACCGTGTGCCTCGACCTCCACGCGGGTTCCCTCCGGCGCTTCGAACTCGGCGGTGAGCGCCCGCTGGAGGCTCCCGGCTGCGAGAACCGACACGGTCGGCGTCGTCCCCGCTCGGCCGAGGCAGCCCGCTGTCGCCGCGAGGCCGGTCGCCGTGACCCCGCCGACGGATGCGAGAAACGCCCGCCTACTCGACCCACTGGCGGACTCGCCGGTGTTCTCCGCCGCGTCCGTTCGGGGCGGCCGATTCCGTCTCTTTCGCATCATCTGGTCAGGGTTTCTTGGAGATGTCTTCGAGCGATTCGGGGTCGGTAGACGGGTCGAGTACGCGCGCCTCGACGGCGCGGACGCCTTTCACCGTCCGCGACCCGTCGACGTCGGGCGCGATAAAGCGCGTCTCGTAGTCGTGTTCCTCCCCGATGGGCGTCCCGTCGCGGGCGTAGGCGACGACGGCGTCGAGGGCGGCGTACACGTCGATGCAGACCCGATAGCCGTCGGTACTCTCGACCACGAGATGCGTCGTCTCGTCGTCGAGACCGGCGGCTTCGAAGAGGTCGAGGACCGGAACCCCGGTCCACGTCGCGGTGTGCCGCGTCCCCGACGCGCACGCGACCGTCACCGTTCGGTCTTCGGCGGGCAACCCGCGTAGCTCCGGGCCGGACAGCGTCACGCTGCTGTCGCCGCGGACGAGAATCGGCTCGGAGAGCGGGGTCGCCGGCCCCGACCGGTCGTGTTGTGCGTGCATGCGTACTCACTAGTCCAATATCGGTTTACTCTAACGATGTATGTAACCTTTGGTGATTAATTCTTTTAAACCGAGACGGAACGTGCGTCGACTCGCGCCGAGTCGGTCGATTCCGGAGTCCGTACATTCATTATTCCAAGAATGTATTTCTAATCTACATGTTCGAGGTCCAGTCCGAGCTGGCGATATTCGTCCTCCTGATGCTCGTCTGGACCGTCTTCGTGCTCTACTCGGCGTCGGTCTTCACGTGGTTCGTCGAGGTGCTCGTCCTCGCGTGGCGACAGACCGTCCCCGCCGACGACGTCGCCTACGGCTACGACGACATCCAAGTACGCATCATCACCATCGACGCTGCCAACATCGTCCAATCGACGGTCAACGCCGTCCCCGACGGCCTCGACGACGTTCGGGTCGTCGCCGAGAAGCCGATTTCGGTCGACGGCGCGACGGTCCACGCCGTTCCGGAGGAGTTCACCTGCACGGCGTCACACAAGGGCCGGGCGCTCGAATGGGCGCGCCGCGAGATTCCCTGCGACAAGGAGTTCGTCCTCTACCTCGACGAGGACACGCTGATGGCGAACTTCGAGGGGTTGCCGGAGGGCGACATCGTCCAGATTACGGAACTCCCGCTGTACACCGGGTCGTGGGTGACGTATCTCTCGGAGGTGTTCCGCATCGGTTACCAACGCGAACAGCGGGCGTTCGGCCGATTCAGCTTCCCGCTGTACGCGTGGGGCGGCGGCATCGCGGTTCGGACGAGCCTCGAAAATCGAATCACGTGGGACTCGAAGACCATCACCGAGGGCACGGACTTCGCGTGGCGCGCGGCCGCCGACACCGACCTCGATTTCAGCGTGCTGAACTGCAAGTTCCGCAATCAGGCTCCGCCGTCGGTCATGACGATGCTCAAACAGCGCCGACGGTGGTTCTCCGGAACGCGACAGGACTCGGACCTCCTGCCGCTACACTATCAGATGTTCCTGCAGTTCCGCCTCGTCGCGTGGGGCTTTTCGCCGCTTATCCCGCTGATAACCCTCATCACGTTCCTCGTCCCCAGCGCGCTCCCGGATCTGATGCTCTACCGAATCGGCTCGCTCGTCGAGTTCGCCACGCTGTTCGTCGTGACGGGCGTCGGCGTCGCGAGCTACTGGTCGGAGTCGAAACTCACGCTCCTCGCGGTCCCGTGGACGCCGATTCTCGTCGTCCTGAACACCGCGGGCGCGCTCTGGGGGTTCGTCGCTCCGGTCGAGCACTTCGCCGTCACGACCAAGGTGCCGTTGGAGACGGTCGAAAAGCGCAACCCCGCGTTCGAATCCGGTTCGCTCACGAAACACGACGGGCGGAACGACTTACCCGAGCGACTGGACGTGAATCGGTTCGCGAGCGAACTCCGAGAGTCACTTTACACCTCTGAGGATTGACCGCGGCGATTGCGTGCCGAACCATTCCCCATTGGCATCCGATGACCACTCTCCGGAGGCTGACTCCCGAGCCGTGATAATCGAGTCGTCGATTGATTCGCTCACGGCACGTTTTCTCACGTATGAACGCGCACGCGAACACCGGTCCAGACCACGCTCGCAAACACGAGCCCTTCCCTGCGTACGGGCCCGTGGACGCGGCGCTCGGGTTCGTCGTCTTCTACCTGTTCGTCGAGCGCGCGACCCCGACTCTCGTCGAAACCCTGACCAGTGTCGTTCCCGGGGTCTCGGCGTCGGCGGTCGGCTTCGGACTCGCGGCATTCTTGTGGTTCATCTTCGTCGTAACGACGCTTGACCAACTCCGCCGACAACTCGCGGCGCTCGGGGTCGTCGCCGGAGAAAGCGGACGCGCCGCTCGTGCCGGGTCGGGACGGGCGGTCCCGCCCATTCCGTTGCTTCTGGTCTACGCCGTCGTCTCCGTCGTCGGTGGCTTTATCGCCGTTCTCACGTTCGACCGCACCGTCGACGCGGGCATCGCGTTCATCCGACTCGTCGCGGGCGTCGGCGTCGGCGTATTCCCGTTCGGCGCGTTCCCGCTCGTCGAGTTCCTCGTCATGGTCGTCTTCTTCGTCTCGTTCGGCGCGGCGACGCACTCGCTCGATAGGGTCGTCATCGGGAGCGTCAGGACCGCGTTCGCGATGGTCCGCCCGTAAACCAGTCTGCGGACACGACATTCTCCCTTACGAGACGTATCGAACCACAAGACTGTTATCCTAGTTTTATGATTGACAGAGACGAGAGTCCCCATGAAGCGCCGCACGTTCCTCCAACTGACCGGTCTCGGGGCCGCCGGCGGACTCGCCGGCTGTCTCGGTTCGAACTCCCCTCCCCCGCGAAAGTCGAGCGTCGTCTCCGACTTCGAGGTCTCCGACGGCTCGCTCGTCGTCGACCTCGCCGACCAGACGTGGGTGATGTCCCGTTACGAAGCCGCCGACCAGTCGTCGCTGTCGGGGTTCGACCCGCAGTCGCTGGCCGCGCTCAGCCCCGTCGGGGTTGCGAGCGCGGCGAAAAGCGGTGGCGGCGGCGGCGGCCGCGGCGCGACCGGCCGCGGCACGGGCGGCTACGCCTCCGCCCCGCGGACGGTCCACGGCCACGCGTGGTACCACGGCGGCGACTACGCCGACGACTGGTACGAGGACAACGCCGGCAAGGTGAGTCGGTTCCCCGTCGGCGTCGCCGCGCTCGGCATCGCCTACCTCGGGTCGACCGCGGCGATGCGAGACGACGCGCCCGAGGCCGGTCCGGTCCCGTGGGACCGCGAGATACAGGACCCGAGCGGCACCGCCGAGTACGACATGTCGGACGGGAGCCAACTCGGTCGAGACGGCTGGTACCGCGTCGGCGCGCACATCGTCGGCGACGACGTGAACCACGACTTCCGCTGGGAGTGTTACGACCTCGAAGTCACCGACGGCATCGGTGACGCGGGGTACTCCATCGAGGAAGAGTGGAAAGTCTCCCCGCGCATCTGAGCGGGACGAACCACGACAACGGCCGCGGCGTCTTTGTCGCACCCGCCGCGACCGACTCGCCCTCCATCGATGTCTGACACACGAACCGACACGGCGACGCTCCTGACGCTCACCTTCGTGGTGTCGTTCTGTAGCTTCGCCTACGAGTTCGTCTACTCGGAACTGCTGACGGTGATGTACGGCGGGACGGTCACCCAGTACGTCATCACGGTCGGGCTGTACTTCTTCAGCCTCGGCATCGGCGCGGCGCTCTCAGACGACCTCGACGGCGCGAACCTCGGCGGGAACTTCTTCCGCACCGAGGTGCTTCTCGCGGCCGCCGCGCCCGCGGGCTTCCTGCTCATCGTCGGCCTCAACAGCGTCCGCATCCCGCAGGCGGTGCCCGCGGAGGTCATCTGGACTGTCGCCCGCCTCCCCGTCGTCGTCGTCGGGTTCCTCTCCGGGTTCGAACTCCCGCTTTTGACCCGCATGTTCGACGAACTCGACGACGACGGGCCGGCGACGCCCTCGTGGCTCCGAACCGCCGGCACGCGAATTCACGATTTCGTCGTGGCCGCCGTTGGCACCCTCTGGACCGTCGAGCGGACGGAGGGCCGCAGAAGCGGGCTGTCTGTCATCCTCGCGATGGACTACGTCGGCGGCCTCGCCGGTGCTGTCGTCTACGCCCGCGTCCTCTACCCGGGTATCGGCCTCATCCCGACGATATTCGTGCTGGCGCTCCTCAACGGAGTCGCCGCGCTCGTCTTCGTCGCTCACTTCAGCGAGTGGTCGTGGTGGCCCTTCAGCGACGCCACCCCGTCCGCAAGACCCACCTCGTCCACCAGAGCCACACCCGGCGGGAACGCGACCGACACGACCGACAGCGCCCGAGCCGACCGGTCGCTCTCGGCCGCCCGGGTCTCGAAGTCGCTCCTCGTGGTCTGCCTCCTCTTGACGGCGACCTACGCGGGCGTCGTCGCCAAGCACGACGTCGCAGACGAGCGCCTGTCCCAACTCTACCTCGAACAGCAGATCGAAAACGAGTACCCGCCGGGCGCGATGCGGGCGACGGTCACCTCGCAGGAGACGACCACCTACCAGCACGTCATCCGGTACAACCGCACGTGGACCGGCACCGGCCCGAATCCGCACTTCGACGGGCGGACAGAACAGTGTCTCCGCCTCGGCGCGGCCGTCCAACTCTGTGAGAGTTGGGCCGACAGCTACCATGAAGGGCTGGTCGACGTGCCGATGTCGCTGGTCGAACCCGGTCCCGAGACCAAGGTGCTCGTCGTCGGCGGCGGCGACTGGATCGCCATCGACCACCTGCGGGAGTACGGCGTCACCGTCGACCACGTCGACCTCGACGGCGAGTTCATGCGCGACGCGAAGACGGACTCCTTCTTCCGCCGCTGGCACGACGACGCCCACGAGTACGACCGGCTGAACACGACGGTCGCCGACGGCTACCGCTACCTTCAGGAGACGAACGAGACGTACGACCTCGTGTTGCTCGACGTGCCCGGCGCGACCGACGACGACCTGCTCACGCTCTACTCGACCGAGTTCTACCGCTCCGTCCGGACCCACCTCTCCGAGGACGGCGTCGCGGTGACGTGGGGCTACTCCCCCGACGCCTACCCGGAACACCACAAAGCGTTCGTCAACACCGTCGGGGCAGCGGGCTTCACCCAAGAGCTTTCGTACTGGGTTCGTGAGGACCTCGACGACGACGGCGAGACCGAGCGCGTCGAGCAGTTCTACGTGCTCGCGCCCGGCGAGCGCCCACGACTCACCGGCGACGGTGCGACTCGGTACGTCCGCGCCCGCGAGGAACACTACGACTCTGCCGAGTGGCACGCGGTCCCGCACTACCGCGGCGTCCGCGAGAACTCCATCTTCCATCCGAACTACGACATCCTCGTCGACACCTGACTACCCATGCCCTCCCACCCACCCTCTCCCACCGAACCGCCCGCCGCCTCCGACCCGTCTCCGCCGGTCGAGACACCGACGGAACTATACTTCGGCTACAGCGCCGACGTGCCGGACCTGACGACCGTCGACGTGAAGACGGTCGCCCCGGCGACGCTCGCGGGCGAGCCAGCGGTCCTCACCGTCATCGGCGAGTCCCACTACGTCGGCCTGCCGGCGTTCGACTTCCACGAGCTGTGTTCGTGCAAGCCGCTGCCGCACGAACGGACGCACGAGACGCCGCTTTCCGTCGGCGCGGAACGCGAGTTCAGCTTCGAGAGCGACCGACTCGACGCCCGAACGGTCGTCGAGGGTCGTCCGCTCGGCGACTTCCCCGGGCCGGACGACGCGACGGTCGCCTATCGGTTCGACCCGGACGCGTGGACCACCATCCGCGTCGGCGACGGCGGCTACGAGACGTACCACACCTACCCGGAGTGCGACCTCGCGCTGTACACCGAGACGACGATGACTCCCAAACGAGAGGCTCAGCGATGACTCCCAAAACCCAACGATGACCCGAAACGCCACCACCTACGACGGCGACGTGACGCTCAACGGCTCCGAACGACCCCCGGTCGAACTCCACGACCCCGCGGACGTGTTCGTCGGCGGCGCGAGCGTCGCCGGCGACCTCACCGTGCAGAACGCCGAGTACGTCTTCACTCACGCGCCGGTGACCGACGACGCGGCCGTCGGCGACGCGGCCGTCGAGACCGAGATTCGCGGCAGCCTCGAAGACGGCTACGTCCAGTCGGTCGACGGCGACGTGCTCCTCGGCGACGCCGAAGACGTGTTCGTCGCGGCCGACGCCGCCGACGGCGCGGTTTCGGCACCCGGCGCGGAGAACGTCTACGCGGGCGAGGCGACGCCCGTCGCCGCCCCCGACGACTACGACGTGTCCACCTTCGGCTGGAAGCAGTCGGGGAGCGCGACCGCCCCCGACACCGGCGTCTACGCGGTCGGCATGGCCCACGACATCGACCTCACGAAGGTCAACTCCGACGTGGAACTCTACCTCGTCGGCCACGGTCACGAGGTGCGGGTCGAGGGCCGAGGTGCGGCGGTCTCGATTCACTTCGTCGGTTACGACAACACCGTCAGCGTCGGGCCGTACCTCGCGTCGAGCGTCGAGACCGACACCGGCTTCGACAACGCGGTCGACGCCGACCCCTACCCCGCCGAGGACCTCGTCGAGATGTCCCGAAGCGAGGCCTACTCGAACGCCGGATTCGGCCGCCGGAAGGTGACGTTCCAAGAGCCGGCCAACGGCGACGAGTGGTGTCCGAACTGCGGCAAGCCCGCCGAGGCCATCATCGAGCGCCACCAGATGGAGGCCTTCTTCCTCTTCGGCTGGCCGCTTTGGACCTTCGAGCAGAGCACCAACCCCGCCCGCGAGTGCGAACACTGCTCGCCCAACGCGATTCACGCCGAGCTCTCGGCGTCCGAGCGCCGCGAGATATTCGACTGACGCCGACGACGGTCCGAAGATATATATCAAAACACCAGACAATGTTGCACATACGACTGTCCGCGCGTTCGAACGTCGCCCCGACGACCGAACGCACCTGCCGGGTCCGCACCCGCAACCGTATCCGCCACACCCGCTGTCCCCGGCACACCCGTCCACCCCTCCCCAGCCATGTCGAGAAATGAGTCCACGCCGGCCTTGATGTCCTCCTCGTCGTGCCGGTACACGTTCGACCCGTCGGTCCAGACCGACGCCCACCTCCAGACGACGTGGGAGTGTCCGCACGAAGCCCACCCCGAAAGCGAGTTCTGCGTGTTCCATATGAGCCGCGACGAGCGCGCCTCGCTCGACGTGACCGGCGACGACATCGTCGGCGAACTCCGGGCGAACCTCCAGTCGCCCGACACCCGCGTCAACGAGTACGTCGGCGCGGACCTTCCGCACCTTTCGCTCACCTATCAGGACATCAACGGCGCGACGAACCACGTTCTCAACTTCCAGC